>DATIYO010000001.1:0-4151 GCA_035517575.1 Methanomicrobiales archaeon
GTCGGGCGGGAACGAGCCGAGCTTCGTCTGGTAGCTCCCCACGACGAAGTCGATGTTCCGCGAGAGGCAGGACTCCCCCTCGATGAAGAGGGGGTAGTTCCCGGTGAGGCAGCCGGTGCAGAGGTTCTCGCGGTCGATCCCGATGGCCTTCACGAGGGCCTCGAGGGTGATGTGGTGGAGGGAGGTCGCCGCGATGGACTCCTTCACGAGGTCGACGGGCCTCGTGCTCGCGATGAGCTCCTGCCGGGTGGGCATGTCCACGCCCAGGTAGCAGGGGGCGATGATCTGGGGAGACCCGATCCGGACATGGACCTCCGACGCCCCGCTCCCCTTCATGAGCTCGACGATGTGCCGCGAGGTCGTACCCCGCACGATGCTGTCGTCGACGAGCACGACCTTCTTCCCCTCGATGTGGCCGATGATGGGGTTCAGCTTGAGCCGCACGGCGAGCTCCCGCTCCTTCTGGGAGGGCTTGATGAAGGTCCTCGCCGTGTACCGGTTCTTCATCAGGGCCTCGAGGTAGGGGATCCCCGAGTGGTGGGAGAAGCCGATGGCGACCGAGGTCCCCGAGTCGGGGACGGGGGAGACGAGGTCGGCCTTCACGGGGGCCTCGTCGTAGAGGGAGGCGCCGATCTTCCTCCGTATGTCGTACACGAGCTTCCCCTCGATGACCGAGTCGGCCCGGGCGAAGTAGATGTACTCGAAGATGCAGTGGGCCTTCCGGTCGGCGACCGCGATCTGCATCGCCTCGAAGCCCTTCCCGGTGATCCGGAAGAGTTCGCCGGGCGCGACGTCCCGGATCAGGGTGCCCCCGAGGGTGTCGATGGCGACGCTCTCCGAGGCGACCACGTATCCCGTGTCCGTCCTCCCGATGCAGAGGGGCTTGATCCCGACGGGGTCGCGGAAGGCGTAGAGGACCCCGTCGAGCATCAGGATCACGGAGTACGAGCCGCGGAGCACGTGCATGCAGTGGATGATGGCGTCCTCGATCTTCCCCGTGCGCCGGAACTCGTCCACGATGGTCGAGGCGACGACCTCGGTGTCGGTCGTCGTGGAGAAGATCTCGCCCTGCTGCTCGAACCCGGCGCGGAGCCCGGCGGCGTTCACCAGGTTGCCGTTGTAGGCGATGGCGAAGTAGTGGTCCTGGAACCGGAAGTTGAAGGGCTGGGTGTTCTCGGGGAGGTTCGCGCCGGTCGTGGGATACCGGACATGCCCGACCCCGACGTTCCCCTTCAGGTCCCGCAGGATCTGCTCGGAGAAGACCTCGGCGACGAGCCCCATGCCCTTGTACTTGAAGAAGCTCGCCCCGTCGTACGTGGAGATGCCGGCGCTCTCTTGGCCGCGGTGCTGGAGCGCGAAAAGGGCGTAGTAGAGGGGGTGCGACACACCGCCAGCATCAACGATGCCAACGATCCCGCACATGCCCCCGCCTTAATGGGTTGGTACCTTCGGTTTCTTGTTCACCCAGCGGTACCCGCGGATCCGGGCTGACCGCCCGAAGCCGCAGGACGAACAGGCCTTGTGCCGGACGTGGAAAGAGATCCGGCCGCACCGCCTGCAGGCGATATGGACCTTATGCTGCCTCTTCCCCTTGGAAGGCGTTCCTTTTGACATGTATACCTCCTCTCGTTACCCCACGATCGGGGAGATGTAGATCACGTTGTCCCCGCGGACGATGAGGGTCCCGAGCTTCCGGACCTCACCGCCGCTCTCCTCTTCGGCCCGGTCCAGCACCAGGTTCATGTGGACGTCGTAGCCCTGGAGGATGCCCCGGATCTCCCGCTTTCCCTTCAGGGAGACGATGACCGGCTGGCGGTTGAGCGCCTGATCGAGTATCTCCATCGGTCTCTTGGTCATAAAAATACCCTGAACTCTCGCTCCTGGGGTACTCACTGGTGGGTAAGGAAGATAGATAAATATAACGAGGATGCCAAATACCGGTATCCTCCCGGGTTTCGGGGGATCGGGGGAAGGAGAACGGCAGCTCTCACGGTGAAGAAACGGTACACCATCCGGAAGGACGAGCTCGCCGGCCTCTTCTCCGCCCTCGCCGCCGAGATCGGCCCCTCTGCGGCGAAGTTCCGCTCCGAGCGGGTGGAGTTCGCCGAGATCGACGCCCCGTTCCAGCTCTACCTGGTGGACAAGAAGCCGCTCCTCATGAGGTCCGCGGGCTGGGTCTTCCCGACGGTGAAGGGGGCCATCGACCGGCCCTTCCCCGAGCGGACCATCGTCGTGGACATGGGCGCCGTCCCCTTCGTCGCGAAGGGGGCCGACGTGATGCGGCCCGGGATCGTCTCGGTCACCGACGACGTGAAGAAGGGCTCGCCGGCCGTCGTCGTGGACGAGAAGCACCGGAAGCCCCTCGCCGTCGTGGTCGCCCTCCTCGATGCCGCCGCCCTGCGGGCCGAGACGAAGGGGAAGATGGCGAAGGCGGTCCACCACGTCGGGGACGCCCTGTGGGCGCTCGAGCTGTAGGGGACGGGGACCGGCCGGATCGCCCCCGCCGCCAACGGCCGTCGGCAAGGGAAAGGTTATAACAAAACACGGAATAATATTGTTTTCATGAGTAAACTCCTCGACAGCATCATCGGCCGGAGCCCTCCCACCGGCTCGGACGACTACATGGAGCTGGACCTCGCCTCCTTCGAGGGGACGATGAGCGACCAGCCCGCCACCATGTACGTGAAGGTGGCGACCATCGGCGACCTGAAGGACACTCCGAAGGTGAAGGAGGAGGTCTACAACGGGAACATCGTCATCATCGACATCGGCCGGCTGAAGATGGACAAGATCACGTACGAGCGGGTCCTCAAGGACTTAAAAGACGTCGCAAAGGACGTGAACGGCGATATCGTCGGCCTCGGCGACCAGAGGTACGTGGTCATCACCCCGATGTCGGTGAAGATCGCCCGGGACAAGATCGGGGGCGGCACCACCTAGTGGAGAGCATCGTCCCCGGCCGCTGTCCCTATTGTGAACGGGAGATCCAATACCTCTACAAAACCGAAAATATCCCCTATTTCTCCGATATCCTGATCGTGAGCGCACGGTGCGAGTGCGGCTACCGCCATGCCGACACGATGGTCCTCCAGGGGGCCGAGCCCGCCCGCTGGGAGATCCGGGTGGACCGCCCCGAGGACCTCACCATCCGGGTGGTCCGCTCCGCCTCGGCGAGGGTGGAGATCCCCGAGCTCGGCGTCGAGATCGACCCGGGCCCCGCCTGCGAGGGCTTCGTCTCCAACGTGGAGGGGGTCCTCGAGCGGATCGACGACGTGATCGGCGGGGTACTCTCCTGGGCCGAGGGCGGGGAGCGGGAGAACGCGCTCGTCCTCCGCCGCCGGATCGAGCTCGCGAGGGAGGGGAGCCTCCCCTTCACCCTCGCCATCGAGGACCCGACGGGGAACTCGGCGATCGTATCCGAGAAGGCCGAGAAGAGCGAGATCCCCGCGTGCGAGGCCGGAGAAGAGCCGGCGCAGGGATCCTGAATCCTTTCCTTCAGCGGACCGGCATCCCCTCGAGGGTGATACCGGCCTCCTTCACGATGGAGCCCACGACCCGCGAACCGGGGATGAGCCCCCGTACCACGGCCGCGTCCTCCTCGGCGAGGACGTAGGCGAAGCCCATGCCCATGTTGAAGGTGCGGTACATCTCGGCGGGCTCGATCTCCCCCTTCTCCTGGAGCCAGGCAAAGACGGGCGGGACGGGGAGGGGGTCGGTGAAGTCGAACCCGAACTTCGTGAGCCGCGGGAAGTTCAGGAGGCCGCTCCCCGTGACATGGCACATCCCGTGGACGTCGGCCTTCCGGCAGGCCTCGAGGGCCTCGCGGTAGATCCTCGTCGGGAGGAGGAGCGCCCTCCCGAGGGTCATGCCGCCGGGGAGCCGCTCGTCGTACCCGCCCGCCCTCTCCACGACCCGGCGGGCGAGGGTGAGGCCGTTACTGTGGATCCCGCTCGACGGCACCCCGAGGATCACGTCGCCCGGCCGGATCTTCCCGCCGGTGACGACCCGCGCCCTTTCCTGCACCCCGAGGCAGGTCCCGGCGAGGTCGAGGCCGTTCACGAGGCCGGGGAGCTGGGCGGTCTCCCCGCCGACCAGGTTCAGGTTCGCGAGGCGTGCCCCCTCGTTCAGCCCCTCGCCGATCTGGCCCATCT
>DATIYO010000002.1:0-8052 GCA_035517575.1 Methanomicrobiales archaeon
CGGCCGGCGAATGGATGGGTGAGAGGTCCACCTCGTGGCCCATGAGGAACCGGCGGATGAGGGGATGGACAGGCCCGGCGGGGCCGGTCCTCCCGAAGTGGACCCGGTACACCTCGTCGCCCTGCCAGCTCACGGTGACCACCCAGAGCCCGAAGGGCTGCGACCCGCTCGTCACCGCCATCGATCGACCAGCCCCCCGAATCCCTCGAGCGTCGTCCCGGCCATCTCCTCCCGGATCCAGGCGGGGAGCGCCCCCCGGATCTGGGCCTCCATGAATCTCTGCTCGCAGAGGACAAGAAATCCCCGGTCCTCGGGCGAGCGGATCACCCTCCCCAGGGCCTGGAGCGCGCGGTTCATGGCAGGGAGGGTGTAGGAGAGGAACTCCCCCTCGTCCCCGAACTTCCGACGGAAGTAGTCGATGACCATCGACCGCACCCGGGTGAAGGGCGCGAGGGGGAGGCCGACCACCATCGCGCCCTGCAGGAGCTCCCCCCGGTAGTCGAGCCCCTCGCTCCACTTCCCGCCGCAGACCGCGAAGATCACCCCCGCCTTCCCCTGCGCGGGCAGGCCGAGGAAGGTCCGGAGGGCCGCCGAGGCGTCCGCCGGATCCCTCGGCTCGACGATGACCTCCTTCCCCCGGAGCGAGCCCGCGCAGAGGTCGGCAAAGGACGAGAGCACCTGGTACGAGGGGAAGTAGATCGCGAGGTTCCCCGGGAGCCGGGCGAACTCCGCGATGTACCCCGCGATCCGCTCGCGGTTCCCTGCCTGGTCCCGCATGCTGTAGAGGGTGGTCACGTCCCGCGCCCCGACGACCATCCGGTGGTCCCTCGGGAAGGCGTTCGGGAGGGTGAGGGCCGCGACCTTCTCGTCCCCGAAGTAGAGCCGCCGGAAGGCGTCCACGGGGGAGAGGGTCCCGCTGATGAGGACCGTCGCGGCATGGGACCGGGCGAGCTCGAGGATCTTCTCCTGCGGGTCGATGTTCCTCACCTCGAGGACCACCTCCTCCCCGTCCCGCCGGTAGACGGTGAGGTACGCGGGGTCGTGGGCCGAGAGGAAGATCCGGTAGAGGAAGGTCGTGAGCCGCTCGACGGCGCTCTCCCGGAACTCGCCGGCCTTTTTGTTCCGCTCGCGGATGGCGTCCGAGACCTCGAGCAGGTCGTCGACGATGGCCGCCATGTTCGGGTAGAGGGACCCCTGCACCACCATCCGCTCGAAGATGGCGGGGTCGAACCAGTCCTCCAGCTCCCGCGAGGCGCGGAGGAGCTCCATGAACCGCCGCACCTGGGGGAGCACCCTTGCCGCGGCCTCGGCGGTGCGCACCCTGCCGCGGAGCCTGAGGAGCTCGGCCTCCGCCCCCTCGAGGCCCCGCTCCCCGAGGGCGACCGACTGGACCGACTGGACCGCGTCACCCAGGTTGTGAGCCTCGTCGACGAGGAGGAGGACCTCCCCTGCCTCGAGGCCGAGCTGGAGGTAGAGCTGCTCCCGGATGGTTGCGTCGAGGACATGGTGGAAGTTCAGGAGGACGACGTCCGCGCCCCTCGCCGCCTGGAGCATCACCTCGTACGGGCAGCAGTCCCCCGAGGCCGCGGGGAGGTCCTCGGGCGAGACCGTCTCCCCGCCGACCCGTTCGGCGCGGGCGCGGAGGGCCGCCGACGGGACCATCCGGAGGCCCGCCCCCTCCTCGAGGGAGAAGGCGCGGCTGTGGATGAAGGCGGGGCAGACGAGGGGGTGGTCGGGGGTGTTCTTCTTTATCTGGAGGCGCACCACCTGGTCCCTCGACGGGTTGAGGGAGCCCGCCTCGGCGCGGCTCCGGAGGAGGGCCGTCGAGAGGGACTTCAGCCCCTCGCACCGGCGGTACACGTCCCCCCGGCCCCCGAGCCGGCACATCTGCCCCTTCCCGATCAGGTAGGCGAACCGGAGCTCGGGCCTCCGTTTCCGCACGAGGGTGAGCTCCCGCACGAAGGTGGCGAGCTGGGAGACGGTCCGGACGGCGATCACCACGGTCCGGCCCCGCCGCTCGGCGAGGAGCGCCGAGACGACGCTCGACTTCCCGCTCCCCGTCGGTGCGTCGATCATCGCGATCCCGCCGTCCCGCGCCGTCACCGCGACGGCCTCGAGCATCTCCCGCTGGTGCGGCCGGTAGGACTCGTAGGGGAAGTAGGCGGCGAGCTCGTCCATCCTACCTATTCTTCGACCCCAACTCCTTTTTACTCTTGCAGGGTCACACCTCTTCATGGCGATCCACCCCATCGACAACCGCTACGGGACCCCTGAGATGCGGGCGGTCTGGTCCGAGGAGCACCGGTTCGCGTGCATCGTCGCCGCGGAGGCGGCCCTCGCGAAGGCCGAGGCCGCGTGCGGGCTCATCCCCGCGAGGGACGCGACGGCGATCGCACGGGGTGCGAAGAAGGCCTCCCTCGCCCGGGCGAAGGCCATCGAGGCGGAGATCAGCCATGACATGATGGCGGTGGTGAAGGCCCTCTCCGAGGTCTCGGGGGAGGCGGGGCGGTGGGTCCACTTCGGGGCGACCTCGAACGACATGCTGGACACGGCGACCGGGCTCCAGCTGAAGGAGAGCCTCGCGCTCCTCGAGGAGAAGCTCCGGGGGCTCCTCGCGGTCCTCCTCCGCAGGGCCGGCGAGACCCGCGGGCTCGTCTGCGCCGCCCGGACCCACGGCCAGATCGGGATCCCCACCACCTACGGGATGCGCTTCGCCCTCTGGGCCTCCGAGGTCGCGCGGCACCTGGACCGGCTCCGCGAGATCCGGCCGCGGGTGGAGGTGGGGAAGCTGACCGGCGCCGTGGGGACCATGGCCGCCCTCGGGAAGGACGGCTTTTCCGTCCAGGAGAAGATGATGGGGGAGCTCGGCCTCGGGACCGTCGACATCTCGAACCAGATCGTCCCCAGGGACCGGTACGCCGAGTACTTCATGTTCCTCGCCGGCGTCGCGACGACCCTGGACCGGATGGCCATCGCCGTCCGCACGCTCCAGCGGACCGAGATCGGGGAGGTCTCGGAGCCCTTCGGGTCGAGGCAGGTGGGGTCGAGCACCATGCCGCACAAGCGGAACCCGATCAAGTCGGAGCAGGTCTCGGGGCTCGCGCGGGTCGTGAGAGCCGCGGTGGAGCCCGCCCTCCAGAACAACACCCTCTGGGACGAGCGCGACCTGACCAACTCCTCCTGCGAGCGGGTCATCTTCCCCGAGGCGACCATCCTCACCGACCACCTCCTCGCGGTAACCACCGGCGTCATGGAGGGGCTCGCCATCCACGGGGAGAACATCGGGAAGAACCTCGCCATCCTCGGCGGCATCCCCCTCGCCGAGGCGGTCATGGTGGAGCTCACGAGGCGGGGCATGGGCAGGCAGGACGCCCACGAGGCCGTGCGGAAGGCGAGCATGGAGGCGTACCGGCGGAAGAAGGATCTCGCGGCGGTCCTCGCCGGGGACAGGGAGGTCCGGAGGTCCATCACGAGGAAGGAGCTCGAGGGCCTCCTCGACCCTGAGAAATACATCGGCACCGCACCCGAACAGGTGGACCGGGTCGTCGCCTCGCTCTCCAGATACCTCCCCCGGACGCGGGGCCGGAAACCGAAAGCCCGGAAGAGATGACCGGGCACCGTCCCGCTCATCCCGCCCGGGTGGAGCTCCTCGGCTGGGTGGAGCACGGCGGGGAAGTGCTCACCCCCGACGATATAGCGGCGGTAATCGGGGAGGATCCCGCGCGCGTCGCGGGGTTCGGCGGGGAGTTCCGGCTCGCCTGGGACGGGTGCACGGCCACCGACGAGATGGGAGTGCTCGGCATCCCGGGAGACCAGGGGGTGATCACCTGCGGCGGGGAGGTCGTCGGGCAGGTCCGGCCCGATGCTCCCCCCCTCGACCTCGAAACGGCCATCAGGACCGCGGTCGGGCTCAGGGCAACGGAGGGCGCCGTCGGGCTCTCGGGCGGCGTCGACTCCGCCCTCATCGCCTGCCTCGCCGGCCTGCCCTGCGTGACGGTCGGCATGGCGGGGAGCCAGGATCTCGAAAAGGGTGAGGGAGCGGCACGGGCCCTCGGCCTTCGCTGGGAGGGGGTGACCGTCACGGAGGACGGGCTGGGGGAAGCCCTTCGCCAGGTGGTCGCGGCGATCCCCGACCCGACCCCGCTCGACACGGCCATCGCCGCGGGGCTCTTCTTCGTGGCCCGCTGGGCAGGGGAGAGGGGCCACCGGCGGGTCCTCCTCGGCCAGGGGGCCGACGAGCTCTTCGGCGGGTACGCCCGGTACCGGACCGCTGCCGACGTCCCCGCGATGCTCGCCCGCGACTTCGCCTCCCTCCGCCGGCAGGCGCTCAGGGACCAGGCGGTCGCCCGGCTCCACGGGACCTGCTTCTCCCTCCCCTACCTGGACCACCGGGTGGTGCGCGCCGCCCGCGCCCTGCCGCCTGGAGCCCTCCTCTCCGCGGGGACGGGGAAGGTCCCCCTGAGGGAGGTGGCGGCGCGCCTCCTCCCTCAGGGCATCGCGGGCGCCCCGAAGAAGGCGATGCAGTACGGGAGCGGGATCGCGGGGGCGATCCGCGTGCTCGCCCGGGAAAACGGTTATAAAAGGTCGGTGCAACGGTACTTAACCCATCTTTCGGGGGAACGCCATGGTCTTGCCTGAGGACGTGGAGAAGATCGCGAACCTCGCCGATATCGGCCTGCCGCGGGAGCGGCTCGGGGAGTTCACCCGGGAGTTCAACGCCATCCTCGAGTACTTCGACATCCTGGACACCGTGCGCGAGGACGCCGGCGGCGGGGGCGGGGAGTTCAATGTCATGCGCGGGGACGAGGTCACCCCCTCGCTCCCCCAGGAGGAGGTCCTGTCCCTCACGAAGGAGCCCGAGGACGGGTTCGTCAGGGCGCCGAGGGTGATGGAGTGACGTCACCCGCCGGCGCCCGCGGGGACGACCCGTACAACGCCTTCATCACCCGCTGCGACGGGAAGCCGGGGGAGCGGGGCCTGCTCGCCGGCATCCGGATCGCCGTGAAGGACAACATCTCGACCCGCGGGATCCCGACGAGCTGTGGATCCAGGATCCTCGAGGGGTACATCCCGCCGTACAACGCCCACGTGGTCGACCGGATCCTGGCCGAGGGCGCGGGCATCGCGGGGAAGACGAACATGGACGAGTTCGGCATGGGCTCCTCCACCGAGAACAGCGCCTTCGGCCCGACGAAGAACCCCCTCGACCCCGCCCGGGTGCCTGGCGGGTCGTCGGGCGGGTCCGCGGCGGCGGTGGCGGCAGGCATCGTCCCGATGGCCCTCGGCTCGGACACCGGCGGGTCCATCCGCTGCCCCGCGGCCTTCTGCGGGATCGCGGGCCTGAAGCCGAGCTACGGCCGGGTCTCGCGGTACGGGCTCGTCGCGTACGCGAACTCCCTGGAGCAGATCGGGCCACTCGCGAGGACCGTGAGCGACCTCGCCCACCTCATGAAGGTGATCAGCCGCTACGACCCCCGCGACAGCACCATGCTGGACCGGCCTTTTGCGCCTGACCTGACCGGCGGCGTGAAAGGCCTTCGGATCGGGGTCCCCTCCGAGTATTTCGGGGCGGGGGTCGACCCCGAGGTCGCGGCGAAGGTCAGGGACGCCATCGCCGTCCTCGAAGGGCTGGGTGCCCGGACCGTCCCCTGCTCGATGCCCTCGATGCGATACGCCCTCGCCGCCTACTATGTCACCTGCACCTCCGAGGCGTCCTCGAACCTCGCGCGGTTCGACGGGGTCCGCTACGGCGTCCCCGGCGACGTGCGGCAGTCGTGGCACGACGCCTTCCGGGTGGTGAGGGAGAAGGGGTTCGGCGAGGAGGTGCGCCGCCGGATCCTCCTCGGGACCTTCGCCCTCTCGGCGGGCTATTACGGGAAGTACTATGGAAAGGCCCAGGCCGCGAGGAGGAACGTCTCGGCAGACTTCGCCCGCATCTTCAGGGAGGTCGACGTGATCGCGGGGCCGACCATGCCCACGGTCGCCTTCCGGATCGGGGAGAAGACCGACCCCCTCTCGATGTACCTCTCCGACATCCTCACGGTGCCCGCGAACCTGGCCGGCATCCCCTCGGCCTCGGTCCCGTGCGGGAAGGTCGGCGGGATGCCCGTCGGGCTCCAGGTCATGGGGAGGCCGTTTGCCGACGAGCGGGTCCTCGAGGTCGCGTACGCCTACGAGCAGGGGGCGAAGCGATGACGGTCATCATCGGCCTCGAGATCCACTGCCAGCTCACGACGAAGACGAAGCTCTTCTGCGGCTGCTCCACCGACTACCGGAACGACCCGCCGAACACCCACACCTGCCCCACCTGCCTGGGCCTGCCCGGGTCGCTCCCCGTCCTCAACCGGCGGGCCGTCGAGTACGCCCTCAGGGTGGGGAAGGCCCTCAACTGCACCATCCCCGACGAGGCCGAGTTCGCCCGGAAGAACTACTTCTACCCCGACCTCCCGAAGGGGTTCCAGATCACCATGTACGACCGGCCCCTCGCCGTGGACGGCCACCTGGAGATCGAGAGCGACGACGGCACCGAGAAGCGGATCCGGATCACCCGGGTCCACATGGAGGAGGACCCCGGCCGGCTCGTCCACGTCGGGAGCGGGGACCGGCCGCGGTACTCGCTCGTGGACTACAACCGGAGCGGCATCCCCCTCATCGAGATCGTGACCGACCCCGACCTCCGTTCCCCGAAGGAGGCCCGCCGGTTCATCAACACCCTGCGCGCGACCCTCGAGTACCTCGGCGTCTTCGACGGGGACCGCGAGGGGGGCCTCCGGGTGGACGCGAACATCTCCATGGAGGGGGGGAACCGGGTCGAGGTGAAGAACATCTCCTCGTACAAGGGCGTGGAGAAGGCCCTCACCTTCGAGATCACGAGGCAGCGGAACGTCCTCCGGCGGGGGCTCACCGTCGGGCGCGAGACCCGCCACTTCCTGGAGGCCCGCGGGGTGACGACCTCGGCGCGGTCCAAGGAGGAGGAGCACGACTACCGGTACTTCCCCGAGCCCGACCTCCGGCCCCTCCGGGTCAGGGAGTGGTGCGAGGAGATCGTGCTCCCCGAGCTCCCCGCCGCGCGCCGGGTCAGGTTCGGCGAGGCCTACGGGGTCTCGCCCATCCATGCCCGGACCCTCTGCGGTGACCTCCGCCTCGCCGACTTCTACGAAGAGGTCGCCTGCCGCGGGGACCCGGTCCTCGCCGCCACCTGGGTCGCCGACACCCTCCTCGGCGAGCTCTACTACCGGGACATGCTCATCTCCCGCGTGCCCCCCGACCACTTCGTGGAGCTCCTCGGGCTGCTCCGGGGGAAGGAGATCACCGAGAAGGCGGGGGTCGAGGTGCTCCGGGTCATCCTCGACCAGGTGGGCAGGGGCGAGGCCCCCGAGCGCCCCGCGGCCATCGTCGCCCGGCTGAACCTCGGGAAGGCGGCGGGGGACGAGTTCGGGCCGGTCATCCGCGAGCTGGTGGAGGCGAACCCCGCCGCGGCGAAGGACTTTCAGGGCGGGAAGGGCGAGGCCCTCAACTTCCTCGTCGGGCAGGCCATGAAGAGGACGAGGGGGCGGGCCGACCCGAAGGAGCTCGCCCGGATGATCCGCGATGCGCTCGGGGAGAAGGGGGCGGCGCCGTGAACCTGATCGTCGCCGAGAAGAACATCTCCGCCGAGCGGATCGCCCACATCCTCGCGGGGAAGGGGAAGGTCGCGACGAGGAAGGAGACGGGGATCTCGACCTACTCCTTCGACGACACGGTGGTGGTAGGGTTGAAGGGGCACGTGGTCGAGGTGGACTTCGTCCCCGGCTACGACGACTGGCGGAGCAAGGAGAACACCCCCCGCACCCTCATCGACGCGGGAACCGTGAAGGTCCCCACCGAGAAGAAGATCGTCGCGACCCTGCAGAAGCTCGCGAAGAAAGCGGGGGAGGTCGTCATCGCGACCGACTTCGACACCGAGGGGGAGCTCATCGGGAAGGAGGCCGTGGACCTGATCCGGGCCGTGAACCCGCGGGTGCCCGTGAAGAGGGCCCGGTTCTCGGCCATCACCCCCCAGGAGATCCACGG
>DATIYO010000003.1:0-7207 GCA_035517575.1 Methanomicrobiales archaeon
GGAAAGGGAACGGTGAAAAAAGGAGAGGTTATCGCCAGGACGGCGTGTTGTCGTCGTCCTGCTTCTTGAAGTCATAATACGGGCGGGCCTTGCCCTTGCTCGCGCCGACCGTGATGTAGGTCTCCTTGGTGGTGAAATCCAACCCGCCGCTGTTCTTCACCGTCAGGTTCACGGTGAAGGTCCCGGCCGTGGCATAGGTGTGGGTCGGGTTCCGGTCGGTCGAAGTCGTGCCATCGCCGAAGTCCCACAGCCAGGAGGTCGGCTTCCGGAGCGACCGGTCCCTGAACGTGACCTTGAGGGGCGTGTACCCGACCCTGGGGGTCGCGGTGAACCGGGCGTCGGGCGGGGGTACCGCCGCCACGGTGAAGGCATTCACGCCCACGTTGCCGAGGGTGATCCCCGGGAGGTCGAGGGGGATCTTGGTGACGTCGGTCCAGGAGACCCCGTCGGTGCTGTTGAAGCTCTCGCCGGTATGGGCCACCACGCTGCTCGTGTAGCCCGGTATGTTGATCTCGAGGGGGATCGGGTACGGGTAGTTCGGCGTCCGGATCTTCACCACCGCGGAGAACCGCTGGGCGAGGTTCACGGGGACCGGCGGGTCGATGGCCACCGTGTGGTAGCCGGCGAGCTCGAAGGTGCCGCTCTTCGTCGCAGCGGGGCCCGAAGAGCCGATGGGGCCGTTCGTCGGGTCGGTGTACACCGAGACGGTGTACTCGGAGTTCTCGGTCGAGGTGTAGAACGAGACCGCCGCGACCTGCGCCTGCTCCGTGGCCCGGAAGACGTTGCCCATCCAGGCGGTGTCGCCGCCGTTCCCGGACCCGAGGTTCCCGACCCACCCGAGGTCGTCGTACTCGTATTCCGCCCTGAGGTTCTTCAGGGGCTCGGCGGTGAAGACCGAGTTGTCGGTGAAGCCGATCATCGGGTCATAGTAGGAGATGTAGAAATACCCCTTGTCCCCGAAGCCGGTGCCCCAGCTGTTCTTCGCGATGAAGGCCCCGTCGCCCGGGGGCATGGAGACGTACGGGGTCCCGTCGTCGTTCGTGATGGGGGTGCCGTCATAGTAGGTCGGGAAGGTCACGAACCGGGTCCGGCTGAAGCTGTCGTCCCAGCCCACGAGGGTGATGGCATGGTTGGGCATGTCGGGGAACGCCGCGTAGTAGGACGCCATGCTCGCGTTGAGGCCGGTGGCGTCCCAGTACATCCCCGAGTACACCCCGCCGTAGTTCATGATGGCGGCCTTGAGGTTGTTGTTGTCGGTGTAGTCCTTCCGCGGCGGGATGATGAGCATCTCCTGCGCGTGCTTCCTCGTCTTGAGGCCCGTCGGCGAGAGGACGGCCGAGATGGAGTACGGGTCGGCCTGCTCGTTGACCGGCCCCGACCACCGTGCGAGGTAGGCCATGGCGATGATGTCGCTCCCGCCGTCGCACCGGCCGATGTCGTACCCCTTGGTGTTCAGCATGTTGTTCTCGGAGAAGTCCCAGGTCTCCCGCGGGAGCAGGGTCGACTCGAGCGAGCCGTAGGTCGCGAAGGCCCAGCAGGCCCCGCAGGTCCCCTGGTCCCGCACCCCGGTCACCTTGCCGAGGGTCCGGAGGTCGTACGAGGCCGGGTAACCGGTCGTCGAGGTGTCCTGGGTGACGAGGTCCGTCCCCGCGTCCTCGGCCTCGGCATCGACGGCCGCCCACGCCACCGCCTTTCCCTTCAGGTGCGACAGGTCGACCGAGGGAGGCACGTAGCCGAGGGCATAGCCCTGCTTGATCTGGGACGTCCTGCCCAGGTTCTTCAGGTCCAGGTAGTGATAGAAGGCGGGGTTCTCGGGCGCGAGGTCCCTCTGGAGTCCCGCCGGCGTGGGGGTCGGTTGCGGCGTGGTGATCGCCACGGTCGGCTGTACCGTCGGGGCGACCGTGGGGGCCGGCGTCGGGGTCGGGGTCGCGGTCGCGGTGACGGCGGGCGTGGTCGTGGCCGTGGGCGTCGGAGTGGCCGTCGCGGTCGGCACCGGCGTATCGGTCGGTGCCGGGGTCTCCGTCGGCGCCGGGGTATCGGTCACCGCCGGCGTGTCCGTCGGAACCGGGGTATCGGCCACGGTCGGCGTGTCCGTCGGAACCGGCGTGGGATCCGGCGTCGGTGTCAGCGTCGGGGTATCGGCCACGGTCGGCGTGTCCGTGGGCGTGTCCGTCGGCGCGGGAGTCGGCGTGATCACGGCCTGGTCCGCCCCCCCGCCCCCCGTCCCGTCCGGGTCAGCGAGGACTGCCTGGGCGAGGCAGGCGATGAGGAGGAGACCGATGATGAGAACTATTCCACTTCTGTGAGACATGTCCCGTTCCCTTGGCACCCCTCACCAACATGGCACGCGCAGGTCGGGGAAGACCCCTGGGTGAGGAGAAGTGCCAGTGTGACTAAATTAGCTTGAACCCTTATAAATCTACCTCTTTGAAAAACGGGAATGAATTCCTGTTTCCATGTAAATTTCGGCGAATTGACTTAATTGAGGGGATTCCCAAAAGTATAGCATTTCTCATTACTGCCCTGCCCCGCCCCCCCTGGGAAAGGCGGTACGGGGTCATGTTCTCCTCCGGCTTCCTGCCGGGACCGTCACGCTCCGCCCGGCCAGCGGTGCTGGTAGCCGCGGTGCTCCATGGGGACGCCGTTTAAGAAGGCCCCGGGCTCACCCACGACGTGGCCGATGACCTGGTACGCCACCCCCTCCAGGGGGAGCCGCTCGGCGGGGATGGTGAAGAGGAGCTCGTAGTCCCCGCCGCCGTACACCGCGAGCTCGAGGGCCTTCTCGTACGGGATGTCGTCGATGACCGGGAGCATCGCCGAGGTCACCCGGTACCCGCACCGGTTCGCGAGGACGAGGTCCCAGAGGGAGAGGGCGAGCCCGTCGGAGATGTCCATCATCGAGCTCGCACCGCCCCTCCCGAGGACCTGCCCCTCGGCGACCCGGGGCTGCGGCTCGAAAAGCGCCTTCCGGTACTGCGTGAACCCGTCGATGGCGGCCTGGGCCCGCCCGAGCACCCCGGTCACGCAGATCAGGTCACCCGGCCGGGACCCCTGGCGGCGCACCAGGTGCTCGGGCCTCACGGTCCCGAGGCCGGTCGAGACGAGGGTGAGCTCGTCGTGGCTGTCGATGTCCCCGCCCACGAGCTCGGCGCCGTACCGGTCGCAGCAGGCCCTCGCCCCTTCCATGACCGGTCTCAGGCGCTCGGCCCGGTCGAGCCCCACGGCGAGGAGGAGCCACCGCGGGGCGGCCCCCATCGAGGCGATGTCCGAGAGGGTGACCGCTATCGCCATCCAGCCGCACTGCCAGTCGGTCATCCCCGGGAGGAAGTCGGTCTTCGTGTGGAGCATGTCCGTCGTCGCGACGAGGACCGTGTCCCCCAGGGGGAGGACGGCGCAGTCGTCCCTCGTGCGGTCCTCGCCCACCAGGTCCACGATGGACTCCAGGAGCTCGCGGTCATCCACCCTTCCTCACCTCCTTCTCCCGCTCGGTGCGGTACTCCCGGAAGAGGTACTCGACCATGGCCTTCTTCTTCTCGGTCTTCTCCCGCTTCCTCGCCTCGGCCCATGCCGCGAGCCCGTCCTCGACCACGTCCCGGGGGACCGAGCCGGCCGGCCCCCTCGCCTGGACCGTCCCCTGCGGGACGGGGATGACGGGGATCTCCTCCTCTCCCGAGGTGTCCAGGAGGAGGGGGTCGACCCGGGGCGGCGGGTGGATCCCGACGAGGAGGGCCTTCACCCCGAGCCCGGCCAGGTCCTTCACCACCGTCCGGCCCCAGCCGTCGGACCGGGCGACGTAGAGGAGGTCGCCCTCGGCGATGCCCGCCTCCTGAACGAGGGCCTGGACCCCGTCGCGGGTGAGGGACGGGAGGACCTTGAGGGGCAGCCGGGTCCCGCCGGCCTGCACCTCCTCCGCCGCCCTCTGCCGCTCGAGCCGCCTCCTGAGGGACCTCACCCGCCGCTCGCCCTCCCTGAGCCGGTGCCTGAGCTCCTGGATGATGGCGTCCCGCTTCGTGACCTCGGCGTCCCGCCTCATGCGCACCGAGGCCCGCGACCGCTCCCGCTCCAGGCGCTCCCGGTACCTCTCGATCTCCCCCTCCTTCGCCCGCACCTCCTCCTGGAGCTCGGCGACGAGGGAGCGGAGGCGCTTCACCATCCCGTCGAGGACCATGACCCGCTCGTCCTGCTTCCCCGCGACCAGGGGCTCGGGGGGCTTCTCGGCGGCGGGGGGCCGGGCGGGGGAGAGCTCGCCGAGGATCTTCTCGATGGGCTGGCCGCGGATGATGCCGGCCTTCACCCGGGTGAGGTCGAACCCGGGAGGCACCCGCTTCTGGACCGACTGGAACTTGTTCCGGTAGGAGCGGTAGGCGTCGAGGGCCGCCGAGAGGGCGTCGCGCTCATGGAGGTTTGCGTAGGAGAAGCCCTCGGTGAGGGCGAGCTTCTCCTCGCCGGTCCGGTCGGCCCGCGGGGTGTAGGGCACCGCCGAGAAGGCCCGCCGGATCCGCTCGACCGAGAAGGGCATCGCCGAGACATCGGAGGCGACGACGAGGGGCTTCCCCACCTGGTAGAGGGTCTCGACGACGTCGCCCATGGACCGCTCCCGGCCGCTCGAGAGGTGCACCAGGTTCCCGTCCAGGTCCACCGCCGCGACCGCCGTGGTCGTCCCCGGGTCGATCCCCACGATGAGGGGGACCGCCCCCTTCCCCGCGGGCTTGAACCGGATCCGGTCGAGCCTCTGCCCCGCGATCCGCACCTGGACGTCCCCCCCGCGCCGGGAGGAGACGGGGATCTCGTCCCGGGGGGCGTGGACGAGGAAGACGACCCGGGAGAGCCCGCCGAAGGCCCGGGACTCCTTCTTCTCGTACCTGAGGCCCGCCTGGACGAGCCGCTCCTCGATCTCCCGGGCCTCCCGGAGCACGGCGCCGTGGACCTTCCGGACGTACCGGTTCTGGCTCCAGCCGCCCTTCCCGAGGGACCGGTTCCGGGAGACGGCGACCGTGCAGGTGTTCTCGTACGCGACCACCTCGGCCCCGCCCCCGAGGGAGGCGATCCGGGCCGTGGCCCGGGCCTCGGCGAAGGGGTCGAACCGGTTGAAGCTGATGTTGTACCGGGCCGCGACCTTCCCGAGGGTCTCGGGGCGCTCGCCCCCCGTGACCTGGACGAGCCGGGTCCTCGGCGGGAGGTGCTCGAGGAAGGCGAAGAGGGCGTGCTGGTCCCTCGCGATCTCCTGGATGCTGTCCACGGCGAGGATCTCCGGCTGCTCGGCCGCGATCTCCCGCAGGAGCCGGTACTGGGTCACCTCGCCCTCGCCGGCGATCTCCCCGTCCGCCATCCGGACGAGCGCATAGACGGGCCGCCGGGAACGGGACCGGACCGACCCCTTCACCACGTCGATCCCGAAGACCTTCACCCCGTCACCTCCGCGAGCGCCGCCGCGAGCGGGTACTCGATCCCGAACTTCCGGGCGAAGTAGAGGAGGAGGACCCTCAGGTCCCGCTCCAGGGTCTCGCCCGCGTTCGGGTGCGAGGTCTCGAGCCACTGGGGCCAGTCGATGAGGAAGCACCGCTCCCCGTCCACCATGACGTTGAACTCCGAGAGATCGGCGTGGACCACCCCCAGCCGGTACGCCTCCCTCACCTGGCGGAGGATCGCCCCGAGCATCGCTTCGGGGTCTTCCGGGGTGCAGCGCGAGAGGTTCGTCCCGGGGAGGAAGGACATCACCACGACGTGCCGGTTCCGCTCCACCGGCAGGGGGACCGAGACGGCCGGGTGCAGGCGGGTGAGGGCCTGGAACTCCCGCTCGGCCGAGAGGGCGGAGGCGAAGATCCAGGGGACATGCCCCTCCTCGGGCATGTAGCCCCGCTTCAGCCTCGCGGACTGGAAGGACCGCTGCCCGACCCGGTGGAACTTGAGGACGAGCCTCCCGAGGCCGAGGGCCTCGTAGACCACCGACTCCTTGCCCTCGCCGATGAAGGGGCCGAGGGCCTGCACCGTCCCCTTCGCCGAGAGGGCGTGGAGGGCGAGGGTGTCGTAGCCGGAGAAGACGAGGGAGTAGCCGTCGTACGGGACCTTCTCGTACTTGACCAGGTTCGCGGAGAGGAGCCGGGTGAGCCGGTACGAGACCTCGCCCTCGCCGAGGCCCGTCGCCCTCCCGAGGTTCTCCAGGGGGACCCACTGGTACCGCCGCATGAGCCGCTCAAGGGCGTGGAGGACCTTGAGGTCGTTCTCCTGCAGGTCCCGCACCGCCTCGGCTGAGATGGGCATGGCGCTCTACACACTTTATGTGGGGTGATGATAAAAGTCTGATCAGGGTGCCCCGATGAGGTGCGACCGGTGCGGGCGGGAGGCCATCTTGTTCCAGCGCTACTCGGGGCTTCACCTCTGCGGGGAGCACCTCCTGGCGAGCGTCCGGACCCGTGCCCTGCGACGGATCCGTTCCCGTGGCCGGATAAAGCCCGGGGACCGGGTCGCGGTCGCCCTCTCGGGCGGCAGGAGCAGCAGTTCCCTCCTCCACCTCCTCTCGGCCGGTTTCGGGATGCGGCGCGACCTCTCCCTCGTTGCCGTCACGGTGGACGAGGGCGGGGCGGCGTCACGGGACCCGGACCGGATCGGGAGGATCGCCGCGGGGATGGGCATCGAGTGGGAGAGCCTCTCCCTGGCCGACGAGTTCGGGGTGGCCCTCGAGGGAATCCCCGGCCGGTGCGGCCTCTCCTGCGGCGAGTGCACCGGTCTCCGCGACCGTGCCCTCGCCACCCTTGCACGGGAGGTCGGGGGCACGAAGCTCGCCCTGGGCACGAACCTCGACGACCAGGCAGGATCGGTACTTGCCCGGGTCCTCGGCGGGCAGGCGGCCCGGCTCCTCGACAGGGCGGGCATGGATGGGCAGGAGCTGCCCCGGATCCGGCCCTTCCTCGGGATCCCCGAAGAGGAGCTCGCCCTTTACGCCTCGCTGAACGCCCTTGACGCCCAGCAGGGCGGGTGCCCGCATGCCCTGAGCGAGGCAGAGCAGGAAGCCGGGAGGATCCTCGACGAATACCGGGTCCGGCACCCGTCCGCCCCGTTCTCCCTCGTGAGCCTGGGGGAGGCACTCGCGGGGGGGCGGGCGACGCACCGGGGCGGGGAGAGCGGCTTGCAGGACAGGGAGTCCTCCCTGCCCGCCCGGCTGCTCCCCGGGAAGCACGACGTGGTGACCGGCCGTGGCTAAACCTGT
>DATIYO010000004.1:0-16814 GCA_035517575.1 Methanomicrobiales archaeon
CCGGGACCTCTTCACCGGCATGGGCGGGTTCCTCCCCCACCTCACCTGGAACGAGGACCTGGAGCTCTGGCTCAGGGTGGCCCTGAAATATCCCGTCGCCTTCAGCTGGCGCGGGCCCGGCCTCTGGCACCTCGAGGCGGCGAACCGGGTGAGCAACTCACTTTCCTACCGGGACATCGAGAGGAGGGGGGAGTTCGTGGAGCGGGCGGCGGACGCGATCCGGAGCCCCGATACCCCCTCGCGGCACCTGCCCTGCCTGAAGGAGTACATCGCGAAGTTCGAGCTGGCCCGAGCCCTGTGGATCATCGAGGCCGGCCACCCGGGGGAGGCCCGCAGGATCCTATCGGCACAGCACACGGCCCTGTTCCCGAAGAAGAGGAGGCAGTACCTCCTGCTGTCCTTCGTCCCTGCCCCGTTATTCCGCGGCCTCTGGCGGCTCTACCGGGGTATCCACGAGCATGTGAAGGGCGAGCAGTACAACGAGAACCCCTGGCTCAGGTAGCCCGGCTCACGGGATCCCGCCTGACCATCGGCCGACCCTCAGACCTCAGACGATTTTCCGGATCTTCAGGTAGCGGGTGAAGAAGAAGTACCAGAACACCACCATCCAGATGGTGAAGATAACCCACCCGATGTAGATGTGGACATGCTCCATCACCCCCGACGGCCCGAAGAGGTAGCCGGAGAGGGAGATGACGTAGATCCGGAGGATGTTCGCGAAGTAGGTGCCCAGGTAGCCGACGAGGAGGTACTTGCCCCCCCTCCGGGAGATGGCCTGGGGGAAGCCCACGAGGACGATGATGGTCGCGATGGTGAAGGTACCGAGGGACCAGATGCCCGTGCAGTCGCCCCCGATCTGCAGGTATATCGGGGCGCCGGTCCTCGAGAGGAAGCTGATGACGGTGCCCTGGGCGACCGCCTGGACCCCGGAGAGGCGCAGCAGGGACACGTCCAGGAACACGAGCACCGGGACGAGGGGTGCGGTCAGCCAGTCGATGTGCCGGATGATCAGGTCATAGAAATCGAACCCGACGACGGCGACGAGGGGGATCAGGACGGGGAGGATGAAGGACTCGAGGTCCATGAGCCCGAAGACGATGAGGCCGAGACCGGAGAGGAAGATGGAGAAGTCGCCGATGGAATAGGAGGGGTGCCCGAGCCCGAGGGGGAACCTCGCGAAGGAGAGGAGGCAGATGAGGAACCCGACGAGGATCACGAGGTACCTCCGCCCGGGGGTGAGGTGCTTCGCCTCCCTCGTCGAGAGGTAGAGGATGATCAGGCAGGTGAGGATCCAGATGCTGATCGCATCGATCTTCATGTAGCTCTCGGAGGTGAAGAAGAGGAAGAGGCCCATCGCAAAAAGGACGATGACGAACCATTCGATGGCGATTCTCCGGGGGCCGGGCCAGTCCCTTACGTTAAATGGCATAAAACGCTCGTGGAGAGGGAATTTCCTGAACCAGTAATTTCCCCATGTTACTATAAATATTCATGGGGTGGGAAGACCGGGGGGAGGGGGGGTGCCGCACCCGGAAGGATGGGGGGATGGCTCCGGTGCGGGGCGTTCCGGTATTTCCGGTCCATTTTCGGGGTTATTTTTATCCATCAAGGCAGATATTAAGACGCAGGGGGGAGATTCCCGGGGATTTTTCAGGGAAGTACGATACGCGGTGAAGATCGATTCAGAATCCTTATATATTTGAATAGATTCTGGCCAGCAACGACTGATACCATATAAAGGATTCTCTACAGGAATTCCTGATTTTCGCGGGAAATGGAAAAAAACGGCTGCGGCGAATCTTTTAAATAATCCAACGATCGTATGAGGGTGTTGCACGATTCCCGCATAGGGAATCGCATCTCATACCGGTAAGGAGTGGAATTCCCGATCGGGACCCGGAGGGTGCAGCCCGGGCGATACTGACAGTGGTGTGGTAAATATGAAGAGAGACGGACGAATGAGAGTTATTCTGGTCCTGGTTCTTCTGCTCGGCGCCATGGTCGCCGTAGCGGCCGCCCAGACCGCGGAAGGGTGCGTCTGGAAGGACCTCAACGCCAACTCGGCGAGGGATTCAAACGAGCCATGCGAGTCGGGCTGGACGCTTCACGCAGTGGTGAAGGATAGTACCGGTACGGTTATGCAGCAGGGGGACTTCGTGACAAACCAGCTGGGCAGTGCACAATCAGGCACCCCCGCGAGCAACAAGTTCTCCTATACCCTGCCGACGTACTCGAGCGGAACGTGGTCGGTCAATATCACGATGGCTCCCCAGGGGATTTCTCCATCGAGTCAGAACTATGCGGTCGTTTCCCCGACCGGCGCGTATTACCTGAAGACCTATGCCTCGGGGACGACAACCGTTTCCGGTTTCTCCTTTGGGTACAAGACGGTTACCTACACGGCGGAAGGGTGCTACTGGATCGATGTCAACGGTGACGGCCAGCAGGCCACGGATGGTACCGAATCATGCCTGGCAGGCCAGACGCTTCACGCGACCGTGACGGACGGGACGAACACCATCATCGATCAGGATTTCACCACAAACACCGCGGGGACAAACGGGAAGTTCTCATATACCCTTCCTGCGATACCCCTGGGAGTTACGTATTATGTCACGATTTCAGAAGTACCTCCCAACGGTTATGTGGTCTTCACTCCGACCGGCGCGTCGTACATCAAGTCCTACACTTCAGCGACGACCGTCCCCGTCGGTGGTTACGCCTTCGGGAATCTGCCGGTGGTCGCCTCGGCGCAGGGTTGCTACTGGTACGACGCCAACAAGGACGGCAGCCGGGCGACCGATGGCACGGAGCCCTGTCTCGCCGGGCAGACCCTCCATGTCACCGTGACGGATGACATGGGCGTGGTCCAGAAGGACGAGGACTTCGTGACGAATGCCTCGGGAGTCGTGGCGGATTCCGTGAGCTCCAAGTTCTCCGAGCCCCTGCCGGTCCCCCCGACGGGCAAATCCTGGACCTGCACGATCTCCGAGCTCGTCGTGCCCGCGAATTTCAAGAACATCATCCCCGGCGGCGACGTCCCCAGCTATTCCATGACCTACTCGGCCGTCAACCCGGCCATCAGCGGGTTCTCCTTCGGGCACACCGATCCCCCCGTCCCGGTCCCCGAGTTCCCGACGGTCGCGGTGAGCATCTTCACCATATCGGGGATGTTCGTGCTGGTGCAGTTCCTCAGGAAGCGGAACTGAGCCGACCATCTCCACTCTTTTTTTTACCAATTTACCGGTAGGCCCTGTTTCGCGTTCACCTGGACGGCTCATCCCCCTGTCGCAAATATCGGCATCGGGATTCTGGTCGAACCTCGCCGTCGGGCCCGTGCTGATCCCGATCCCCGTCGCTGGTATCGGGGAGGGCCGGGAATGTCAACCCCTTCTGCTGGATATTCATGACTCTCCTCACGTCATATGTCCGGTAATCAATGGTTTGCCATGAACACCGGTTTAGAACAACTTTATCAGTGATCAGAAAAAAATGGTCGGAAGAATTATTCTCTATATAAGTCTTCCTTTTTGAATCGATGCATTCTGCTTGCAGAATCGTGAAATGTCCTCGTGCAGAACAGTTTATATAATTTTGGGGCATTAATGAGGTAGTATATCACCGCTTCGTTATTGGAGACGTTCCAAAACGCGAAAACAGCAGGTTAAATCCTGAAACCTGGGTGAAACAGCCCGCAGATCCGCGATTGAGCGGTGAAAACACGATTAGGGGAAAGAGGGACATATGCACAGAGATATCAAGGTACTGGGAATCATCCTGCTCGCTCTCGCGATCCTTCCATCGTTCGCCGGGATCGCGAGCGCCGCCCTGCCGGTCGCGATCACGGGGTATGTCGGTCTGAACAACACCCCCGGGGCCCCCATGGTCACCGCCCTCTCGGGATGGACGGTCAGCCTGAAGAAGTCCCCCTACACCTCCACCTCGGCGACCGCGACGACCGGTTCCACCGGCGCCTACTCCCTCTCCGTCACCTCCGCCATGGGCACGGGCACCTACCGGGTGTACGAGACCATCGCATCGGGCTACAAGAATTACACCCTCAGCTATGCCGAGTTCTCGATCACGACCTCCACGGGCGCCCAGAAGGCGAACTTCACCAACTACCAGGTCCCGTCCGTCATCCTCACGGGCCACAAGTACCTGGACCCCAACGGCACCCATACCTCGACCGCGACCCCTCTCTCCGGCTGGACCATCCAGCTGAACCGTTCGTCGGGCACGACCTGGTCCGTCCTTGCAACGACGACGACCAATGCCTCGGGCATGTACCAGTTCCAGGTGACCGACGTCGGCAGCTACCGGGTCTACGAGGTGGAACAGGCGAACTACAAGAAGACCTGGCCGGCGGCCAACTACTCGCAGACCATCAGGGGTGGCCAGACGGGGACCATCGCACAGGACTTCTGGAACGCGAAGGTCATGAGCGTGAAGATCTCGGGCCACCAGTACGAGGACACCGACGGGACCCACACCTCGACCGCGACGCCACTCTCCGGCTGGAAGATCCACCTCCAGAACCAGTCGGGCACGACCTGGAACGAGGTCGCGAACCTCACGACGGCCGCAACGACGGGTTACTACGAGTTCGCGTCCATCCGGGTCCCGGGGACCTACCGGGTCATCGAGGACCAGCAGTCGGGGTACCAGCCGGGCTACCCTGCCGGCGGGGCGGCGAGCTTCAGCCTCGACGCGAACTCCGCCAACCAGACCGCGGATTTCTGGAACTACAAGGTGCCGGCGGTGGTCGTCTCGGGCCACAGCTACCTGGACAGCGACGGTACGCACACCTCGAAGGCCACCGGGCTCGGGTCCTTCAGGATCCATCTCCAGAACCTCTCGGGGACCAGCTGGAACGAGGTGGCATCGAACGTCACCGCGGCGGGGACCGGGTACTACGAGTTCCCGGCCGCCAGGGTCCCGGGCAGCTACCAGGTCGTCGAGGAGACGCTTTCCGGCTACACCCTGACGTACCCTGCCTCGCCCTATGCCATCGCGGTGAAGAGCGGCCAGGCGGCCGCGGTCACCAACCAGGACTTCTGGGACAAGAACAACCTCGTCGGGACCCCCGACCCGACCCCGGTCCCCATCCCCGAGTTCCCGACCTTTGCCGTGAGCCTGTTCACGGTGCTCGGCATGGCGGCGGCGGTCCAGGTCATCAGGAAGAACGGGTCTCCCTGACTCCCCGTCCTGATTTTACCCGTGAACCGGCCGCGATCGGGCCGCGGGATGAAAAAAGGTTTACTGGCGTTCAGGAACCCTGGCAAGGCATCGCTGGGTGTACTCCTCGTGCACCTTCTTGCTCGCCTCCTCGAGGGAGAGATCGCAGCAGGTCCAGCCAAGGAACTCGTGGGTCTTCCCGCACTGCGGGCAGTGGATCGCGATCTTGTGCGTGTGCATCGCCTCGAGGAGGGACATGTGGGCGATCCAGTTGCTGCAGAGCCGGTCTACCTGGCCATTCTTCTTCTGGTTCATGGATATCAGTCGGTCGGTGAGGAACCCGGATAATTAGTTTGTATGTTGGCAGATAAATCTTTCGAATTGATTTTTACATATTTATGAATTAAATATAATTTGTTTACAAAAAAAGAGGTGACATTAAGGTTAACGGGGAAAAGGTAACGGAAATCCAATATATAAAAAGGTTTCAATGAAAAAGGCCACCTGACCCTGGAAAAGCATCCCATTCTCCGCCCGAATCCCGCGGGGTGAAGCCATTCTATATAAGCATATCGGCGAACGCCCGGGGGAGGTCGCCGGGTCAACCGGCGGGTTCACGCCCCCTCCCTCCGGCGGGCCGCCTCATCGGCTGTACCCCCGCCATCCCGAGGTCCCCCATCGCGAAGCTGTACCTCTCCCTGATGGTGGGGGGGAGGTCGGTCTCGGGGATCGGCTCGAACCCCAGCGTCCGGTAGAAGGGCACCAGTTCGAGGGTGGAATGCAGGTGGAGCGCCTCTCCCCCGCACGCCTGCACGAGGGCCTCCACCGTCCGCCGGGCGTACCCCCGGTTCCGGAACTCCTCGAGGGTGAAGACCCCGTCGGCCTCGAGGCCGTCGGGATGCCGCCGGCACCGCGCGACCCCCGCGGGGACCCCGTCGGCGAAGGTGGCGAAGATCCGGTCCGACGAGGGATCGGGCCGGATCTCGTGGTAGCGGAGCCATATCTCCTCGGCGATCGGGAATTCGCCGGCCGCGAGCTCGCGGGTCACCACCTCGAGCCGCACCGGGGGGTTCCCGACGAGGACCGGCACCCGGGCCTTTGCCGCGACCTCTGCCGCGGTCCCCCCGATCCCGACGGCCTGGACGTACTCCTTCTTCCCGAACCGCGGGAGGACGACGATGGTGGCGTCCTCCTCGGCTGCCACCCGGAGGATCCCGGCGGCAGGGTCACCGGTCCCGATCCTGGTCCTCGCCCGGAACCCGTCCCTCTCCAGGGCCGCGGCCAGTTCCCCGAGGCGTTTCTCGGCGCTCGTGCGGGCGAGGGGGATGTCCCTGCCGGGGAGGTCCCCGGGCAGGATGTGGAGGAGGATCGCCGCGCCCCCGCCCGCGAGCCGGGGGAGAGACGCGGCCATCTCGAGGGAGGGTTTCGAGAAGTCCACCGGGGCGAGGATCCTCGCGAAAGCCGATTCGCAGTACTTCCCGAGCGCCCCCCCGCTCTCCAGGACCCGGTCATGGACGACGAGGATCCCGGTCTTCGCCCCCCGGATCACCGCCGACGAGACCGACCCGAGGAACAGGCTCTTCAGGGTCATCCCCCGGGCCCCGATGGCGATGAGGTCCGCCTTCTCCGAGGCGGCGACCGAGAGGATCGTCCCGGCAACGTCGTCGCGGACCCGCTCGTGGACGAGGACCCGGACCGGGAGGCCCGGCCGGCCGATCTCCCGTTTCAGCCCGTTGAGCCCCTCGAGGGCCTTCCGGATCCGGTCCTCGATGGTGTGCTGCCCCCGGCGCTCCTCCCCGTCCGGCCCGGCCTCGAGGACATGGAGAAGGACGAGCTCCCCGATCCCGGGGACCTCGGCGATGCACCCCGCGGTCCTCGCCGCATGGGGGGAGAAATCGGTGGGGAGGAGGACCCGGGGGAACATGGTATCCCGGTGGGCAGGCCCCTCCTTAAAGGTCACGGAACGGGGCCCGTCTCAGGACCCTCCGGTCAGGGGTGCATGGGTGCGAGGGAGGGCCCGGCGAGCTACCCGATGTGGATCCCGGCCCGGCTGCTGCCGAGGTGAGGCATCTCGATCCGGTCGAACCTGAGCACGTGGACGATCAGGTTGATACCGGCGATGCTCGTGAGGATGAAGACCGAGTTGACCGGTGAGCCCGTCGAGTCCAGGAGGAAGAAGGCCCAGACGACTCCCGTGAAGCTGACGAGATACAGGTAGATCCAGGAGTGGTACGGGGCGAACCGGGCGAGGCTCGCATAGGCATACAGGCCGGCGACGAGGAGGACCCCCGCGGCGAGGGCTATCGCGAGGTTCGTGAGGGCGGTCGAGTAGAGGAGCCCGGGGAGGGCCGCTGGGTCGATGGACCCGCCGGCCGGGGCCGCCGCTGCACCCGCCGGTACGAGCGCCCAGGAGACGAGGAACGCCAGGGAGGGCACGTACGGGCGGCCGTTCATGGTCAAGTGTCAGTCTCCCCTTTGAGTGCATAAAGGTTTCTCTATATATCAGGAACAATAATTTCCCTGGCAGGCCCGGCGGGGCGGGGGAGGTGATCGGGCCGGCGGGTAACTTTCATGACATTCCGGGCCGAGATCTCTTGCAGGAACCATCCATGGCCCGGTACCAGTGCCTCGAGTGTGCCTACATCTACGACCCGGCAAAGGGCGACCCCACCCAGAATATCCCGCCGGGGACCCCGTTCGAGAAGCTCCCGCCGACCTGGCGGTGCCCGGAGTGCAAGATCTGCATCCTGAAACACGGGGTGTTCAAGAAGCTCGACGACTGAGGGACGCAGGGACCGCAGGGACGCAGAGGGGACTGTCCGGTCTCTTTCCTGAACGGCGCACCGCTTTACCGGACGATCCGGACTTCCCGCGGGGCTTCGGTCCCGGCCATCCGGCTCCGGAGGGATCGGGGCTTCTCCGGCGTCGGCACCCGAAATTCCCCCGAATCGGGGGACGGCGGGAAGATCCCCGGCGAGAAAAGACTATATAGTCACTTTCTCCATCTTATAATGCAGTTTCTGACTGCACAGGCAAAACAATGGAAGACAGAAGAATGAGAGGCCCGCGCAGCTTTGGGCCCAGGGAAATGACAAAAACCATCTGTTCAGACTGTGGAAAAGAGTGCGAGGTCCCCTTCAAGCCAACCGAGGGAAGGCCCGTCTACTGCCGTGAGTGCCTCCCGAAGCACAGGAAGCCCCGGTTCTAATCATCTCATCTTCGCAATCCCTCTTTTTCGTGCACCGCATCTCCTGAAAGACCGGAGGATCCCCTGCGGCGTCGCCGGTGCGGCGGGGGCCGGCCCGTGAAGACATTTATAGGTTGCCACCCTACCAGTGGGTATTCATGATCCCCGGCCTCCTCGATTTCCTCCTCCACATCGATGCCCACGTGGCCTCCCTCGTCGCGGCCTACGGCCTGTGGATCTACCTGATCCTCTTCCTCATCATCTTCATCGAGACCGGGCTCGTGGTCACCCCGTTCCTCCCGGGCGACTCCCTCCTCTTCATCACGGGGACCCTCGCCGGAACAGGCCTCCTCGACCTCCCCACCCTCTGCCTCCTCCTCTCCGTCGCGGCCATCGCCGGCGACTCGGTGAACTACTGGGTCGGGAAGTACTGCGGCCTGAGCGAGCTCCACTGCCGCTATCCCCGGGTCTTCCGGAAGGAGTACTTCGACGCGACCAGCCGGTTCTACGAGCGGTACGGGGGGAAGACCATCGTCATCGCCCGCTTCGTCCCCTACATCCGCACCTTCGCCCCGTTCATGGCAGGGGTCGGGAGGATGGCCTACCCGCGGTTCCTCGCCTACAATGTCGCGGGCGGCATCGCCTGGATCCTCTCCTTCCTCCTCGCGGGCTACCTCTTCGGGGGGATCCCCGTCGTGAAGGAGCACTTCGACCTCGTGGTCTGGGCGATCATCATCATCTCCCTCGTCGCGGTGGTCTCGATCCTCGCCGGGGTGGTCCAGTTCGCGAGGAACCGGGACGCATCCGCCTGAGAGCGGTGATGCCGCAGGAGAGAACGGAAAAACCGGAGAGTAAGGCCGGGCTCCCGCCCGCCGGGCCCCGGCCCTTCAGCGGCCGCCCTCGCGGATCGCCGCGAGGACGGCGTCCCGCCGCCCGCGGATCTCCTGGTCGCCGGAGAACCTGAGGGCCTGCTCGTAGCAGTCGAAGGCGTCGCGGAGGCGCTCGAGCCCCTCGCAGGAGAGCCCCTTGTGGTACCAGGCGAGGGCGTCCCCGGGGTCGAGCCGGAGTGCCTTCTCGAAGCAGGAGAGGGCCTGCTCGTGCTTCCCGAGCCTCGCGAGGGAGATGCCCTTCCGGAACCACCCCTTCCCCATCCCGGGGGCGAGGGCGAGGGCGTAGTCGAAGAACTCGAGCGCCTTCCGGTCATCCCCCATCTCGGAGAGGGCGATCCCCCGCCCGAACCAGCCGAAGGGGTCCTTCGGCTCCCTGCCGAGGCCCTGCACGAAGGTCTCGAGGGCCTCGGGGTTCTTCTTCATCATCAGGAGGTCGAAGCCCTTCCTGACCCAGGGGGCCTCGCCTCCGCGCAGGAGGTTCATCCCTGTCACCTCTGATCTCCCGACGGAATATCCGGTCTACCAGTGAGGTGCAATCGGGAAAGCGAAATATCTTCTCCCCGGAGGAGCCCGATACAGGCCCGGATTCCCCCCGCGCCGTCTCCGTCCCCTCCCGTCGGGCAGGAAGGGTTATCAGGGGAGGGCCCGACCGGGGGATGGTACAGGTGAGACCTCCATGCCCCGCGTGATACACTTCGACATTCCGTCAAACAATCCGGAACGCCTCGCCGACTTCTACCGCCGCCTCTTCGGGTGGGAGATCCAGAACTGGGGGTTGGTGGAGTACTGGCTCGCCACGACGGGCCCCGACAGCGAGCCGGGCATCAACGGCGCCATCGCCCGCAGGGACCCCCGGGAGGGCACCCGGAACACCATCAGCGTGAAATCCGCAGACGAGACCCTCAGGGAGATCGGGGAGGCAGGGGGCAAGGCCCTCAGCGAGAAGATGGCGGTCCCCGGCGTGGGGTACCATGCCCTCTGCGAGGACCCCGAGGGGAACGTCTTCGGGATCATGGAGCTTGATCCGACGGCGAAGTGGACGCCGGAAGAGGAGGAGATGGTAAGGAAGGGCCGGCGCCAGAAGCCGCCGGACCCGGCCGGTCCTCCCGGATCCGGTCCAGGGTGAAGGCCACCTCGTCCCAGGCCTTCTCGAGCAGGTGGGCGTAGTAGCCGCGGTCGAACCCCGTCGCCCCCCCGTCCACCTCGACGAGCCACCGCGAGGCGTCGGTCACCACGTAGCCGATCTCCATGCCCGGCGCGAGGGGAATCCCGGCGGCCTCGAAGGCGGCCACGGCCGAGGCCTCGGGCGACCTCCGGCTGTACGAGAGCCGGCTCACCCGCCGGCGGACGACCATCTCCGCCGGGTCGGCCCGGTCGAGCCCGTCGGCGTAGCGCAGGTGGATCCGGCGGAGCTCGGGGTCGAGCCTCCGGAGCCCCGCGAGGTCCTCCGCCCCCGCCATCACCCCGAGCATCTCCTCCTGCATCCGCCGGAGGTAGGCGGGGGTGTCGCCCCGCCTCGCCGCGACCCCCCGCACCTTCATCTCCCCCGTCGCCATCCTGCCGTAGTACCGGTTGTAGGCCCCGTTCCCGTCGGCGAGGGGGAGGAAGGTGATCCAGCGGTAGGTGTCGAGCTCGGCGGGAATGCCGATGATCTGCTCGACCCGCTCCTTGAACTCCCCCACGCCCTCCCCCTGCACCCAGACGCAGTCCACCATCCCGTGGATGACGGAGAGGCCCATCCGCTCGGCGATCTCCTTCGTTTCGAGGAGGATGTCACGGGAGCGGGAGGTGATCCCCTCGTGGACCTCGATCCGGCCGAACTTGGCGTTCTTGTAACCCGTGTACCCGAAGCAGGTGACGAGCATCCACTTGAGGACCGAGTCCACCCCCGCGTAGGCCGGCGAGGCCTTCTTCAGCTGCTTCGACCGGATCCGCATGTCGAGGAGCGGTGCGAGAACCGAGGCGAGGAAGCCCTCCCGCCCCTTCCCGTCGGGCACCTCGGGCGAGAGGTTGAACTTCACGATGATGGCCGGGTAGAGCGAGGTGAAGTCGAGCTCGTGGACCTCCGGGTACACCCCGGGCACCGGCTGGAAGATCATCCCCCCCTTGTCGCAGGCCGCGAGCTCCGAGGAGCCCCTCGCCACCTCGGGGTCCCGCTTCCGGAAGGGCACCGCTATCCCCCGCCGGAGCGCCTCGTAGACCTCGTACGAGGAGATGAGGGTGCCGGGCGTGAACCGGGCGGTGAGGTTCGGGGGCAGGCCCGAGAGCCGGGAGGCCATGAGGACGCCGGGGAGGCCCCCCTCCCGGAAGACGAAGGACCGGTCGGTGTCGATGAGCACCCTCCCCTCGGGGACGAGGGCCGGGTCCTTGTGGTACACGCGCCCGTAGCTCCAGTAGGACTTCCCTGAGAGGGACCGGAACCGGCCGCTCCGGCTCAGGGTCTGCTCCACGCCGAGCTCCCGCGCCCGCCCGATGGCCCGGCCGATCCAGACGTCGGCGCAGGGCATGAGGACCACGTCGGGGTCGAGGCCCGCGAGGAGGGAGAAGAGGTCCTCGAGGATGACCCGCTCCGGCCCTTCGAGGAGCTCCCGTCTCCCGCCGGCCCTCACCTCGAGGGGCGGCAGGGGGCCGCCGCGGCAGGGGTTCCCGAGCGCCTCGAGCTCCGCCACCTGGAGGGGCACGGGGAAATCGAGGGCGAACCGGGACTCGCCGGGGTAGCTGCAGGGCACGAGGCCCGCCTCGGCCATGGCCCGCTGGTCGAGCCGGACGTCCACGTTGTAGAGGTCGGCGGCGCAGCCGGTCTGCGCCTCGATTCTCTCTGCCACCTCCCGCCCGGCCGCGACCCGGTAGCCGTCCAGGGAGCCGTAGACCGTGGAGAACCGGCACTCCTCGACCTGGTACCTCCCCGCGAGGCCCTCCAGGAGCTCCCGGTGCCCGTGGGGGTCGGGGAGGTGGAGGAGGAAGGAGGGGACGGCGGGGAGCTCCCGCCTCCCCTCGCCCCGGCAGCCCCAGGCGGTGGCCCGGCCCCCCCGGCCCCGGGGCGAGGAGTCAAGGATCCACATCGCGGTCGCCGTCCAGCCGCTTCAGGACCTCGACGAGCACCGAGAAGACCGCGGCCTCGAGGGGGTCGTCGAAGGCGGCGAAGCCCTCGCTCGCGTGCCTCTTTGCCATCTCCGCGAGCTCCTCGGCATAGGCCTGGTCCCCCGGCCGGAGGGCCCGCCTGGCCCGGAGCCACCGGCCGGCGAGCTCCGCAACGCCCATCCTCACGCTCCCGAAGGACCGGCCCATCCGAACACCTCCAGGGTGGTCTGGTCCCCGCCCCGGGCCGCGCTCCCCGCCCGGGCGGGCGCCCCCCGGCCCCCCTGCCCGCGGTCCCCGGCCTCGATGCAGAAGACCCGGTCGGCCCGCCGGGCGAGGACCCTGAGGGCGGGGTCGGGGCGGGGGGCGTAGAGGACGACCGCGGCCTCCCGGGCCGCCTCGGCGAGGGCGCCCGCGACTTCGCCGATGGCAAACCCCGCGTCCTCGTAGAGCGAGGGGTCGTGCTCGACGAAGATGACGGTGTGGTGGGCCTCGCGGAGGATGGTGAGGAGCTGGAAGGCGGTGAAGGCCCGCCTCACCTCGAAGTGGGCCGAGCGGCGCCGGATCCCGGTGAGGAGCCGGGAGTAGTTCCCGCAGACGTAGAGGAAGAGGAACCGGGAGAGGGCGGGCGTCCCGTTCAGCCCCCGGAGCACGGCCTCCTCCGGTGCCGTCACGACCGAGAAGGTGCCGCTCTCGAGGGCGACCGACGGGTGCAGCTCGAACTCCATTGATCCGAAGGATGGGAAGTTCCCGCCATAAAGGTGGAGAGCGGGTGGAGCGAAAGTGCACGACTCACTTGTTTCAATCCAGCATCGTCGGTTCCACTGGATATTCGTCTTCGTACAGGGCTCTTGGGGGGCTACCGCCCCCCCGGCGCGGCCATCCCCCTCCGTTTCCGGGGATCTCTGATGTACCGTGCACGGTATCATCGGACCATCGCAATCCGGGGGGATGCCCGAGCGGCGGGGGGCGAGCGAAGCGAGTTCCCCAAGAGCGTCCTACGGGCGACAAAACGGCCCGGGTCAGGTGTTAGTTTGATTCGCTGTGGGTACCGCCTCTCTACGTTTCCGGCATCTTCCCGGCCAGGTACCAGGCATGGGCGGCGAGGATGACGTAGATGGGGAGGAGGAGGCCGTAGGTGGGCTGGTCGCCCGCCGTGGCGAAGAGCCAGAGGGTCGCGGTGATGTCGACCTGGAAGACGAGGACTCCCCACCACCGGCCCAGGTAGAGGTAGCCCTGGCCCGGGAGGATCAGGTTCAGGAAGCCGGCGACGGCGGGGTTCTTCCGCACCCGGGGGCGCCGCGAGAGGCCGCGGGGGAGGTACATGGGCGCGATCCCGCACCTCGGGCCCGCGCAGACGGCCTGCCAGCGCACCTCGTCGTCGGGGTCCCGGAGGCCGCGGTAGATCGCGGGGATCGCCGCCCCGCTCCCGATCTCGCCGAGGATCTCCATGGCCTTCCGCCGGACGGTCTTCTCCCGGTCCCCCAGGGCGAGGCCGAGGGCGGGGACGGCGGCGGGGCCGAGGCCGGCGAGGCCTGCCCAGTCCTGGAGGCCGAGGAGGAGGAGGGCCCGCTCCCCGTCGTCGGCCGGGGTCCACCCCAGCTTCCGGAGGGCGAGGGCGGTCCCGTACCGGACGTACCGGTCCGGGTCCCGGAGGCCGGTGACGAGGGGGCCGGCGGCCCGGGCGTCCCCGATCTCCCCGAGGGCGAGGGCGGCCTCCCACCTGACCTCGGCGCCCGGGTCCCGGAGGTACGGGACGAGGGGGTCGACCGCGCGGGGGTCACGGATCTCCCCGAGGGCCTCGATGATCCCGATCTTCACCGCCCGGTCCCGGGCGGGCAGCCGGCGCACGAGCTGGTCGGTGGCCTCCGGCCCGAGGGAGCTGAGCGCGGCCGTCGCCTCCCACTGGACGCCGAGGTCGGGGTGCCGGAGGGCCGCGATGAGGCGCGGGATGTCCCCGTCCGCCTTCAGGGCCCCGATGTCGGGCCTCCCCGGCCTGAAGAAGGAAAGGAGAGCCGGGGTCACGGGCTCACCCCATCCCCGCGAGTGCCGCGCCGCGCCTCGCAGAGAACCAGGTCTGGGCGGCGAAGAGGGCCGAGACCGAGTACGAGGCCAGGTAGGGGAGGAACGGCCCCCAGACCAGGGACGCGACGACGATGACCGTCAGGTTCACCTGGAAGAGGACGAGGCCGTACCACCGGTCCAGGTAGCTGTAGCCGAGGCCGAGGAAGAGGAGGTTCAGGGCCGCGGCGACGAGGGGGCTCTTCCCCTGCCGCGGGCGCCGGACGAGGCCCATGGGGAGACGGCCGTGGGCGATGCCGCACCTCGGGAGGGCGAGGGTGGCCCTCCACCTGACCTCGCTGTCCGGGTCCCGGAGGACGAGGTCGCAGGCCTCTGATCCCTGCACGTCCCCGAGCTCCCCCAGGGCGTCCACGGCCCGGACCCGGATGGCGGGGTCCCGGTCCCGGGTGGCCCGGAGGAGGGGGCGGTAGGCCCCGGCCCCCAGGGGCCGGAGGGAGCCCCACTCCTGCCTCGCGATGAGGAGGGAGGCCCGCTCCTCGTCGCCCGCGGGCTCCCAGCCGAGCCGCCCGAGCGACGTCGCCGCCCCGAGCCGGACGTACTTGTCCGGGTCCCCGAGGGCCTGGACCAGGGAGGGCACGGCCTCCTTCCCGCCCAGGTTCCCGAGGGCGAGGGCGGCGGCCCACCGGACCTCGCCGCTCTCGTCGCCGGCGAGGACCCCGAGGAGGGGCACGGCTGCGGCCGGGTCGCCGATCTCGCCGAGGGCCTCGACGACGCCCAGGCGCACCCCGGGATCGAGGGAGTCGATCTCCCCGAGGAGCCGGCCGGTCGCGGCCGTCCCGAGGCCCGCGAGGGCCCCCGCCGCCTGCCAGGGGACATCGGGGTCAGGGCTCGCGAGGAGCCGGACGAGGCCGTCGATGTCGCCGGCCGCCTGCAGGGCCGGGATGTCGGGCCGGGCGGGCCGGAACCAGGGAAGGGGGCTGAACGCCAAGCGCATCCTCCACCGGTCGTTTGCCGGGGGGGATTCTTTAAGGTTGTGATGGGCGGACGGGCGGCCGCCCGGGCGGGGCGGGGGGAGCCGTGGGGAGCCGTGGGGAGCCGTGGGGCCGGGTGGATCGGTAATCCTTTCTCATCCCGGGCCGACGTACCTGCGGGATGGCTCGGGAGGGGGATCTCGGGGGGGAGAGCCCGGGGGAGCGGCTCACGCCGGCCATGGAGCAGTACCGGTCCTTCAAGGAGCAGCACCCGGGGGCGATCCTCTTCTTCCACATCGGGGACTTCTACGAGACCTTCGGGGCCGACGCCGAGCTCGTCTCCCGCGAGCTCGGCCTCACCCTCACCTCCCGGTCGCGGGACCGGTCCGGGAACCGGGTCCCCCTCGCCGGGGTGCCCCATGACGCGGGAGAGGGCTACATCGGGAGGCTCGTCGCGAAGGGGTACCGGGTGGCGGTCTGCGACCAGGTGGAGGACCCCGCGGCCGCCCGGGGGATCGTGAAGCGGGCGGTGGTCAGGGTGGTGACCCCCGGGACGACCATCGGCCCGGGTATGGGGGAGCCCGCCGGGTCGCGGTACCTCGCGGGGGTCTGGGCCGACGGGAAGAAGGACCGGGTGGGGCTCGCCTTCCTCGACGCGGGCACCGGCGAGTTCTTCCTCTCGGCCTGCGGGACGGGGGACGGGCTCGCCGACCTCAGGTCCGAGATCGCCCGGTACCGCCCGTCCGAGGCGGTGATCCCGACGACCCTCCCCGCCCCCCTGGGGGACCTCCTCGAGGCCGGGGGGGTCGTCCTCACGGTCCCGGGCGACGAGGGCTTCGGGCCCGACGCGGCGGGGGAGGCACTCCGGCGCCACTTCGGGGTGGACTCCCTCACCGGGTTCGGGTGCGACCCCTACCCGGAGGCGGTCAGGGCCGCGGGGGCCGCCCTCCGGTACGCGAAGGAGTCGACGAACTCCTCCCTCGGGCATGTCACGGGCCTCTCGGTCCGGGTCGCCTCGCGGACGATGCTCCTCGACGCGATCACCCTGAGAAACCTGGAGATCTTCGAGAGCCTCCGCACCCGGGACGGGGAGGGGACCCTCTTCTCGACCCTCGACCTCACCCTGACGGGGATGGGGAAGCGGGAACTCCGCCGGCGCCTGGCCGCCCCGCTCCTCTCCCTCGCCGAGATCGGTGCCCGGCTCGACGCTGTTGAGTTATTCCTGAAGGAGGCCGGCGTGCGCCGCGGGCTCCGCGACCTCCTCGGCGGGTGCGCGGACCTGGAGCGGATCGCGGGGAGGATCGCGTACGGGAACGCCGGCCCGCGGGACCTCGTCGCCCTTCGCGACCTGCTCGGGCTGGTCCCGAAGATCCAGGCGCTCTTCGACCGGTGCGGTACAGGCATCCCCGCGCCGATACGGGAGAGCCTCGGCGCCCTCAGGGATCTCCGCGAGGTGGCGGCCCGGATCAACGCCGCCCTCCCCGACGA
>DATIYO010000005.1:0-3597 GCA_035517575.1 Methanomicrobiales archaeon
GGCCCTGCCGAGCTCGGTCTTGATGATGGCACCCTTCGTGAGGATGTTCCGCCTCATGTAGTTCGGGTCTGCCCGGTTCTCGACCACCGTCTCGATCTTCGCCTTCTTCGACTCGCCGGTGGCGGGCATGGAGACGTTCGCGAACTGGGTTCTTAAGGCCCGGACCTTCAGGTTCCCGCCCCTCGTCCGGATGATGCGGCTCCGGTTCTCCCCGAGGGTGGTATCGGCGGGGGCCCTCCCGATCTCGAACCGTTTCTTGCGCCGGGAGATGCGGTACCGCTTGCCGCTCTCCCTCCGTACCGATCTGCCTTGCCAGAGAATGAGAATCACCCGTTTGGATCCCTGGGTTTTACGTCAGGATTCATAAATATGGGGACCGGGATTATTAAACCCTTTGGTCACGGTGACGCGAGGATCGCGTCGACGAGGGGCCCTACCCCCTCCCCCGTCTTCAGGTTCGTCCGGAAGACGGGCATCTTCGGGTTGTACCGGTGCATGTCCGACTCCATCCGGTCAAGGTTCGCGCCGACGAGGGGGGCGAGGTCCACCTTGTTGATCACCCCGATGTGCCCGTCCCGGAAGATCATGGGGTGCTTGTTCACCACGTCGTCCCCCTCGGTGGAGGAGACGATCACGATCCTTTTTTCCGCCCCGAGCCGGAAGTCGGTGGGGCAGACCATGTTCCCGACGTTCTCGATGAAGAGCAGGTCGATCCGGTCGAGGGGGAGGTCCCCGATGGCGTGCTCGACCAGGTGGGCGTCCAGGTGGCACTCCTTCCCCGTGTTCGCGTTCACCGCGGGGATGCCGAGGGCGACGATACGCTGGTAGTCATCGTCTCCATAGACATCCCCGGCGATCGCCCCCGCCCGGAGGCCGCGCTTCGCGAGGAGGGGCACCATGCGCTCGATGAGCGCGGTCTTCCCCGACCCGATGGCACCGAGGAGGTCGAAAGCCCGCACCCCGTGCTTCGCGAGGAGAGCCGCGTTCGCGTCGGCGATGCGGTTGTTCGCCCCGTAGATGTCCTTCTCGATCTGGAGATCGATGTGGTGCATGCACACTAATGGATCCTGAACCTGTTTATAGGTTCACCGTCAATATCCTGAGGATGAAACGTGCGGGAGAGCGGATCCTGTATCCCTGCTACTTCGACGCGACCCTGAAACGGGAGGCCGGCCGGCGGGTCCCTGCCGCCGTCGCGGTGAAGGGGCCCACCCTCCAGGACCTGGAGCGGGCGCTGAAGAAGGAGCGGCTGGCGTTCCGGGCCGAGGAGAAACACCACCCCGCCCACTGGGCCAGGCGGGAGGGGCGGCTCGTCGTGACCTGGGAGGGGCCGAAGTCCGAGCTCCTCAGGCGGGTCGCGAGAAGCCTCGACGTGAAGCGGTGATACCCGTGTACGACCTCCACACCCACTCCACCCTCTCCGACGGCGAGATGCTCCCCATCGAGCTCGTGCGCCGGGCGTCGGTCCTCGGGTACCGGACCCTCGCCATCGCGGACCACGTCGACTCCGGGAACCTCTCCCAGGTCATCGCCGCCCAGCTCCCCCTGAAGGAGCTCGCGGCGGCCTACGGCGTGGTCCTCCTCGCGGGCGTCGAGATCACCCACGTGCCCCCGTCCCACATCCCGCTCCTCGCACGGAAGGCAAAACGGGCCGGCGCCGATATCGTCGTCGTCCACGGCGAGACGGTCGTGGAGCCGGTGGCCCCGGGGACGAACCTCGCCGCCTGCACCTGCGCCGAGGTGGACGTCCTCGCCCACCCGGGCATGCTCACGCCCGAGGTGGCCCGCGAGGCGGTAAAACGGGGGATCGCCATCGAGATCACCTCGCGGGCGGGGCACAACCGGACGAACGGCCACGTCGCCCTCGAGGCGAGGGCGGCGGGCGCTACCATCGTGATCGACTCCGACGCCCATGGCCCGCAGGACCTGATGGATACAGGCGCGCGGGAATGGGTGGCGCGCGGGGCCGGCCTCTCCGCGCCCGAGGCGGCTTCCGCACTAGGTTTAAATATCGAAGAATGGCTCCTCCATCGGACGACTATTTAAGGATTGACGCAACCTTTTTATATCGAAAAGTGTCATATATATAAGTAACCTAAACACAGGTGAAAGTTCGAGGTTGGATTTGAGGAGTTTGGGCAGCGTTCTTCACCGTTCAGGGAAACGTCTGTTGCTCATCCAGTGTTCGGCCTCAAAACTCCCCCGTTTGTACAGCGACGTCGTGGACAGGCGCCTTCGGGCGGTTGGTAAGATCGTCGACATCTTCGGGAACATCGAGAAACCCTATGCCATGGTGCTCTGCTACGGCAGATGCGGACTGGAAATCGGAGAGAAAGTATTTGGGAAGTAGGTGAGGACCCGTGCAGGAGACAGAGAAGGTAAAGATCCTCCAGACCGAGAGAGAGGCCCTGAAGAAGCGCTCCAAGGAGATCGCGAAGGAGCGCGAGCGGACCGGGCAGGACTATGCCGAGGTGGTCTGCCCGGAGTGCGGCGGCCGGCAGCTCGTCCATGACTACGAGCGGGCCGAGCTCGTCTGCCAGAACTGCGGCCTCGTCATCGACGAGGACTTCATCGACCGCGGCCCCGAGTGGCGGGCCTTTGACAACGACCAGCGGATCAAGAGGTCCCGGGTGGGGGCCCCGATGACCTTCACGATCCATGACAAGGGCCTCTCGACCATGATCGACTGGCGGAACCGGGACTCGTACGGGAGGGCCATCTCGTCGAAGAACCGGGCCCAGCTCTACCGGCTCAGGAAGTGGCAGCGGCGGATCCGGGTCTCGAACGCGACGGAGCGGAACCTGGCCTTCGCCCTCTCGGAGCTGGACCGGATGGCCTCGGCCCTCGGGCTCCCGAGGAACGTCCGGGAGACGGCGGCCGTGGTGTACCGCGACGCGGTGGACAAGAACCTGATCCGCGGCCGGTCCATCGAGGGCGTGGCGGCGGCGGCCCTCTACGCGGCCTGCCGGCAGTGCTCGGTCCCGCGGACCCTCGACGAGATCGCCGAGGTCTCGCGGGTGTCGAGGAAGGAGATCGGGCGGACCTACCGGTTCATCTCGAGGGAGCTCGGGCTCAAGCTCCTGCCGACCTCGCCCATCGACTACGTGCCCCGGTTCTGCTCGGGCCTCAACCTGAAGGGCGAGGTCCAGAGCAGGGCGGTGGAGATCCTCCGCCAGGCCGGCGAGAGGGAGCTCACCTCGGGCAGGGGCCCGACCGGTGTCGCGGCGGCGGCGATCTACATCTCCTCCATCCTCGGGGGAGAGCGGCGGACCCAGCGCGAGGTCGCCGAGGTTGCGGGGGTCACCGAGGTGACGATCCGGAACCGGTACAAGGAGCTCGCCGAGAAGCTCGACATCGAGATCATTCTCTAAACCCACTCTTTTTTTCGTCGTCTTCGCAAGGACTATATCTGAATGAGGCAGAATGTGTACCTCGCGGGCTCGTAGATCAGGGGCAGATCGTTACGTTCGCAACGTAAAGGCCGCGGGTTCAAATCCCGCCGAGTCCACTCTCGTCCTCAAACAATTCAGATCTTGTTTTGGAACGGTTTCCCGGATAACCAGGCTCGTGTCTTAGGCTACCGCAGGCCGGCCCGGG
>DATIYO010000006.1:0-24331 GCA_035517575.1 Methanomicrobiales archaeon
CGATGGTCGTCCCCGCCCCGATGGAGACGGGGCCGATGATCCGCGAGTTCGGCCCGAGGGTCACCGAGCCCGAGAACTGGACCGGGCCCGCGATCTGGGCGCCCTGGACATGGAGGTCGCCCGAGACCGACATGTACGGGAGCTCCTGGAGCTTCCAGCGCTCGGCCTGCCTGAGCGACCGCGGGCTCCCGACGTCGGTCCAGTTCCCCCGGGCGAGCCAGCCCCGGAGCGTGTGGCCCTCGGCGAGGAGCTCCGGGAAGAGGTCCCGGGCGAAGTCGTACTTCGTCCCGTGGGGGATGTGGTCAAAGACCTCGGGGTCGCAGACGTACATCCCCGTGGAGGCGAGGTTCGAGAAGATCTCCCCCGGCCCGGGCTTCTCCTTGAACCTTTTTATGTGGTAGTTCACGTCCATCTCGGCGATCCCGAACTCGCTCGGGTCGTCGATGGAGATGAGGCCGATGGAGGTGATGCTCTTCCCGTGGTTATGGGACCGGAAGAAGTCCAGGAGGTTCACGTCGGTGACATGGTCCCCGCCGACCACGAGGAACTTCCCCCCCTCGAGGTGCCGCTGGGCGTTCTTCACCGACCCCGCGGTCCCGAGCTTGGTCTTCTCCCTGACGTACCTGAGGTCTGCCCCGAAGAGCGAGCCGTCCCCGAGGGCCTTCTCGATGACCTCGCCCAGGTACCCGAGGGTGAGGACCATCTCGGTGAACCCGAGGTTCGAGAGGTGGGAGACCAGGTGGGCGATGGAGGGGATGTTCACGATGGGGATGCAGGGCTTGGGCCGCTCGAAGGTGAGGGGGCGGAGCCTGGTCCCCTCGCCCCCGCACATGATGCAGACCTTCATCGGGGAAGTATGGGCATGGCAGGATATTAAGGGTGCCCGTGGGGATCCGGGCAGAGGCGGGGCGGGGGCGGAAGCAGAGCGGGCGGGGAAGCCTTAAGCCGCGTCCCGCGATACTCTCCGGGAATGCCCGCCTTCGTCTGCAGCCAGTGCGGGAAGTGCTGCATGAACTTCGGGGAGCTCATCCGTATCGAAAGGGAGCTCGGCGACGCCGACTTCTCTTGCCGGTTCCTCATCACGAACGAGGTCTTCCGGGCGCACGTCATGCCCGAGTGGAGGGAGGCCTTCGCCGACAGAGCGGAGGTGGACGCCCACCCCGCCTGGTGCCGGTTCCTCAGGCGGTCTCCCGACGGGCATGGGTACGTCTGCACCGTGCACGACTCGAACGCGTCCATCTGCCGCGATTTCCGGTGCTGCCTGATGCGGATCTACGACGGGACGGGGAAGCAGGTCGGGAAGGTCGGCGGGAACCGGAGCCTGATCTCCGACGACGAGGAGCTGCTCACGTTCTTCCGCGGGAACGTCACTCCCGTCGGGGCTTCCACGCTGAAGGAGTGGCTGGAGAAGGCGGGGAAGGTCCTCACCGGAGCCGGTTACCGGGTGGTCATCTACGACGAGGAATAGGCGGAAGCTCCGGGTCGAGAAGGGGAAGGTGGCCTGCCTCCCGGGCGAGGAGGTCACCCTGGACCGGTGCCGGTTCTGCGCCCATTCGACGGCGTTCTGCGTGAAGGGGGAGTGGATCACCTCGCCGGCCCGGGCCTACTGCGTGGTGAGCAGGGCGGAGAAGGACGTGGACCTTTTGGCGGTGGAAGAGGTCGAGTGCGATGACACGGATGGAGAGGGCTACCGCTCGATCATGAACATCATCAGCTAGTGTCCTCCCGCCTGAAAAAGGATAAGATCTTTTCCATGTCCAGGTGTGCCTCGAAGAGGTCTGCGAGCCGGTCATAAGGGTCGGGCCGGACGGGTCCCGCCGAGGAAACCCCTGCTCCCCTGTCCCCGAACCGGAGGCCCTTCTTCCGGTACAGGTAGGACACGAGGGCCTGCACGGCCCCCTCGTTCTGGAAGAGACCGTGAAGGTAGGTGCCGAACACAAGGCCGTCGGGGGAGACGGCGCCGTCGCCGGTGAAGGCCTCCGCGTCCCCGCCGCGATCGGTCTCGCCCATGTGGATCTCGTACCCCGTCACCTCCCCCATCGCCGAAAGGATGGGGCCGACCGGGTTCGCCCGCACCCTGACCTGCCTCGTGGTCTTCTCGTACCGGTCGAAACGGGTGGTCCCGGCGAGGAGGCCGAGGCCCGGGTACACCCCGTGCCCGGATCCCTCGATCCCCTGGTCATGGATCTCCTTCCCGAGCATCTGGAAACCCCCGCAGATGCCGATGACCGGGATCCCCCGCTCCCTCGCCTGCCGGATGCCGGCCGCCGCCCCCGACTCCCGGAGGGCGGCGAGGTCCTCCACGGTGTTCTTCGTGCCCGGGATGATGATGCAGTCATATCCCGCAAGATCCTGGCCGGGGTCGACGTAGTCCACGGGGGCGAGCCGCTCGAGTGGCTCGAAGTCGGTGAAGTTCGAGATGTGCGGGAGCCGGATGACCGCGATACGCACCGGCCCCTCGGCGGCCCGCTTGTCGCCGAGGGAGAGGGAATCCTCGGAGGGGAGCGGGATGTCGGCCCAGGGGACGACCCCGAGCACCGGGACACCGGTGATCTCCCCGAGGATCCGGACCCCGGGGTCGAAGAGGGAGGGGTCGCCCCGGAACTTGTTCACCAGGATCCCCTTCACGAGCGGGCGGATGTCGTCGGGCAGGAGCCGGATCGTCCCGTACACCTGGGCGAAGATACCGCCCCGCTCGATGTCCCCGACGAGGATGATCGGGAGCTTCAGTGCCCGGGCGAGGAGGATGTTTGCGATGTCCCGGTCATAGAGGTTCATCTCCGCCGCCCCGCCGGCGCCCTCGACGACCACCTGGCCGTACCGGCCCTCGAGCCTGCGGTACGCCGAGAGGGCCTCCCCGAGGAGGAACTCCGTCTCCTGGTAGTACTCACGGATGGGGAGGTCCCGGTACGGCCGGCCCAGGAGGACAACCTGGGAGACCCCCTCGCCCTTCGGCTTGAGGAGGATCGGGTTCATCTCCGCCTCGGGCTCGACCCCTGCCGCGAAGGCCTGGACCGCCTGGGCGATCCCGATCTCCGCACCGTCCCTCGTGACAAAGGAGTTCAGGCTCATGTTCTGGGACTTGAAGGGGGCGACCCCGATCCCCCGCCGGTGGAGCGCCCGGCAGAGGGCGGTCACCGCGATGCTCTTCCCCGCGTGGGAGGCGGTCCCGAGGACCATGAGGGACATGTACCTGAGGGTGGGCATGGGTTTTTATTAAAGGAGATGGGTACACCTCCCCGTATGGCACTCACCGAGGCGGCGGAGGTCCTCCTCAGGGCCAGGTACGTGAACCCGGGCGAGAGCCCCGGCCAGGTCTTCCCCCGGGTGGCGGCGGCGGTGGACACCGCGAGGGCCGCCGAGTTCCGGAGGGTCATGGAGGAGGGGCTCTTCCTCCCCAACTCCCCCACCCTCATGAACGCGGGGACGAACATCGGCCAGCTCTCCGCCTGCTTCGTGCTCCCTGTCGAGGACTCCATCGAGAGCATCTTCCGGACCATGGGCCACATGGCCCTCATCCACAAGAGCGGCGGGGGGACCGGCTTCTCCTTCTCCCGGATCCGGCCCAAGGGCGACATGGTGAACGGCACCGCCGGTATCGCGAGCGGGCCGGTCTCGTTCATCGAGGTCTTCGACAAGGCGACCGAGGCGGTGAAGCAGGGGGGGAGGCGAAGGGGGGCGAACATGGGGGTCCTCTCCTACACCCACCCGGACATCAGGGAGTTCGTCTCGGTGAAGAAGGCGGGCGGGCTCCGGAACTTCAACATCTCCGTCGGGCTCGACGCGGCCTTCTTCGACGCCCTGCGGACGGGGAAGACGATCCCCCTCGTGAACCCCCGCGACGGGAGCACGGAGGGGGAGATAGGGGCGCGGGACCTCTGGAGGGAGATAGCCGAGGGCGCCTGGGCGACGGGCGACCCCGGGGTCCTCTTCATGGACGAGATCAACCGGCTCTCCACCCTCCCGGGCATGGGGCCCATCGAGGCGACGAACCCGTGCGGGGAGCAGCCGCTCCTCCCCTACGAGAGCTGCAACCTCGGGTCGATCAACCTCTCGCGGTGCGTGCAGAAGAGAGAACTCGACGAGAGCATGCTCGCCGGGCTCGCCCGGACCGGAGTCGACTTCCTGGACGCCATCATCGACGTGAACCGGTTTCCCATCCCTGAGATCCAGGAGATGAACCTCGCGACGCGGAAGATCGGCCTCGGGATCATGGGCTTTGCCGACGCCCTGATCAGGCTCGGCATCCCGTACGAGTCCGGCGAGGCCCTCAGGTTCGCGGAGCGGGTCATGGCGCTCATCCAGAAGGTCGGGCACGAGCGGTCGGAGGAGCTCGGCGCAGAGAAGGGGTCGTTCCCTGCCATCGGGAAGAGCGTCTTTTCAGGGGCGATGCGGAACTCGACCGTGACCACCATCGCCCCCACGGGGTCCCTCCACATCATCGCCGACACCTCCTCGGGGATCGAGCCGCTCTTCGCCCTCGCCTTCGAGCGGCAGATGGCGGGGAGGACGGTCCCGATGGTGAACGAGCTCTTCGTCCAGGCGGTCTCCCGCCGGCCGAGGTCCGCCGACCTCATCCACCAGGCCCTCGTGGAGGGGTCGGCCCGGAACCTCCCCCTCCCCGACGACATGAAGGACCTCTTCCGGACCGCACCCGAGATCTCCCCCGAGCACCACGTGCGGATGCAGGCGGCCTTCCAGAAATACGTGGACAACGCCGTCTCAAAGACGGTGAACCTCCCCGAGACCGCGACACCCGGGGACATCGCCCGGATCTACGAGCTCGCCCGGACCCTCGGCTGCAAGGGCATCACCGTGTACCGGTACAACAGCAAGCCCGACCAGGTCCTCTCGCGGGGCTGCGAGGTCTGCAGGGTGGATTAGCACGGGAAAGCAGACGAAAAGTCATGCCAAGGAATAAATAAGGAGAATTTTAACATAGATGGTAATGAATGGTGGGATCTGTCCGACCTGCGGGCTTCCAAAGGAACTATGTATCTGTGAAGAGGTGGCAAAGGAACAGCAACGGATCACCGTGAAGATCAACAAGCGGCGGTACGGGAAGGAGGTCACGGTCATCGAGGGCATCGACCCGGGCGACATCGACCTCGGCGACCTGACCAAGTTCCTGAAGGGGAAGCTCGCCTGCGGGGGGACGGTGAAGGGCTCCTCCATCGAGCTCCAGGGGAACCACCTGGAGCGGGTGAAGGATCTCCTCGCCCAGAAGGGCTTCAGCCTCGATAATATCAGCTGAATCCTTGCTTTTTTTCTTTCTTTCGAGACCATTCCCTCTCCATCGTGCTCTCGTGCCAGGTGAACCGATATTCAGGGCTAACCGGAAACCGACTCCGCGAGCCCCCGTACACAGGGGGGTGCCCGTGCGGCGGGAGGGAGGAGGGAGGTTTCGTACGAAACCGACCTCGAGCGACGAAGTCGCGAGGTTCATAAGAACCCGGCCTGAAGCGACCCGCCATCAGGCGGGGTGCGACATGGAGCCCCCCCGAGAGCACACCAGGAAAATGATCTTGAAGGTTTTAACTCCCGCCACGGGATTCTAACTATCCCTGAGATATATTGCCGACGGCAGGCATTTCATATCGCGAAATCCCTTGAAAAAGGAGATGTGAATCTTCGATCTCAGATGAAGAACCGGAACACGACCCAGGCGATGAGGAGCATCATCGCCGAGTACTTCAGGCCCGAGATCGCGTCCCCCTCGCCCATCTGGCCGGCGACGAGGCCCGAGAAGAACCCCTGGATCATCGCCGCGTGGGAGAAGAGCCGCTTGTAGAACTCGATGTTCACCTTGGACATGAAGCCCTTCGCGCCCGTCCCCGCGACCTTGGCCCCCGCCGAGGCCATGGTGGTGAGGAAGGTGGACTCGAGGATGGCGATGACGAAGAGGAACACGAAGAACGAGACGAGGACGATCACCATGTAGATGAGCATGTTGTTCTTCCGCTCGTTCTTCAGGTTGAAGAACTCGTAGGTGTCGTTCGCCGCGGCCCTGAGCACCTCGGAGACGTCGCCGCCGGCCTTGCTCGCCTTCGCGATGAGGTCCACGGAACGGGCGGCGAGGGGGGTCCCGACCCGCTGCCCGAACCGGTACAGGGCCTCGACGAAGGGGACCGACCAGGACATCTCGGCGTTCAGCCGCCGGATGTAGGCGGTGAGGGCGCCGTACTCCCCCTGGGCCACGTTGTTGATGGCGTTCGGGAGGGTCATCCCGCTGTCGTTCATCCCCGCGATGTCCCGGAAGAAGTTCGGGAGGGCCTCCTCGAGGCTGTACACCCTCTTCGTCTCCGCGTACTGGAAGAGGGCGAGGGGGACGACGGTGATGAGGGTGGACCAGACGATCACGTCGTCGATCATCGTGTCCTCGAAGAGGGACATGATCCCGTAGTTCGAGACGATGAGGAGGAGCCCGGCGAAGAAGAAGATGAAGGCCGCGGGGCCGGTGATGTAGAGGACGTTCGTCGGGTGGTCCCGGATGAACTGGACCGGGTGCTTCAGGAACTTCCCGAAGCCCTCCTGGACCTTCTTCTGGCTCGCGATCTTTGAGGTGATATCCTGCTGGGACCGCTCGTAGTCGTCGAGGACGTACCCGGGGACATCCGGCTGCTTGTACTCCGACCGGTTGAAGAAGTTGTTCAGGATCTCCTGGAATGCCATGTCACACCTCCGGAGTCATGGAGCTGATGAGGATCACGAACATGATGCTCCCGAAGGGCACGATGAGGTAGATGACCACGTAGAGGAACATCGGGCTCACCTCCCCGCTGATGATGGACATGATGGACTGGAGGATGATGAGGAAGAGGGTCCCCGCGACGAGGGCGGTCACGTACGACTCCGCGATGAGCCCGAGGGTCTCGAGGAAGATCTTCTGCTGCTGCCGGTTCTCGACGCTGTACTGCTGGGCCTTGTTCCGGTAGTAGTCGGTGAGGTTCGTCCCCGCCGAGATGGCCGAGACCGCACCCTGGAGGAACTCCTTCATCCGGTCGCTCGGCGTGACGCCCGAGACGATCCGGATGGCGTCCGTGAGATCCTTCCCGAAGATCTCGATCTCCCGGACGATGTACTTCGCCTCCACGGCGCTCTCCCCGTAGATGGGGCTCTCGCCCAGGAGCTTGAAGACCTCCGCGGGGGTGATGCCCGCGGTGGACATCGCGGTGATGTAGTTGATGGCATAGGGGAGGGTCGCGTCGATGTTCCGCCGGCGCTCGCCGGCATGGATGCTCGGGTACACGAGGAAGACGACGAAGGTCATGCCCCCGAAGATGAGGAGGGAGAGGACCACCGCGGCTACGGTCCCGAAGACGAGCCGGTACTGGGAGAGCTCGATGAGGACATCGGGCAGGGTCCCCTTGTACGTGATCATCTCGGGGATCCGGAGCAGGTAGAAGAAGACCCCCAGGAGGACCGCGGTCAGGATCCCGACGACGAACGCGGTGACGTACGCGGAGGCCAGGTAGGCCTCGAAGGGGACGGTGATCCGGGCCCGCATCAGGTTGTTCCTGAGCTGCACGTAGTCCCCCCGCTTCTTCTTCATCCGCTCGCCGAGGATCTTGAAGCAGAACCGCTGGTAACCGTTCATTGCGCCTTCGCCTCGCTGTAGAGGTCGGCCCGCACCACCTCGATGACCGCCTCGGGGTCACGGAAGTACGAGATGAGCATCTTCGCGACGTCCTTGTAGTGCCGGATCATCTTGAGGCGCATCCACTCGAGGAGCTCCTGCCGGCGCTTCAGCTCCTCCTTCATCCGGGCCTCGCTCCAGCCCTTCTCCTCCATGATCTCCTCGAGGATGTAGGACTTCCCCGAGTACCGGATCTCGTCCGTCGTCGGGTGCCAGCGGAAGACCTCGTTCGTGATGAGCTCGTTCGTCCGCGGGTCGATGTCGAGGATCTCGATGATCTGCTTCGACCGCCGGATCCGCTGCCCGCCGATCCGTGCCTGGGCCTGGACGCAGACCAGGTTCAGGGCCGAGAGCATGTTCCGCGGGACCGAGAGCGGCGGGTTCTCGATACGGTGGACGACCGAGGCGACCGAGTCGGCGTGCATGGTCGCGTAGGTGACGTGGCCGGTCGACATCGCCTGGAAGAGGGTCAGGGCCTCGCGGCCACGGACTTCACCGACGATCAGGTACTCGGGCCTCTGCCGCAGGGCGGCACGGAGGAGCTCGTACATGTCGATCTCCCCCTTGCCGTTCGTGTCAAAGGAGTCCCTCGTCACCGAGGGGATCCAGTTCGGGTGCGGGAGCTTCAGCTCGCGGGTGTCCTCGAGGGAGACGATCTTCGCCATCGGCGGGATGAAGAGCGAGATGGCGTTCAGGGACGTGGTCTTCCCCGAGGCCGTCCCGCCGGCGAAGATGGCGGACTTCCCGCTCTCGACGGCGAGCCAGAGGTAGGCGACCGCGAGGGGCGAGAAGGTGGACCACTCGATGAGGTCCGTCGGGGTGATGGGCTCCTCCCTGAACTTACGGATGGTGAAGGTCGAGCCATGGGCCGTCACCTCGCTCCCGAGGGTCATCTGGATACGGGACCCGTCGGGCATCGTGGCATCGAGGATCGGCTCGGCGATGGAGATGTGCTTCCCCGCCCGCTGGGCCATCTTCGTGACAAAGGAGTCGAGGTCCTCGGCCTGCTTGTAGTTCAGGTTCGTCTTCACGTTCTCGTAGCTCGTGTGGTACACGAAGATCGGGATGTTCACGCCGTCGCAGGAGATGTCCTCGATGTACTTGTCGTGCATGATGGGGTCGACGAGGCCGTCCCCGAGGAACTCCTTCTCGATGTTGTAGAGGATCTTCTCGCGCGAGACGGGGGTGAGGGAGATCCCGTAGTCAGAGAGCACCGTGTCCACGGCGCCCCGGATGGCCTTGTGGGCCGCCTCCTTCGTGAGGTCCTTCGTGTTCACCTCGAGGGTCTCGAAGAGCCGCTGCTTCAGCTCCCCGACCAGTTCACGCTCGGCGGGGTTGAGGACCGGCTCGAGCACCTGGTAGGTGTACTCGTGGGTCGAGTTGTCGTGGAGGACCCGGATGAAGGCATAGGGCTCGTTCACGGGGTAGACCTCCACCTCCTCGATGTTCGGCGCCGGCCGGAAGGCGATGTCGACGAGGGGGCCGTGGATCCGCGGGTTGTACTCCTCGACCTCCTTCCGGATCACCTTCATGATGTTCAGCTTGCCGAGGATCCCGCGGGACTTCGCCTCCTCGGCGGTCTCCTTCCCGATGACGATGTCCTTGATGACCCCCGAGGGGAGCTGGGACTGCCAGCTCTCGACGATCTCCGAGGGGACGTTCCCCGTGCCCTTCACGTCGAAGACCGCGGTCCGCTCGTGGAGCTTCACCTCGTCGATGGCAAAGGTGGCCCCCTTGGGGAGGATCAGGTTGCTGATGTCCTTGATCTCGTCCACCGAGACGATGGCCTCCTCGGCCGCCTCGCCCTCGCCGCCTGACCACCGGGTCTTCTTCGCATGGGTGGCCTCCTTCTCCTCGTCGGCCGGCGCGCCTCCCTGGGACTCCTCCTCGATGATCTGCTTGAGGGACGCGTCCACGTCCTCGGCACCGGGCACCCCCATCGGGGCCCCCTTGTGGACCTTGAAGATGGTGTCGATGACCGAGGTGACGTCCTTCTCGGAGCCGTTCTTCCCCGCCCCTGCCTGGGCTCCCTCCGCGGCCGGTTCGGCGGCCGCCGGCGGTTCTGCGGCCTCTCCGCGGGCGGGGGCCGCGGTCTCCCACTTGCTCTTCCCCGCGACCCTCTGGTCAGGCGGGGCCATCCCCTCGAGCCGCTTCAGGAGGGACTGGGCGTCGGCCGGGGCCGCCGCGGCCTGGGCGGGGGGCTGCCTCGGGGCGGCGGCCGGCTTCGCCGGTGCCGCCTTCGGCTCGGGGGCGGGGGCGATCCCCTCGAGGCGTTTTAAGATCTGCTCCGCGTCGATGCCCTGCTGGGCGGCCTGGGTGGGCTGGGGGGGTGCCACCTCGCGGGGTGCCGCCGCGACGGGCTTCGCCGCGATCACCTTCGGCTCGGGGGCGGGGGCGATCCCCTCGAGGCGCTTCAGGATCTGCTCCGCATCGATGCCCTGCTGGGCGGCCTGCGGTGGCTGGGGGGGTGCCACCTCGCGGGGTGCCGCCGCAGCGGGCTTTGCCGCGATCACCCTCGGCTCGGGCGGGGTGAGGCCCTCGAGGCGCTTCAGGATCGCGTCGGCGTCGGACTCCATGACCTGCTGGGAGGGCTGGGGGGATGTCTCCTTCCCGGCAGGCGGTGCGCCCTTCCCCTCCTTGCGGAGGTCCCGCTTCCAGGCGGCGATGTCGTCGAGGTCCGTCTTCGTCTCGCCCCCGACGTTCGTGAGGTCGAGCTTCTGGAGCCGGTCCAGGATCGAGTTGAACTCGCCCGGTCCCTCCTTCGGCCCGGCCTCCTGGGCCGGTCTCCGGGCCTGGGAGTCCAGCTTCTCGGCTTTTATCTCGCGCTTCACGCCCGGTTTTCCGGCCTGGCCATTGGGGACCATGTCCCGCTTGACCTCCTCGATGCCCCGGATGAGGGCGACGAAGTCATCGTCCTTCCTGGGGGCCTGGGGGGCGGGCTGGGCCCGGGCGTCGCCCGCACCGGCGGGTGCGCCGGCCGGGGCCCGCTCCTCGTCATGGAGGGCGGCGAGGTCCAGCTTCTCGAGCCGGGCCATGACCGAGTCGCTCTCGGCCGAGAGCCCCTCGATCCGCTTCGCCCCCTCCACCTCGAGGGTCTCCAGGTGCTTCAAAAAGTCCTTCAGCTCGTCTGCCTGCCCCTTCCCGGGCGGCCCCTGGGCCGGGGGCTGCGGCTGCGGTTCCGCGGCCCGCTTCGGCCTCGCCTCTCCGGCCGGCCCCCCCGGCCGGGGCTCCTTCCCCTCGATACCGAGGAGCCCGAGGCGTTTCATCATCGCGTCGAGCTCCTGCTTCTTCTCTGGTTCCTGTTGTGTCATCATTACCCCCCAATCTCGATGACCGATTCGGCGTACCGGTCATTGAAGTCGACCATGAAGGTGTACGTCTCCTGGGACCGGTCGATCGCGGTGCAGTCGTAGGTCCCGTTCAGGAGCTTGAAGCACACCTTCCCGTCCGTCGTCGTGATGTCGCTCGCGATGATCTGCCGGCCCTTCTTGATGGAGACCCGGATCCCCTGCTGGGGGACCCCCTCCCTCGCGAGGGTGAGGCAGAGGATGCCCGGGCTCCGGTGGATGCCGCCGAAGGAGGGCAGGTCCTCGTCGAGGCGCTTCTTCACATGGCTCCGGTCGAAGATCCGGCACCGGGACGCGAGGGCGTTCACGACGGGCTGGCTCACCTCGAAGAGCTCGAAGGCCTCCTGGCCGGTCAGGAGGATCGCGGCCTTGTCCCCGAAGAGGGTCCCCTTGCTATCGGTGAAGATGACCCCCTCGGGAGTGCCGGCCTCGAAGACGATGTAGAACTTCCGGTCGTTCTCGTCATTGACCCCGATGCCGTTCACGGCATGGGAGTCAGCGTATTCCATGAGCTCGGGATAGCCATAGCTCGCGACGTACGTTGAAGTGGAAAGCACTTCATCGATGATCTGGATTATTTCCCCCGTACCACCATCCACTCCCGGTCCGATGTACTGCCGTGAAAGGATCCGAAGACGACTTCTGGCCGTGGTCGGTACAAGTATATTTCTTCTTCAAGGAGTTATTAAATGTTTTGTTTTTAACAATTTGGTATTAAAAGATAAATAAGGAAAAAAACTTTGTTTAATCTCTTTGAGAGGGGGTTTCTCCCCGGTCAGCGGGTGGCGCCACCGAAGAGGGTCCGGGCCAGCCGGTCCACGAAGCCTTCCTGGACCTTGACCGGCTCTTCCTTGTACTCGGATCCCGCGAGATCCGCCGCGATCCTCCGGAACGCCCGGGAGGCCCCGGAGGTCGGGTACTTGATGACCACCGGCGTCTTGTAGGCGGCCGCCCTCCGGACGTTCGCGTCCTCGGGGATCATGTCGATGACCCGGACGCCGAGGACATCCTCGACGCTGTGCCTGCGGAGCTCGGTGTTCTCCATCCCGGCCCGGTTCAGGATCGCCCCGTAGACCTTGCCCCCGACCATCTCGGTGAGGATCTTGGTCTTCAGGGCGTCGGCCATGGAGGAGAGCTCCGGGTTCACGACGAGGATGACCTCGTCGGCGATGGCGAGGGCGACGACGCCGTCCTTGCTGATCCCCGCGGGGGCGTCGATGAGGAGGAAGTCGCTCCGGCCGATGAGGTCCCTCATGACGTCCTTCATCTTCTCGGGGTCGGCGTTCTGGAACCCCTGGAGGGAGATGCCCGAGGGGACGACCTTGAGGCCGTTCGGCCCCTCGTAGATGGCGTCGTCCACCGAGGCCTTCCCCGCGAGGACCTCGTGGAGGGTCACGGGCACGCTCTCCAGGCCGAGGACGAGCCCGAGGTTGGCCATGCCGATATCGGCATCGAGGATGAAGGTCTCCTTCCCGAGCTGGGCGAGGGACGTACCCAGGTTCACGGTTACCGTGGTTTTACCGGTTCCACCCTTTCCGGACGCAATGGTATACGCTCGAAACATTCAGCACCCTCTCATGACGAGATCCCTGTAAATGTCATTTATCTTTTCTCCATTCAAATACTTATCCGTTGCTCTCAACGCAATCACCCTGTACTACGGTTTTCTCCCTCTTCACTCTCTTTTGCTTTGTCTGATTTGGGCCGGTTCGAGACAAGGTGGCCCAGGTTGAGGTCCGAGAGGAGGTCTGCCGCGTCGTTCTTGAAGCTGTCCTTCATGGACTTGATGTGGTCGAGGCCCTTCCGGTCCAGCCTCTCGGCCTGGGCCGATCCCGTGGCGGCCGGCCTGCCCGCCGCCGGGGCCTTTTTCCCGGGGACCACCGGCGGCGGGGCGGGGGCCTCCTTCTTCTTTGTCTGGACCGCGATCACCTTCACCTGCTTCCCCGGGCCGCCCCCGATGCTGACCGGCCGGATCACCGTCGTGCTCGCCGGGAGGCCGGCCCCGTGGGAGATCGGCGGCCGGGGCGGGTCCACGAGGAACGGCTCGTTGAGCCTCACCATCCCCGCGAGCTGCTCCTTCGACGACGGGGCGATCACCACGTCGACCGCGGGGTTCCCGATGGACCGGATGCTCTCGAGGGCGTCCCGGCCCCGGATCCCCCGGTACTCCGCGAGGACGTACCTCCCCTCGTCGAGGACGAGGAAGGCGCTCGCGCCGGCGATCGGCATGGCGCAGTAGCCGGTGAACCGCCGCTTCTCGAGCTCGGAGAGGAGGGTCCGGATGGGGACGCCCTTCATGACCTCCTCTCGCTCGAGGGGCGGGAACCGCATCAGTCCTTCTCCAGCTGCATGCTCCTGATGGCGACCCGGATGAGGCCCAGGTTCGCGTCAGGCTCGGTGAAGATGCAGACGTTCAGGTCCCCGTAGGGGGCGATGACGAGCTTCCCCCTCCCCGTCTCGAGGATGATCTGGTTCAGGGGGCCGAGCTCGATCTCCCGGGCGATCTTCTTCCCCGCCCGGAAGAGGTCCTCGGCGTTCGCCGCGACCTGCTCGAAGTCGGCCTTCCCCGCCGACTGGACCGCGAACCCCTCGAAGAAGGTCGAGACCGCGATGACCCCGGGCTGCTTCAGGATCCGCTGGAGCATCCGCTCGTCGATGAGCGGCGGCTCCCGGGGGGGACGCTCGGGGATCTTCGGGACCCGGGTGATCTCCACCTTCTTCCTCTGGGGCCTCGGCACCCGCACCTCGGCCTCCGGTGGCTGGGCGGGGACCTCCTCCCGCTCCCGGTGGACCACGGGCTCGGGCTCGATCCGGGGTACCGGCTCCCTGGGCTGCTCCTCGACGGGGGGCTTCACCAGGCCCGATCTCCGGAGCAGGGAGGTGATCTTTGCCTTCCGGTCGGGCTCGGGTGGCTGGGGGGCCGCCCGCTCCTCGGCCGGTGCCGGCTGGGGTTTTACCTCCTCCTCGACCGCGGGCTCCTCGGGGGGCTTCGCCCTCCGGGAGATCGGCAGCGGGACCTCCCGCTTCCTCGGGGGGGCCGGTGCCTCTGCCGGCTGGGACTTTATCCCGAGCTTGGCGAAGATCCCCTTCTCCTCCGGGGGGGCCTCCTCGGGGGGCTGCTCCAGGACCTCGAGCCGCTGGATGAAGGCCTTCAGCTCATCGATGTCGCTCCTGCCCCTGGCCTCAGCCTCCTGGGCGGCCTCCGCCGGAGCAGGGGCAGGACCTTCGACCCCGGCCGCGGACGGTGCCGCGGCCCCGGGTGCTTCGCCCGGGAGTCCCTCGGCGCTCTCGGCCCCTGCCTGCAGCTCCTCCCGGATGGAGGTGATGTCGAGGCGCTTGATCCTCTTCATCATCTTCCCGAGATCGACCTTCACCCTGCCCTCGGGCCCCATGCCCTCGGGTGGCTGGGCGATACCTGCTGCGGGAACGGACGGTGCGGCCGGTGCGGCCGGCGCCTTCTCCTCCTGAGCGGGTTCCGGCATCGGGACCGGTGAGGCTGCCGAATCGGCGGCCCTGGCCGGTTCCGGTATCGCGGGTTTCGCCGGTGCCTCCTCTGCCTTCGGCCCGGCAGGGGCCTTCTCTGCCTTCGCCGATTCCCTGAGCCTCCTGATGATCGCCGAGAGATCGGCCTCCTGGGCAGGGGTCGCCACCTTCTTCTCGGGCGGCGGGGGGAGGAGGGTTTCCTGGACGGGTGGCGCCTCCCGTTCCGTCACGGACACGGGGGGCGGCGGGACGGGCCTTGCCTCGGGCTTCGCCTGCCGGGGCGGCTCCTCTATCGGGGGGGCCTTCGGCGCCCCGAACCGCTTCATCATCGCCGAGAGGACGTTCTCCTCCTCGCGGGGCTTCGCCTCCCGCGGCTGGGGCCTCGCAGGGGGCCGGGGCGGGGCGGCGGCTCCCTTCTCCTCGCCGAGGAGGAGGCCCCGGTTGTCGCAGATGATCATGGCCTCCCTGAACTGCTCGTCGTCGTACCTGAGGATCTCGAAGTCGGCGAGCTGCTCGCGCTCGAGGATCTCGAGGGACTCCTTCCCCCGGTGGAGCTCCCCCTCCGAGGTCAGGTACGAGGCGACCGGCCGCCCCATCTCGACGAGGATGCCGCCCTTCCCCGAAGGGGTGGTGACCTTCACCGCGCCGGTGAAGTTCCTGAGCTTCGGCGTGACATCCCGGAACGCCCCCCTGATCTTTCCCGTGGGTGTCGGATTGGTGGTCATGCTGTCTCGTGCCGTCTAGAGTGCCGCGATGATCCGGTCCTTGTTCTTCTTGAGCTCGTACCTGATCCGCCCGATGTTCCCCGTGCTGTCAGAGACGATGGCGATGAGCTCGTCCTTGGAGAGGGGGGAGAGGAGGATCGGGCCCTTCTCGAGCTCGACGAGCATCTGGTGGAGCTCCCCCTTCCCGAGCTCGTTCCCCATGGCCTCGGCGGTGCCCATGCCCGTGGAGGCCATGGCGCCGAGTGCGTCGGTGTCGACCTTGCCCGAGACCGCGCTCTCGATGACCATCCCGTCCCTGCCCACCACCACCGCGGCAAAAACGCCATCCAATTTCAGGAATTCGGCCAGGATCTGATTCAGCATAAGAGATCATCCCTTTTTTTAAGGCTTAATCCTTCTCCTCACCCGTGGGGGCACCGGCCCTCGAAAATTCGATGCCCCTCCGCATGCTCCCGAGGGCATGGGTCGCGCAGGAGATGCAGGGGTCGTACGCCCGGATGACCATCTCGATCCGGTTCGCGGCGGCCTCGGGGAGGGCCCCGTCCTTCACGAGGGCGCGGGCCACGCCCTCGATGCTCCGGTCGATGGCATAGTTGTTCTGGCAGGTCGCGACGAGGAGGTTGCACTTCTCGATGAAGCCCTTCTCGTTCACCGTGTAGTCGTGGATGAGGGTCCCCCGCGGCGCCTCGACGATCCCGACGCCCCGCCGCTCCTTCACGGCGCCCGCGGGGCTCCTCACGTTCGTGCCCGCGATGGCCGGGTCCCCCAGGAGCTCGACGACGCGCTCGCAGCTCGCCAGGAACTCGACGTAGCGGGCCAGGTTGTAGGCGAGGGGCGCCTGGACGAGGTCCCCGAACTTCTTCCGGTACTCGGCGAGGGCGGCATCGGCGAGCGGGGTGCCCATGGAGGAGACGATGTTGAGCCGGGCGAGGGGCCCGACCCGGTAGTAGGTCCCGTTCCGGTGCCTCGTGAACTTCAGGTACGACCAGTCCTCGGAGAACTCCTCGATGTGCTTCGTGTAGTCGGCGCCCGTGAAGCTCCCGAGGGAGGCACGGTCCTTCCCGATGACCTCGACGACCCCTTCGTAGGGGGAGTACTTCCCGTCCTTCGTCATCCCCATGAAGCCGGTCTCCACCGTCCCCAGGGTGAGGTCGGTCCCGTCCATCATGGTCCGGGCCACCTCCCAGCCCTCCTTCGCGATGGCGAGGCCACCCTTCGCCAGGGCGAGCAGGTTCCCGCGGGCGGCCTCGTCGAGAGCCCGCGACATGCCGCCTGGCACCGCGTTCGACGGGTGGATCGGCTTCCCCCCGACCACCTCGGTGATCCGCTGGCCGAGCTTCCGCACCTCGATGGCCTTCTTTGCGAGGGCCATGTTCTTCTTCGCGACCCCGATGACCGACCGGTCGGCGGCGGGGGCGTCGTGCCCGACCAGGAAGTCGGGGGCGGCGAGCATGAAGAAGTGGAGGGCATGGGAGTGGATGTATTGGGCATGGTTCAGGAGCTCGCGGAGCTTCCGGCCGGTCTCGGGCGGCTCCACCCCGAAGATGGCGTCCACGGCCTTCACCGAGGCCAGGTGGTGCGAGGTGGGGCAGATCCCGCAGATCCGGGGCGTGATCCGGGGTGCCTCCTCGACCGCCGCCCCGATCAGGAACTTCTCGAAGCCGCGGAGCTCGACGACGTTGAAGTGGGCCTTCTCGACCTGGTTCTGGGCGTTCAGGGTGATCCGCACCTGGGCGTGCCCCTCGAGCCGGGTGACGGGGGTGATCCGGATCTCGCTCATACGTTCCGCTCCTTGATGAGGTCGCGGATCTTCGAGATCCCCTTGTCCTCCATGATCATCGAGCCGATGGTGAACGGGTAGAAGGTATGGGCCACGTCGTAGATCTCCTTCTCGATCTCGGCCTCGGGCTTGTCGGTGAGGTCGGCTATCCGCCTGATCATCATGTTATAGATGTCGCGGCATGGCTCCCTGAGGATGTCCAGGGACGGCCCGTTGCAGCCGTGGCAGGGGACGTTGCTGTGCGGGCAGGAGGCCCCGCACCGCCCGAAGGTGACCGCCCCCAGGCAGAGGTACCCCTGCCCGAGCAGGCAGTGCTCGCGGTCGGGGATCCCCTCGTGCCGCCGCTTCAGCTGCCACTTCTCGTGGGCCCCCATCACCCGGTCGCACTCCGAGCAGACCGACTTCTTCGAGAGGGCGAGGGGCTCCCCCGCGACGAGGGCGGGGAGGATCTTCGAGAGGTACATCTCCTTCGGCGGGCAGCCGGTGATGTAGTAGTCCACCTTCACGAGGTCCCCGACGGCGAAGGCACGGTACAGGAAGGGCGGGACGTCCTTCGGGATGACGCCGTCGGGCTTCACGGTCTCGACGCCGCGGAAGACCAGGTTGAACATGTCCTCCTTCTGGAAGAGCATGGAGAGCCCCGAGATGCCGCCGTAGCAGGCGCAGGTCCCGAGGGCGACCACCGTCTTCGCCCGCTTCCGGATCTTCTTCAGCCGCTCCTGGTTCTCCTCGTTCCTGACGGCCCCCGTGACAAAGGCGATGTCGATCCCCTCGGGGGGCTCCTTCACGTCCATGATGACGGGGGCGTAGACGATCTCGGCCTTCCCGAGGACATCGAGCAGGGCCTCGTGGAGGTCCAGGATCGCGATGGTGCATCCCGAGCAGGACGCCAGTTCCTCGATGGCAATCTTCATGGTGTCCCTCACTGCAGGATGAGCTTCTTCAGGCAGGCGTTCGGGCCCGTGTGCACGATCTCGAGCTTCGCCTTCTTCCCCGTGATCTCCTCGATGGCCCCCACGACGTACCCGTAGAGGGTCTGGCAGAGCGGCCCGCCCTGGACCTGGCCGTTCCTGCGGAGCGTCTGCCTGACGATGCAGTCATGGAACACGAGGTAGATGAAGGTCGAGTTGTTCTCCTCTATGATGTAGGAGGGCTTGTCCGAGGGCTTCCAGATCTCGAACGTGAACTGCCCCCGCAGGATGTCCGAGAGCTCCTTCAGGGCCTCCTCGATGTTATCCATCTTCTCGAAGTACTTCGCGACCTCGTGGCCGTACTTCCGCCCCGCACGGTACGTGACCGCGTTCGCCCCCCTCCCCGCGACCTCCTCCAGGGACCGGATGATGAGGCCGTTCAGCTTCATGAGGCCGTGGAGGGTGTCCTCGAGTTCGTCGGGGTGCGGGATGCAGGTGAGGGGGATGTCCTCGGACCGGTAGACGAGGTCCGTGGAGAAGGCCCCCTTCATCTTCTCGATGGTGCCGTCGGTCATGGGATCACCGTGGAGAGAATCATTTCAATCACCCTGTTCGGGCAGTGTTCCACCACCCTCTTCAGGTGATCTGGACTGCCTCCGGCAATCATCAGATCACCCGATTCAGCATCTCGCATACCCGGATGTCGATGTAGTGCCTCCGGGAGGGGTAGACCCCCTTGTGCTCGAGGGCCTGTGCCGGGCAGATCTCGTGGCAGGAGAGGCAGCCCATGCAGTTCTCGGCGTGGACCGGAACCGAGAGGCTCTCCCTGAGCTCGTAGACGTGCATCGGGCAGTCCTTGACGCAGAGACCGCAGCCGTTGCACGCGTTGTCGTCAACCCTGATCTCGATCACAGAACCGTACCTTCTGGAATTGTAGAGAGGTTTGACCTGCAAAGTTAAATAATTATATTGTCCAAAGAACGGGCTGGAACGGGAACCGTCAAGCATAAGAAGCAGGGCAGGAAAATATCAGACCATCCATGATCCTCCCTCTCGTGGTCGGGGCCGTCGCGGTCCTCGCCACCCTCGTGTACGCCTCGTTCCTGGATGTCAGGGAACGGTCGGTCCCCCTCAGGACCTGGTACCCGATGTACGTCGTCGGGTCGGTCGCCGTCGTCTGGTACCTCGTGTCAGCCCGGGAGCCCTGGGGGACCGTCGCGGGCTACGCGGCCCTCATGCTCACGATCATCTACGGGATCGAGCTCGAGGCAGAGAAGGGAGTGGTCCCGACCCATGTCCTCGTCCTCGGCATCGCGGCCACGGTGGTCCAGGCGGTCGCGTGGGGGTTCCTCTGGAGGAGCCTCGGGGTCGCGGCCATCGCGGGCTTCATCCTCCTCGTCGCCGCCCTCTGGGAGGGGTACGAGCTCGCGAAGGTGGCGAGCGTCGACGAGAAGGCCCTCTCGCGGTTCTCCCGCTCGCTCCTCACCTGGCACCTGCCCGCCATGGTCGCCCTCCAGGGAGTGGCCTGGGCCTTCCTCCTCCTCGCGGGGAAGGGCGGGACGGGCGACCTCGTCCTCGTCCTCGTCGCGGTCTATGCCGAGCTCTTCCTCATCTTCGCCCTCACGAACCTCTTCGGCTTTGCGGACGCCATCGCCCTCGTCGCGATAGCCCTCTTCGTGCCGGTCTTCCCCCTCATGCCCCTCCTCGGGTATCCCCCCCTCCAGTTCCTCCCCTTCTCGGCCCTCACGAACGCGGTCATCCTGAACCTGGTCACCCCGCTCGGCCTCGCGGTCCTGAACGTATTGAAGGGGAACCGGGCCCCCTTCCCGTACACCTTCTTCGGCTTTCCGGTGAAGGGGGACACCATCGAGCACACCTTCGGCTTCGTCATGGAGGAGTTCGGCGACGAGGGCGGGCAGCTGACCCGCCGGTTCATCCCGGTCGGGGTCGCGCTCCACCAGATGGTGCAGGCGAAGCGCGTATACACGAAGGACCTGAAACGCTACCCCGAACAGTATAAGAAGGAGCTCGCGTACTACCGCAGGGCGGGCACGGTCTGGATCTCGTACGGCGTGCCCTTCATCCTCCCCATCCTCGCGGGCTTCGCCGTGGCGCTCCTCGGGGGGGACATCCTCTTTACCCTCATAAGGGCCATCTAAGTAGGGGAGTGGAGGAGGGACGGTTCCATGCCTGACCTGAAATTCGCTGGCGGCCTCATCCCGGTCGTCACGGTCGATACCCGCACCCGCGAGGTGCTCATGGTGGCCTATGCCGACCGGGAGGCCCTCGATCTCACCAGGGAGACGGGGCTTGCCCACTACTACAGCCGGTCCCGGAAGAAGATCTGGAAGAAGGGCGAGGAGAGCGGCCACCTGCAGCGGGTCGTCCGGATACTCGTGGACTGCGACGAGGACACTCTCCTTTACGAAGTGGAGCAGGAGGGGGTCGCGTGCCACACCGGCCACCGGTCCTGCTTCTACCGTACGCTCGACGGGGAGGAGATCGCGCCGCGGGTCCTGGACCCTGAAAAGATCTACCGGAAATAGGATTTCACGACGGTGGGGTGTGGTTTGTCCCTGCCGGGGGATCGGATCCCCGCAAATTCAGGGGCTGGAAACGGCCCCCGAGAACCATTTCGATCCTGTTAAAGGATTCCAGTCGCTTTTAAATCATTATATATAAGTTTTTCTTCTTGATTTTTTCAAAGGCTCTCTTAAAATCGGTGATTCTGCCAGCTGATGCCCCAGATCCGGGATCCTATATAAAGTCTTTCTTCCTTTTTTATCAATTATTTATTATTGACATCTCTTAAACTTTCTGGTCTGGTTAACTTTATGTAGTTATTTCATTTATATACAATTTGCAATACCATCTCTACTATCGGGAGTGTGTGTGGAATTGGGAACAACTGTCTCGCCATGGGTGGTCTCTCCGTTTTCCGACGGGTGAAATCGAACTGAGGCATGCCGCGCCGAGGCCGGCATGCCGTTTCCCTCCGGCCTGACCCGCCGGTCCTTTGCCGTGAGGGAGGGGACCGACCGATGAACATCCAGGACAAGTGAACCGATTTCAGGTGGTTATTGATGCACAGTGGTGGAAGAAAAATCGCGGTAATCCTTGCAGTGCTGCTCCTCTTTTCCCTGGCAGGGGCGGCGAACGCTCTCTATGCGGAAGGCTGCAAGTGGAGAGATCTGAACAAGAACGGGACCAAGGATGCGAACGAGCTCTGTGAAGCGGGCTGGACCCTCCACATAAAGATCACCAACGGGGCCACGGTCATCACCGATACGGACTTCGTGACGAACTCCGCCGGCTCCTTCCAGAGCGGGACGAATGCCAAGTGGAACTACCTTCTGCCCGCGGTCTTCTCCGGCACGAATACCGTCGTGGTTTCCGAGATACCGCCGCCCGGCTACTCGGTCGTCGTCCCGACCGGGTCCGGGAATCCCCCGGTCTATTCGTACTCGAAGAGCTACACCAATGCGACGTCTGCCAACGTCTCGGGGTACACCTTCGGGAACCAGCCGGTGACGTACACGGCAGAGGGGTGCAAGTGGGTCGATGCAAACGGCAACGGGAACCAGGACTCGGGTGAGACGTGCCAGGCAGGCTGGACGCTCCATGCAAAGGTATGGAACCAGAGTCCCTCTACCCCCAACATCATCAGGGAAGAGAACTTCGTAACGAACACCGCCGGCACCAGCGGAAAGTTCTCCTACACCCTGCCCGCGGTACCCTACGGGCTCACGTACAACGTCACGATATCCGAGGTGCAGCCCGCCGGTTACGTGATCATCTTCCCCGCAGGCTCCGACAAATCCTCCACCCTGTCGTACAAGCAGACGACGACGACACCCCTGGGCGGGTTCAACTTCGGGAACCAGCCGGTGTCGTACACCGCGGAAGGCTGTTACTGGGTGGACGCGAACGGTGACGGCCAGCGGGCCACCGACGGCACCGAGCCGTGCCTGGCAGGGATGACGCTCCACGCGAAGGTCACGGATGGGACGAACACCGTCAAGGAAGAGGACTTCACCACGAACACCGCGGGGACCAGCGGAAAGTTCTCCTACACCCTGCCCGGTGTTCCGGTGGGGACTACCTATTATGTCACCATCTCCGAAGTCCCTCCCGACGGGTACGTTGTCATCACCCCTGCGGGGACGGGCAACCCCCCGACCTACTCGTATACCCAAACCTATACCTCGGTGACATCCAGCCCTGTCGGCGGGTTCAGCTTCGGGAACCAGATGGTCAGTTCCTCTGCCGAAGGCTGCGTCTGGGTCGACGCAAACAGCAATGGCAAGAAGGATGACACCGAGACCTGCCAGGCCGACTGGACGCTCCATGCAAGGGTGACCGACGCGGCCGGGACCCCGGTCGTGAACGAGGATTTCAAGACGAACACGCTGGGTACCAGCGGGAAGTTCTCCTATACCCTGCCCGTCCCCTCAACCGGCGTGGAATGGACGTGCACCATCTCCGAACCGGTTCCCAGTGGCTGGACGAACGTCATTCCAGGCGGCGCGACACCGAGTTATTCGATGAATTACTCTGCCCTGAATCCACAGATAAGCGGCTTCTCCTTCGGGAACCAGCAGCAGGTCCAGACTCCGACCCCTACTCCGACCCCGACTCCAACCCCCACTCCTGAACCGCAGTACCCGACGGTGAGTTTCGCGGCCACCGGTCTCCCTGACGGGACCTCGCTCACGGTCAGCTACACCTTGGTCGACCCCACAGGCTCTTCCGTCCCGGGTACGGCGACCTTCACGAGCCCGGGTCCCTACCCGGTCGGGACCACGAAGGCCGGCTCTGCCTTCTCCTTCACGTTCCCCGGCTCGGTGACCAGCGAGGGCAGTGCCTACGACCTGCAGGGTACCTCCCCCGCCAGTCCCTTCACCACTGCCGATCTCGGTGGATCGACCACGGTGACCGCGACCTATGGCTCGGCCTGCGTGGCTCCGTCCATCACCGGCCAGCCCGAGGGAGCGACGAAGACTGCAGGGGATTCCATCACCTTCTCTGTTTCGGCTGGCGGCACCGCCCCGTTATCCTACCAGTGGGAGAAGGACGGAACTCCGATCTCCGGTGCGACGGACAGCAGCTACACCATCAAGTCAGTCTCCGCATCCGATTCCGGCACCTATGACGTGAAGATCAGCAACTCGTGTGGTTCGGCGACGTCCAGCGGGGCTGCCCTGAGTGTCGGCAAATTAACTCCGGTCGTCACCTGGTCCAACCCGGCCGACATCCCGTACGGGACCGCACTCAGCGCAACTCAGCTCGATGCGACGGCCAACGTTGCAGGTACCTTCAAGTACACGCCGGATGTCGGGACCGTCCTCTCCGCCGGTTCCCAGACCCTCCATGTCGATTTCACTCCGACTGATGGAAACTACAACACCGCATCGAAGGATGTTTCTATCAACGTCCTCTCAGCCACGCCGGTCATCGACTGGTCCAACCCGGCCGATATCCAGTATGGGACTGCCCTTGGTGCTGCCCAGCTGAATGCCCTGGTCGAGAATGGCCTGAAGGGATCCCTCGTCTACACTCCGGCCGCAGGTACCGTCCTCCCCGCCGGTAAGGACCAGGCCCTCAAGGTCACCTTCACCCCGGACGACGCAAACTACCAGACCGCATCAAAGACCGTCTCCATCAATGTCCTCGCGGCGACCCCCGTCATCACCTGGAACAGCCCGGCTGACATCCAGTACGGGACGCCGCTCAGCTCAACCCAGCTCGATGCGACGGCTGATGTCGGCGGCTCCTTCAAGTACGCGCCGGATGCCGGTACCGTCCTCTCCGCCGGTTCCCAGACCCTCCATGTCGACTTCACCCCGACGGATGTAAATTACAACACCGCATCGAAGGACGTTACCATCAGCGTCCTTCCCAGGACTCCGGTCATCACCTGGAACAGCCCGGCCGACATCCAGTACGGGACGCCGCTTGGCTCAGCCCAGCTCGATGCCACGGCTGATGTCGGCGGCTCCTTCAAGTACACGCCGGATGCCGGGACCGTCCTCTCCGCCGGTTCCCAGACCCTCCACGTCGACTTCACCCCGACCGACGAGAACTACAAGGAAGCCAGTGCCGAGGTGAAGATCAACGTCCTCCAGGGAACCCCGATCATCGACTGGTCCAACCCGGCTGACATTACCTATGGAACGGCCCTTGACAACAACCAGCTGAACGCAGCGGTCGAGAACGGCCTCAAGGGATCCTTCGTCTATGAGCCGGCCGAAGGTACCGTCCTCTCTGCCGGTAAGGACCAGACCATCAAGGTCACCTTCACCCCGGAGGATGCAAACTATCAGAGTGCCTCAAAGACCGTCTCCATCACCGTGAACCAGGCTACTCCGACCATCACCTGGAGTAACCCGGCCGACATCACCTACGGGACGAAGCTCGGCAAGGACCAGCTCAGTGCAACAGCCGACGTC
>DATIYO010000007.1:0-2974 GCA_035517575.1 Methanomicrobiales archaeon
TACACCGACTTCAACGGCGAGGTCGTCTTCCAGAAGATCGACGGCCTCTACTCCCAGTACTATGCCTACGTCGAGGGCGACGAGGAGCGGAAGCGGTACTGGGTCATCCGGACGTCGATTGGCGCTGAAAGCGTGACCTGACCGACTCCAGGGTCTCGACCTCGTCGACGCCCTTGTCGTCCCGCACCCGGACGAAGCGGGGGAACCGGAGGGCGAAGCCGCTCCCGTAGTTCGGGGAGGTCTGGATCTCCGAGTACCCGACCTCGAAGACCACCCGCGGCTCGAAGGTCACCTCTTTCCCCGCCTGCGAGACGACCAGGTCCTTCATCGCCTCGTAGATGGAGGCGAGCATCTCGTCCGAGATGCCGGTCGCCACCTTCCCGACGGGGAGGAGCCGGCCGCGGTCCTGGCAGGCGAGGAGGAAGGAGCCGAAGAAGTGCGCCCGCCTCCCCTCGCCCCACTCGCCGCCGATGACCGCGAGGTCCAGGGTGTCCACCTCGGGCTTGATCTTGATCCAGTGCTTGCCCCGCACGCCCGGCTGGTAGAGGGAGGCGAGGTCCTTCACCATGATCCCCTCGTGCCCCGCGTCGAGGGCCTCGTTGTAGAACTTCTCGAGGGTGGCAGGGTCGTCGCTCACGATCTGCGGCGCGACGTGGGCGGAGAGCGCCTCCGACAGCCGCTTCCGCCGCTCGGAGAACGGGAGGTCGATGAGGGTCTCCCCGTCGAGGACCAGGATGTCGAAGACATGGGGGACGAGCTCGATCTGCTCGGCATGGGCCTCGATGTCGTACTTCCGCCGGAACCTGCGGAGCACGAACTGGAAGGGCATGGGCCGGCCGTCCTTCATCGCCACGGCCTCCCCGTCCAGGATGACGTCGCGGGCGGTGGCAGCGGAGAGCTTCGTGATGATGTCGGGGATGGCCTGGGTCACCTCCTCGAGCTTCCGGGAATAGACCCGGACCTCGCCGCCCTTCCGGTGGTACTGGAACCGGGTCCCGTCGTACTTGTATTCCGCGGCGACCTTCCCGTGCTCCTCGACCATCTCCGAGATGGAGCCCTGCTGGGCGAGCATCATCTTGACGGGCCGGAAGATCTCGATCCTGACCGCCGAGAGGGCCCCCTCCCCCTGCCGTGCGAGCCTCGCCACCTCCCCGAGGTCGTTCATCGCCTGGTAGGCATGGTCGACCGTTGCAGGGTCGACCGAGAAGGCCTTTGCCACGGCGTCCCGCACGTTCCCTTCGCCTATCCCGATCCGGAGCTCCCCGAGTATGAGCCGCGCGAGGTACCGCCCTTCGACGGGCGCCACGTTGGCAAAGAGCCTCCGGACCGCGAGGAGCTTCTCGCGCTGGGACTTCTTCCCCTCGGAGAGGGCGATGGCCTCGCAGGCGGCGTGCACGTCCCCGATGGCCATCTCCTCGGAGAAGAAGGAGGTCTGGGTCTTCCCCGCGAGGAGGAGCTCGACCGCCCGCCCCACGTCCCCCTCGGCCGAGACCTTCGTCTCCACCGCCTCCCGCTTCATCCCCACGACGTAGGCCACCGCCTCGTAGAGGAGGGAGGGGCCGATCCCGAGCTTGAGCGGGGACCAGTCGGGGAAGATCCGGCCCATGATGAACCGGACGAAGACGGGGAGTTCCCGGTCGTCGAGGCGGGGGAGTTCGCCGGCGAGGAGGTCGATCATCTCGAGCCGGCCGGAGATGGCCTCGAGCCTCTCGCAGATACCGGCGAAATCGCGGAAGAGCATGGGCCTCTCCCACGTCTATCTGCATCCCGGATGAAAAGACCATCCGCCCCGTGCACGGGGGCGTTCCCACCTGGAGCTAGAGCCGCAGGGTGGCCGAGACCTTGTGCTGGTGCGCGACGATGACCCGGACGTCGCCCGTGTAGAACCCGAGCCCCTCCTTCGCCGAGGCGAGCGCCTTCTCGGGGGTGTTGTTCACCTCGGAGAGGTGCCCGAGGATCACCGCGTCCAGGTGCCCCCCGATCTCGCGGAGGCAGGCCGCGGCCGCCACGTTCGAGAGGTGCCCTCTCTTCGACCGGATCCTGCGCTTCAGCGCCTCGGGGTAGGGCCCCGTCGCGAGCATCTCCGGGCAGTGGTTGCTCTCGAGGAGGATCCCGTCGCACCGGGCGAGCTCCCGCACGAGCGGGTGGGGCAGGATGCCGGTGTCCGTGCAGGAGGCGAACCGGAGGTCCCCGTCCCCGATGAAAAAGCCGCAGGGTTCACGGGCGTCGTGGGACGTGGGGAAGGGCTCGACGCGGAAGCCCCCGATCTCGAACCGGTCCGCGGGGTGCACCACGTGGAGGGGCGGTACGTGCCCCCTCGCCGCCTCGCGGGGGAAGTCCTGGAGGGTGCCGCCGGTCCCGTAGACCGGGACCTTCAGCTTCCTCGCAAGGGCCCACACTCCCCGGATATGGTCCCCGTGCTCGTGGGTGACGAGGATCCCGAGGATCGGCTCCCCGTCGAGGCCGGCCGCCGGGAGCCGCGCGAGGGCCTCCCGGGCGGGGAGCCCGCAGTCCACGAGGAGCGCACCGCCGGCTCCCCTGACGAGGGTGCAGTTCCCCTTCGACCCGCTCGCGAGCACGGTGATCTCCATGGCGGTACCCGTGAGAAAAGGATAGGAAGCGTCAGGATATTAGCCTCTGCCCGCGGCGCTCCCGCGGGGCCGGTCACCCGTCGCGGGGGAGCACGTGGATCGCGGTCGCCTTCACCGAGGCCCACACCTCCTTCCCGGGCATGAGGCCGAGGTCCTCGGCGGACCGGACGGTGACGAGGGCGGTGATCTCGATGCCGCAGTCGATGATGACGTGCATGAAGGGCCCCGTGGGGATCATGCGGCGGATGCTCCCCCGGTACACGTTCCTCGCGCTCGTCCTCGCGCCCCCTTCGAGGCCGATGGTGACGTCCTCGGCGCGGAAGAGGAGGCTCACCGGCCTGCCCGGCGGGAGGGGGGTGACCGCGCAGAAGGCCCTCCCCGAT
>DATIYO010000008.1:0-4611 GCA_035517575.1 Methanomicrobiales archaeon
ATCCCGAGGGTGCCGATGACCCGGGACTTCGCCCGGACGAACCGGGTCATCTCCCTGAGCCAGAGCACGTAGATGGCGATCCCGTCGATCACCGGAGCATCCTCCTCGTGATGAGCTCCTTCCTCGACTCGATGGCCGAGACCTCCCGCTCGCGGATGGTCCGGCCGGTGAAGTGGAGGAAGACGTCCTCCAGGCTCGGCTTCCTGAGGAGGACCGAGGTGATCCGGACGCCGTGCACCTGGGCGAGGGAGACGAGGTCGGGGACCCTCCGCTCCCCCATCTCGACGGTGATGCTCACCTCCCCGTCGTGCTCCTTCGCCCCCTTCACCCAGGGGACGCTCCCGAGGGCCGCGAGGAACCCCGCCCTGTCCCCGTCGAGCTCCAGGGTGATCACGTCGCCCCCGAGGACGTCCTTCAGCCCCGACGGGGTGCCCATCGCCGCGATCCTCCCCCGGTCGATGATGGCGACCCTGCCCGCGAGGTAATCCGCCTCCTCCATGTAGTGCGTGGTCAGGATGACCGTGACCCCCTCCTCGCGGTTCATGCGCCGGATGTACTCCCAGATCCTCCGGCGGGTCTGGGCATCGAGGCCCAGGGTCGGCTCGTCAAGGAAGAGGACCGACGGGTGGTGGATCAGCCCCCGGGCGATCTCGAGCCTCCGCTTCATCCCCCCCGAGTAGTTCTGGACGAGCACGTCGGCCCGCTCCGCGAGCTCCACGAGGCCGAGGACCTCGCCAATCCGGCGTTTCCGCTCGGTCCGGGAAAGGCCGTACATCATGCCATGGAAGTCCAGGTTCTCCCGGCCGGTGAGGTCCTTGTCGAGGGCCGGCTCCTGGAAGACGACCCCGATGTGGCGCCGGACGGCGTCCTTCTCCCGGGTGACGTCGAAACCCGCCACCCGGGCCCTCCCCGACGTGGGGGGCAGGAGGGTGATGAGCATGTTGATGATGGTCGTCTTCCCCGCGCCGTTCGGCCCGAGGAGGGCGAAGAGCTCCCCGCGCTCCACGGCGAAGCTCACGGCGTCCACGGCGGTGAGGCCCGGGAACTCCCTGGTGAGCCCCTCCACGGCGATGGCCGGTCCCTGCTCATCCCCCTGCATTGCATGGATCTTCTCCGCCCCTCACCTTAAACGTGCCCGGGGTCTCCAGGGGGGATAGGGAGGAGGAGGGCGGATCGTGCCCGCCCCGGGAGCGGCAGATCATCGCAGGCCACGCGCACCTTTCATGAGGGAGGAGATCGATGTAATGATAATGGACCTCCTCGCGGACGCCGCGGACGCCGCCGACCTCCTCGCCGACGCGGGCGGGGTGACGCTCGTCTCCCACATCGACGCCGACGGCATCTGCTCGGAGGCGATCCTCTCCCTCGCCCTGGAGCGGCGGGGGATCCCCGTCCGGCCCGTCTTCGTCCGGCAGCTCGAGCCGGTGACCATGGGCGCCATCCCGAGGGACGACACCCTGAAGCTCTTCGCCGACCTGGGCTCGGGGCAGCAGAACCTCCTCGCGGAGCACGGCCTCACCGAGGACGAGGTCCTGATCCTGGACCACCACGTCGGCCAGCCCGTCGAGGGGAAGACCTACCGCGAGGTGAACGCGCTCGCCTACGGGCACACGAAGCTCGCCGCCTCGGGGGTCGCGTACCTCGTCGCCCGCGCCCTCGACCCGAAGAACGGCGACCTCGCCAAGCTCGCCGTGATCGGGAACGTCGGGGACATGATGGCCCGGACCGACCTCGGGCTCACGGGCCCGTCGCGCGGGATCGTGGAGGACGGGGTGCGGCACGGCTCGGTCCAGGTGCGGAGGAAGGACCTGAACTGCTACGGCATCTCCACCCGCCCCATCCACCTCTGCCTCGCGTACAGCGACGACCCCTTCATCCCGGGCATCAGCAGCAACCCGGGCGGGGCCCTCCAGCTGCTCCAGCGGCTCGGGATCCCGCTGAAGCACCCCTCGGGCAGGTGGCTCGTCTGGGAGGAGATCGCGGTCGAGGACCGACGGAAGGTCATCTCCGCCCTCGCCCAGCAGCTCCTCTCCCATGGCAGGAGCACCGACCGGCTCCTCGCCGAGACCTACCTCTTCCCGTCCGAGAAGGAGAAGCCCCTGCGGAACGCCTCCGAGTTCGCGACGGTGCTCAACGCCTGCGGGAGGTGGGCCGAGTCCCTGGTCGGGAGCCGGATCTGCAAGGGGGACCGGGGCATCGAGTACCGGAAGGCCGAGCGGATGCTCACCCATCACCGGGGCATGATCCGCGACCTCCTCCAGTACATCCTCGAGAAGGGCGTGACCGAGCTCTCCCACCTCCAGCACATCCACGTCGGGGACCGGTTCCCCGACACCATCATCGGGATCGGGGCGGGGATGGCCCTCTCCCGGCTGAACCGGCGGAAGCCCATCCTGATCATGGCCGAGATGAGCGACGACCCGCTCGTCACGAAGGTCTCGATGCGGACGAACGAGGAGATGGTCGCGAACGGGACCGACCTCCAGCAGGCCATCGTCGACGCGACGGCCGAGGTCGGGGGGTCGGGCGGCGGGCACCGCATCGCCGCCGGCGCCTACATCCCGAGGGATCTCGAGGGGAGGTTCATCGACTGTGTCAACCGAAGGCTCGAAGGACAGGATGCTCGCCCGGGTCAGGGTCATCGCTGACTACCAGTTCGGGAGCGGCGCGGGCGCGGGGCTCTTCCCCGACGGCTGCGAGTTCCGGCTCTCCCAGACGGGCCGGGTACGCCAGGTCCTCCTCGGCGGGGAGCGCCTCGCGACGGTCCGGGCGTCCGACGGCCGGCTCACCCTCTCCTTCACCGGCGCAGGGAGGCTTCGGGAGGCCATCCCCCCGCCCGCGTACCGGGTGATCATCGACCCGTCGGTCTCGGAGTTCATCGCGAAGGGGAAGACGGTGTTCGCGAAGCATGTCCTCTCCGCAGACCCGGGGATCCGGGCGGGGGACGAGGTCCTCGTCACCCTCGAGGGCGACGAGCTCCTCGCGACGGGGGCGGCCGTCCTCTCGGGCGCGGAGATGCCGGAATTTTATTACGGTCCAGCGGTAAAAGTTAGGGAAGGCAGGGAGAGCGATGTTTCCAGGTAAGATAAACCCCCGGAAGATGAAGCAGATGATGGACAAGATGGGCATGTCGATGGAGCCGCTCGAGGGGGTGGAGCGGATCGTCATCACCACGGCGAACGGGAACTACGTCTTCGACGCGGCCGAGGTCGTCGCCATGACCGTGCAGGGGGTGAAGACCTACCAGATCACGGGCGAGCCCAGGTTCGAGGCAAAGGCCCCCGCGATCTCCGAGGAGGACGTGAAGCTCGTCGCCGAGCAGACGAAGGCCCCCGAGGAGAAGGTCAGGAAGACCCTCGCCGAGACGAAGGGCGATATCGCCGAGGCCATCCTGCGGCTCCAGGGCCCATGATCGAGGAGGGGGACCGGGTCCTCCTGGTCCGGCCGGACCGGGAATTCTATGTCCAGGCGGGGAACCGGCAGTACGCCACCGACCTCGGGACCGTCGACCTCTCGGTCCTCATCGGGGGCGAACCCGGGGACGTCGTGCGGACCCACCTCGGCTCCGAGTTCGTCGTGCGGGTGCCGAGGGCGCCCGACTTCTTCACCCATGCCGCGCGGAGCGGCGCGCCGATGCTCCCTAAGGACATCGGGCTCGTCATCGCGCACACCGGCATGAACCGGAACGACGAGGTCCTCGACGCGGGGACCGGCTCGGGGATCGCGGTCATCTACTACGCGGGCATCGCGAAGTCGGTGAAGACCTACGAGATCCGGGAGAACTTCTCGAAGATGGCGGCAAAGAACCTGAAGGCCGCCCGCCTGGACAACGTGGAGATCGTGGAGGGGGACGTTCTCAAGGCTGACGGGAAATACGATATCGTCCACCTGGACCTCCAGGTCAGCCCCGGGCACATCACCCACGCCTACGACCTGCTCAGGCCGGGCGGGTTCCTCGCCTGCTACTCGCCGTTCCTCGAGCAGCTCTTCCTCGTCGTCGAGGAGGCGAAGAAGATCTTCCCCGAGGTGCACATCCGGGAGTGCATCGAGCGGGAGATCGTACGGAGCCTCCGCGGGACGAGGCCCTCGACCCGGGTCTCCCACTCGGGATACCTTACTTTCGCAAGAAAGTAAGGAGAGCTTCCGAAGGAAGCGAGGTCTCACGTTTGCGAGAAAGTGACCATCAGTTGTTACAACAATCCTAAGGGATCATATTCGAGTTAATCAATCAATTGGGTCCGATTCTGGACGCTCTCGGGGGCTCACCGTTACACAATCTGGGAACCCTCCAATTGGGATATCTTATTCCACCCTTCTTGAGGCATTTCTATTTTTGAATTATCGGAGCGGAAGGCGGAGGTCATTAAAATTATATTCTATTCCGAAGAAAGAGATCGAATGAAATTATGAATTGCCCAAAATGCGGGACCGTCATGGTTCCGGGAATCACAAAATGCCATCTTTGCGGGCAGGAAACCGTCCATTCTCAGGATATGGATATTAAAAACTATCAAATAAATTTGAGTGTTAGCATTATCGTTGGATTGTGTTCTGGAATTTTGACGACCATTATTTCCTTGGCATTTTATCACCTGATTGAATTACCGTGGT
>DATIYO010000009.1:0-8464 GCA_035517575.1 Methanomicrobiales archaeon
CGGGACCCGAGGATCTCCACCCAGATGGTCCTCCCGTCCTTCGTGAGGGTCCGGACGAGGGACCGGAAGGGCTTGTTCTCGCCGCTGTCGAGGGAGTGGAACTGCTCCCGCATCACCTGCCAGTCGTCGGGGTGGACCAGGTGCTCGAGCCCCTTGTGGTCAGGGAGCTCGTCCGGCCCGTACCCGTGGATCTCGGCGAAGCGGGGGTTCACGTACCGGAACCTGCCCTTCTCGGTGAGGTAGATGCCGAGGGGGGAGTTCTCGGTGATGTCCCGGAACTTGGCCTCCGATTCCTGCAGTTTCCCGGAGAGGCTGGAGGCGATGAACCCGACGGTGACGAAGACGTAGAACTGGACGGTGGCGGCGGCGAGGGCATCGGGATTCCCGAGGGCGAAGGCGTACATGAGGAAGAGATAGACCCCGCCGAGGAGGACCGAGAAGATGGTCCCCCGCCGCGGGTACAGGTAGGACACGATGATGATGGGGAAGTAGTAGAGATGGGGGAATACCGAGAATGAGCCGTGCTTCAGGCCGACGAGCGTTGCCGTGAGGGCAGCGCCGGTCGTACCGAAGATCACGACGAACCAGAAATAGTCCTTCGTCTGCCTATGCTGTTCTGCCATGCTATCGCCTTCCTCCGGGTTCGGGACTGCTTATACACTATAATAAAGGGTTTATACTAAAATCCTTTATCCTCGCTTCCGGGGGTCGATTTCATGGATGGCCGAACCGTTTCCAGTGGAACCGGGCCATGGGAACGGCATTTTTCACGATCGGGATTCCGACGGAGACGGGCTCCGCCCGGGTATCAGGGGACGGCCTCCTCCCCCCGGACGTCCGATGCGTCCCGCACCGCGATCTCCCTCCTGCCCTGGAAGACCTGGACGATCCCGTAGATCCGCACCGATTCGTTCACCCGCAGGGAGATCGCCTGCGATGCGGGCGAGGGGATGAAGACCCGGGTCCCGTTCACCGTGACGAGGAGGTGGCCGCCGGTGGAGGTCGGGGTGATGGACCCGACGACCCCCTGGACCACGACGAGGTCTCCCTCCCGCGACCCGTCGCCGTAGGGGGTCGCGAGGGGGGCGTTCCCGAGGGAGGTGAGGACCAGGTGGCCGGCGAGGACGACCGCAAGGACGGTCCCGAGGAGGGTGAGGGCCAGGCGCTCCGGTCTCTCGAGCACGGGGGAGCGGTTCGCGGCGGGGGTGATAAACCCCGACGATCCGGATCTCCTGCGGATGCCTACGCGGTCCCCCTCCCCCACGACACCCGGTCCCAGAACCGCTCGTGGAGGAAGTAGAGGACCGAGGTATACACGTTGCTCACGATGACGAAACCGACCGCGATCTCGATCCGCCCCGTGAAGAAGTACACGGCGATGAAGTCGGCGACGACGACGATGATCCGGTAGCTCACGGCCTTCACCACCGAGCGGCTGAGACGCTCCCGGAAGGAGCCCTGGTTCACAGTATCCACCTCGTTCGTGGGGAGGTTAGCACCGGGGTGTTGATATAAGCCCACGGTGCGGTGCCCACGGTGCGATGCGGTTCACCGGCGCCTCTTCACGAGGAGGACGAGGAGGAGGGCGAGGACGACCAGGCCGGCGATGGCGAGCTTCGCGATGTCCGGCCCGATCGGCCCGGGCCCGGCCTCCGCGAGGTCCCAGTCGGCGTCGAAGACCCCGGTATAGTATGACGCGAGCGCGGGGCTTTCCAGGATCACCCCGGCCTCCCGGTTGAAGTTCGGCGAGTTGCTGTTCCAGTTGATCGAGGATATGAGGACCGAACCGCCGTCCACGATCGCGCCCTTCGTGTGGACCGTGACGAGGCCGCCTGCTTCGGGATCGAGGATCCGTGCGGTCAGGGGAAGGCCCTCCTGCCGCGCGATGCCGTTCACCAGGTCCACCATCTCGTTGTTATCGGCGGGGCCCTCGTCGTTGTACGGGCTCCCGTCCAGGAGGACCCGCACCGCCACCCCGTGGCGCGAGGCATTCACCGCGGCGGCAAGGTACGGGTCCAGCCCGTAACGCGAGCTGTTCCGGATGGACGCCTGCTCGATATCGATCCGGTCGTGCGCCCTGCCGAGGAGCGCGAGGATCTCCCCGCTCGTGTCGGGGGCGAGGACAGGGGTCACGATCACGCCGGTGACGTGGAGCGGTGCAAACTTCGCGGGGTAGGACGCGGGAGACGACGGGGAGATCGCTTTCGGGGGAGGAGTATACGGGATCACATCCCCGCCGGCGGCATCGGCCGAGAACACCTCCCCGAAATAGCCGGCCACGCCCTGATCTTCGATGAGCGCCCCCCAGCCGCGGTTTCCCCGGGAACCGGGGAGCGGGAAACCGGTGACACCGAAGTTCTCCGTCGAGACAAGCAGTGCGCGCCCGTCGATAACCAGGTACTTCGCGTGGTCGTACCGGTACCGTGCATGGGATGAGGCCGTGGAGGTCATCATCTCCAGCGGGATGCCGCTCCCGTTGATGGCCGCGCAGACCGCCTCCTCGCCGGGGCTGATGCCGCCCACCGGGCCGCCCTCGAGAAGGACACGCACCGCAACCCCGCGCCGTCGTGCCGCGACGAGGAGATCCCCGATCCCGGGATGCGAGAGCTCGTAGGCGTTCACCAGGATCTCCTGCCGGGCGCCGGTGATGGCGCTCTCGAGGACGCCGTACGAGGAATCGGGGGAGACGAAACCGGTCACCGTTGCGTTCCCGAAAGTGCGGGGCAGGAACTGCGACTGGCCGAGGAGGAGGGCGCGGGGGTCCCAACCGCCGTCAGCGAGAACGTGGACCTGCCCCTCCCGCGGCTGGAAGTCGCCCGGCCAGCGGATCGACTGGACGACCCGGCCGTCGACCGAGAGGTCGAGCTCATCGCCGTCGTTCGCGGGGGCGTACCGGCCGGTCTTCACCATGTCGGGGACCGCGGCGGTGGTGTTCTTCAGCTCGAAATCGGGGAGGATGCCGTGGGTCTCCTGAAAGGCGAGGCCCTCGTCTGCCACGGTGACCCTGCCACCGGCCGAGGCGCCCCGCGGGAAGGCGATGAAACCCTCGCCGTCGGTGATGTTCAGGCCGGCGAGGGACCCGTTCCCCCCGAGGACGAAGTACGCGTCGGCATCGCGCGGGAGGTAGGTGTCGGGGCAGAACTCGACGATCCGGAAGGCCGCCGCGGGGGCTGCCGCGGCGAGAAGGACGAGGACGAGGAGGGAGAGGAGGGGAACCGCGAGGGAGAGCCGGCGCATCACCGGTGCATGCGCCCTCCTGTTTTATGAAGGGCGCGATCGATTCTCCGGCATGGATCCTCCCCGCGGGGCTCTCGTCGTGAAGGTCGGCGGGAGCCTCCTCTCCGCGTCGGCGGGCATCATGGCATGCCTGAGGGAGTCGGGACGGCCCCTCCTCGTGGTCCCCGGGGGCGGCCCCTTCGCCCGGCTCGTGCGGTCCATGCACCTCCCCGACGAGGCCTCCCACTGGATGGCGATCCTCGCGATGGACCAGGTCGGCTGGGCCCTCGCCGCGGGCGGCGACCCGGTCACCCACGGGATCGCCGTGCCCCGCGGCCTCGAGGTCCTCCTCCCGTACCGCGCCATGCGCGAGCGGGACCCGCTCCCCCACCGCTGGGACGTGACCTCTGACACCATCGCCGCCTGGGTGGCCGCGGAACTCGGCCTCGACCTCCTCCTCCTCAAGCCGGTGGACGGGATCACGACGGACGGCCTCGTCGCCCCCCGCATCTCGGCGCCGGTCCCCACCGACGTCGTCGACCCGTGCCTCATCCCCTTCGCCCTCGCCCACGGCGTGCGGGTGACCGTCCTCAACGGGCGGGTGGCGGGGAGGATCGGGGGGTTCCTCGCGGGAGGGGAGGTCCCGGGGACGGTCATCGAACCAAGGGTTTAATTCCCGGAAGGGTTAGATTATAAAGAATCCTTTGGGAGCCGGTGAATGGAAGCGAAGAAGTGTACCTCCTGCAGCGCCCCCCTCGCGGAGCAGGGGGCGGCGGAGTTCGGGTGCCCCGAGTGCAAGACCGTGATCCGCAGGTGCGTCCGCTGCAGAATGCAGAGCGTCCCGTACGTCTGCCCCAAGTGCGGGTTCTGGGGGCCGTGAGGGATGGGGAAGGTCGTCGCCCTCGTGCGGATCATGCCCGAGTCGGTGGACGTGGACATGAAGAAGCTCGAGGCCGATCTGCGGAAGAAGCTCCCGTCGATCCAGGACGTGGGCGTCGAGCCCATCGCCTTCGGCCTCAAGGCCCTGAAGATCGCGGTGATCGTCGAGGACAACGAGGGCGGCACCGACGCGGTCGAGCAGGCCCTCGCCGCGGTCCCGGGCGTGTCGCAGGCCGAGACCGTCTGCGTGAACCGGATGATTTAATTCAGATTCCTTTTTTGCGAGCTCAATTTATACAAGGTTCTGGCCCATCGAGGATCCTCTGAACGACGGGCCCGCGAGACCGTGCCATAAAAACCTGACGTGGGGACACGTCCTCGGTTGCCACCACGTACCCTGCTCCCGCCTGCGCACCCCTCCTCCACCCCGCAACCCCGTGGGCGCCAGATGTCCACGGTGAGTCTGCTCCCTTCCGGGCCTGGACCGGTCCCCGCGGCAGCAGGTCCCCGCCCCCTCCGGGGCATCGATCCCTGTCCATTGACCTCACAGGACGAGGCTTCTCTGTCAGGATGCACAAAACGTGGGCAGATCGCCGGTGTCTCCCTCGGACTTCGCCCCCCGCGTGCCGGCGGTTTCGGGTGACAGGTGACGTCGAACCACCCGGGCTAGTCCCCGGATATGCTTAGCACCGTTATGGGATAAATACCTCACCGCCCACCTTCCCGCGCCACTCCGAGAGGATCCGCTGGTTCAGTTCCTCGTCGCCCTTCTCGAAGAGGTCGATGATGGTGAGGATCCGGTCCTTCTCGGGGATGAGGGGCGGGAGGTTCCGGTAGTCCCCCTGGTACACCTCGATGAGCTGCTTCCCCTCGGTGTACGCGATCCGCCGCGGTTCGCGGACGACGGGGTGGGAGGCCATCGAGGGATAGTCCTCGACGATATGGATCTCGTCGGCGAGGAGGGAGTCCTGGTTCACCTTCAGGTTGAAGGCGGCCCAGAAGGCGGCGGCGTACCAGGCGTCGTTCATGATGACATGGGGGACGCCGTACTGGCCGGCGATGATCCCGAGGGTGCCCACCCCGCAGCTCGCATCGACGAAGACCCGCGGGAGCGAGTGACGGAGGTGGACCCCGACGTTCACGATCTTCGGGTCATAGCCCCGGGGGAACTCGATGTGGATGAGGGACTGCTGCTTGTAGACCACGACGGGGCTGTGCTGGGTGAAGAAGACGTCGGCCCGGACATCGCAGCCGGCGAGGAGCTGGTAGACCCGGGGCGTGACCGAGAGGTCCACGTCGATGGACCCGGGGACGAACCTCCCGCACTTCACCACCCCGCGGAGCTCGGGGACCTCCTTATGGAGACGCTCCGCCACGGGCCCGTCCACGACCGTCGAGAGGAGGAGGAGCGAGTTGTTCGGGAGGTAGGGGGCCTCGTCCATGGCAAAGCCCGGGTGGACGAGGGGCATCCCGACCTTCTTCAGCGGGTCATCCTTCGAGATAGCATGCTCCTCGAGGAGGATGCTGTACAGGTGGACGAAGACGTCGTCGATGAAGCGCTTCCCGCAGGGACAGGGGCGGGCGATGGCGAGGTCGGGGGGAGGTGCGGTCTTGTCGAGGACCCGGGGCCGGCATTCCTGGCAGGGGGCGAAGACCGTCTCCAGGGTCGCGAGGAGGTCCTCTGCCTTCTCGACGCAGTCCTTACCGCAGACCGGGCACTGCATGATGGGCCCGATGCGATTCGAACGCATGACCGCCCGGTTATGAGCCGGGCGCTCTCACCAGACTAAGCTACGGGCCCGGAAAGAGGAAGAGCGCCGCCAACAGGACTCGAACCTGTGACATGCTGGTTAACAGCCAGCCACTCTACCAACTGAGTTATGGCGGCACAGGATTGATATGCTTTATTACATCCTTCCCCGGGCATATTAACGTTTATGGAGTCTTCTTTCCCTTGAGGGAGGTGAGGAGGGCGACGAGCTCGTCGACGTCCCGGTCCAGGTTCCCGAGGAGCCGCCTCGCCTGCGTGGTGGTGACCGCGCCGGACGGGCTCGCCTGGATGTACCCCATCTGCTCGAGGACCCGGAGGGAGTAGCGGATGCGGTGGTACGGGAGGTCCATGAGGAGGGAGAGTTTCACGATGCCGATGGGCTCGTGCTCCATCACCGCCTTCATGACCCCGATGTGGCGGTCCAGGAGCTCTATGTCACCCTTGAGCTTCTCGAGCATCCCTGACAGAGTGTAGCATGCTCCCGGTACTTCAATGCTTCCCCCCGCCGCCGGCGGCCTGCGCCGTGCCCGTCCCCGCGTTCGCCTCGAGCCACTCCTTCGTCTCCTGGTAGTAGCGGGAGAAGTACAGGTAGGTCACGACCGCGACCGCGAGGAGCACGAGCCCGCCCGCGATGCCGTCGGGGGAATGGTACCGGATGAGGATGAACGCCCCGGCCGCGACGAGGACGACGATGGCGTTTAAGAGAAGCGTGAGCTTGATGAACCGGATCTTGAAGTCCTCGCGGGCCCGCTCGTCCATCCCTCGTACATGGGCCCCCGGGGGTAAAAGTACTTGTGGTCGTGCCACCTAAGCTCATCTCCATGGAGCTGCTGGACGACGCCATCGCCTCGGCCGGGGCGAAGGCCTACGTGGCGTTCGGGTCCTCGGCCGACGCCGACATGAGGTACCTCACCCGGTTCAGGACCACGGACCCCGTCCCCTTCGTGAAGGTCGGAGGAGAACCGGGGAAGATCATCGTCTCGCAGATGGAGTCCGAGCGGGCCGCCCGTGAGTCCACGGCGGTGCCCGTGACCCGGGCCCAGGCGGGGCTCACGGAGATCCTGAAGGAGGAGAAGAACCGGTGGAGGGCGTACGCGAGGATGATCGCCGGCCTCGCGGGCGGCGCGGTCCTCGTGCCGCCCCAGTTCCCCGCGGCCCTCGCCCGGGAGCTCGAGGCGCTCGGGCGGGTCTTCATCGACGACGACACGGTCCTCAGGATGCGGGCGGTGAAGTCCGACGAGGAGCTCGCCGCCCTCGCCCGGGTCCAGGAGGCGACCGAGGCGGCCATGGGGGGGGCGATCGCCTCCATCCGGGCCGCCCGGGTGAAGAAGGGGGTCCTCTACCGGGGGAGGAACCCCCTCACCTCCGAGCTCCTCCAGGCACAGGTGGCGATGACCCTCCTCGAACGGGGGTGCCGGGCGGTGGACACCATCATCTCCTGCGGCGAGGACTCCGCCATCCCCCATGTCCGCGGGGCCGGCCCGCTCCGCGAGGGGGCCTCCATCATCCTCGATATCTTCCCCCAGGACGAGGAGACGGGCTACACGGCCGACATGTCGCGGACCGTCGTGAAGGGCGAGCCACCTGAGAAGATACGGGCGATGTTCGACGCGGTGCTCGGTGCCCAGACTCTCGCCGCCACCCTGGTCCGCCCGGGCGCGACGGGCGCGGAGATCCACGGGAAGGTGGTGGACTACTTCAGGGACCGGGGGTTCGAGAGCAACACGACGGGGTTCATCCACAACCTCGGCCACGGCGTCGGGCTCGAGGTCCACGAGCTGCCCGTGCTCGGCCCGGGCGGCGGGGAACTCGCCCCGGGGAACGTCATCACTCTCGAACCGGGCCTCTACTACCCGGGGATCGGGGGGGTCAGGCTCGAGGACATGGGGGTGGTCACGCCCGACGGGTTCCGGGACCTGACGGCGATGCCGAAGGTGCTCCGGGTATGAGGGAGGAGGTCCTTGAATCGTACCTCGAGGCCGGGAAGATCGCCTCCCGGATCCTCTCGCGCTCCCTCCCCCTCGTCAGGCCCGGGGCGTCGTTCCTCGACGTGGTCGAGGAGGTGGAGGGCAGCGTCAGGAGCGAGGGGGCCGGGCTCGCCTTCCCGCTGAACCTCTCGCTGAACGAGGCCGCGGCCCATGACACCGCGTCGGACGGGGATGACCGGATCTTCGCGGCCGGCGACGTGGCAAAGATAGACCTCGGGGTCCACCTGGACGGGCACATCGCCGACACCGCGGGCACGGTGGACCTCGGGGACCACGGGCCTCTGGTGAGAGCCTCCCGAGCGGCCCTCGAGAAGGCCATCTCCCTCGTGAAACCGGGGGTCTCGACCGGCGAACTCGGGCAGGCCATCCGGGGGGAGATCGAGGCCCTGGGGTTCCGGCCGGTGGCAAACCTGACCGGGCACGGCCTCGGCCGGTACGAGATCCACACCCCCCCGACGGTGCCGAACGTCAGGGTTCACGGCGGTGCGGTCCTCAGGGAGGGGATGGTCTTTGCCATCGAGCCCTTCGCGACCACGGGTACGGGCCTCGTCTCGGACGGGCCAAGGGTCCAGATCTTCCAGCAGATCGCCGAGCGCCCCGCGCGGCTCCC
>DATIYO010000010.1:0-6563 GCA_035517575.1 Methanomicrobiales archaeon
GGACTTCCCCGAGCCCGAGAGGCCGGTCAGGACGTTGAACCGGTCCCGGGGGATCTCGACCGTGATGTTCTGCAGGTTGTGCTCCCGCGCACCCCTTACGACGATCTTTCCCGGCATTTTGTGGATAGATCAATTCCCCGTATTGCTATATCAGCTCTTCGCCAGCGGAAGAAAAGTATGGTACCACCGCTTCCCTTCGAGCCTCACAGGGTGCTGAACTGCTTCACCATCACGCCGCCGCGGAAGACCGAGATCCGGCCGCCGCTCTGGGAGACGACGATCCCGACCGAGTTCGTGGCCCGGGTGATCCCCGCCACCGAGGCGTGCCGGGTCCCGAGGCCCATCGGGATCCTGACCGTCGAGGTGTCGACGGTGATGTACCGGCCCGCCGCCTCGATGACCCCCTCGCCCGAGACGATGAAGACCCCGTCCAGGAGGGCGAACTCCTTCACGTTCTCGACGTTCGAGGGGATGGTGATGAGCCTCTTTGCCGGGTCATGCCCCTCGAAGGGGTTCAGCACGAGCTGCTTGGACCGGGCGAGGACCGCGGGGGAGTCCCCGATGATGAAGGCGGTCCCGATGGGCTTCCCCTCGCGCCCCTCCCGGGAGATCTCGACCGCCGTCGTGAAGACCGCCTCGAAGACCTCGGGCCTCACGTCCGTCCCCGCGAGGACCCCCGCCTTCCAGGCGTCCTCGGGCGGGACCGCCGGCCCCTCCTCGGCCGCCGCCTTCCCGGGGGCCGCCCGGCCCTCTGCCCGGGACGGGATCTCGGCGATCTGGGCGGTGTCGTCCCCGAGGGACCGGTTGGCGAGCTCCAGGATCACGACGAGGACCGGGACGATCTCGAGCCGCCCGACCCACATGACGAGGATGAAGACCCACTTCACGACGTACGGCATCTCGGGCGAGACGAACCCCGTCGTGATCCCGACGTTGCTCATCGCAGAGACGATGTCGAAGATGACCGCGGTCGACTCGAAGAAGATGGTGGAGAAGTGGAGGACGACCACGGTCGCGACCGAGACGGTGAGGAAGTAGAGGATGATGACGAGCATGTTGTTCCTCACCTCGTTCTCGGCGACGGAGTTCGCGATGACCTGCCCCTGGTACTCGAAGGGGACGACGATCTTCGGGGAGACGAAGATCCGCTTCAGCCACCAGATGATCCCGTGGTACCCGAGCAGGACCCGGTAGGCCTTGATCCCGCCGCTCGCCGACCCCGACGCCCCGCCGACGGCCATGAGGATGATGAGGAGGATGACCGAGACCGAGGCCCAGAGCTGGAGGGGGACGTCCTGGAAGCCGGTGGTCGTGATGGCCGAGACCGACATGAAGAGGGCGTGACGGAAGGCCGTGAGGGGCTCCTCGCCGGTGAGGTAGGTGAGGTCGATCAGGATGGAGACCGTCCCGACGACGACGAGCCCGCCGATGAGCCGCGCCTGGCTGTCCCGGAGGAGGGTCCACTTCTTCCTCGTGTAGAGCACGTAGTAGATCATGAAGGGGAGGGACCCCGCGAGCATCACGGGGACGAGGGCGAACTCGAGCGCGGCGTTCTGGTAGAACTCGATCCCCGCGGCATGGAGGGTGAACCCGCCCGTGGAGATGCCGCTCATCGCGAGGTTCACCGCGTCCCAGAGGGGGACCCCCGTGAGGAGGATCAGGAGGAGGGACCCGAGGGTGAGGAGCACGTAGATCTGCCACATCTCCTTCCCGGTCGAGATGAGGCCGGGGATGAAGGGGGCGGTCTCGGCCTCGGGCCGGACGCACCGGGCGTTCGTGAGGCTCGACCGGGCGAGGACCGAGATGGTGAAGGCGACCATCCCGATCCCGCCGAGCCACTGCATGAACGACCGCCAGAAGAGGAGGGTCGCGGGCATGGTCTCGGGGACGGAGATGAGGGTGAGGCCGGTGCAGGTCCAGCCCGACATCGCCTCGAAGAGGCTGTCGGTGTACCGCATGCCCGCCCCGAGGGCGAAGGGGAGGGCGCCGATGGCCGCGGCGGCGAACCAGACGATGGCCACGGCCCCGAGCACGATGGAGAGCCGGGCCTCCCCCGAGGCGGGGTGGCGCATGGCAAGGACGCGCCCGAGGACGAGGAAGGCGACGGGGACGGTCGCCATGGGGAGGAGCATCCCCCACTCGCCGGTGAGGGGGACGATCACCAGGGGTATCCAGGTGACGAGCCCGAGGAGCCGGAAGATGACCCCCATCTCCCCCGCGAGAATGGAGAAGTACTCAGTTCTCTCCATCGGTAGAAAGTGTGTCACGTATCTATTACAATGTTTCTTTAAGCCCCCCTCCCCGTGTCTCCCCCGGGCGGGGCGAGGGTAAACCCTTATGAGGCATCCGGGGGAGAACATTAATAGTGCATAGGGTCGAATCTCGGGGATCCCCCGGGGAGAAGGTCCTTCCCGCGGGGCCTCCCCAGGCGGCCCCCTCTCCCGGCCCGGGAGCCGGCGGCGGAGCGGGGGGTACGGCGCCCGGGTCGTCCGGGAGGGGCAGGCGGAGGAGGAGACGCGGGCGGTCCGGGTCCGGAAAGCCGGCGCCCGCCCCCCAGCCCTCCCCGGCCCCCGCGCCCCGCCCTCACCGGGCCGGCACCGTCCCGATGAACGACTGGCTCGCCCGGAACTTCCCCCTCTTCCCGCCCGACCGGGCCACCCTGCTCGCCGCGACGAGGCACCTCTCGGGCGGCCAGCGGAAGAACCTCTTCTCCCCCGACCCCGGGACCATGAAGACCGCCGAGGGGAAGTGGTACGAGGGGGTCATCTACGAGACCATCCTCCGCTGCTCCCTCGCGACCGACCGGATCGTTCGGGTCGTGGCAAAGGGCCCGGACGCGCACTACCGGCGGCTGCAGGCGCAGCTCGGGCAGAACGGCCTCTTCTACTCCCGGTCGGGGGACATCAAGGTGCGGGGGAACGGCCAGGACCTGGCCGAGCTCGACCTCCTCCTCGTGGGGGACGGGAAGTCCATCGCGTTTGGCGAGATCGTCACCTCGCCCGCGGCGATGAAGGAGCTCGAGCAGGAGTTCCTGTACAAGAAGAGGCTCATGGGCCACCTCTTCGGGCAGGAGACGGTCCCCGCCCTCCTCGTCTCCTCGGTGGACATCTCCCGGATCTCGGCGGTCCGCCGGATCCTCGACGACCCCACGAACCTCTACCTCTCCACGGCGACCTGCGAGGAGCTGAAGCACCTGGTCCGGCCCGAGGAGGTGATCCGGGGGGCCCCGCCCCGAACCTCCCGGAACCCGAAACTCGTCGAGGCGCCTGACCTCCCCCTCGCCCGGTCCTTCGACTACCGGGGGATGCACGAGCTCCAGCGGAGCCGGGTATTCTCGGCCCTCGCGAACGGGAACCTGTACCGGGGCGGCGACCCCCGGGACCCGGCGACCGTCATCGTGAAGAAGATCCTCCTCGGCGCCCTCGAGCCCGGGGCGGTGAACGTCCTCGCGAACCAGGTCAGGTTCAGCTTCCGGGGGAAGCCCATCACCCCGCAGGAGATCCGGACCCATTTCGCGAAGATCATCCTCACGGTGAACCTCCCCGACGCCGAGCCGATCATCTACATGAAGCCCCGGGACCGGAACTATTACATGAAGATGATCCGGGTCAGGCCCGGCCAGTACAAGTTCGAGAGCAACCGGTCGAAGAAGATGCTCGGGTTCTTCCTCTGGCTCCAGGACATCAAGCCCACCCTGCGGGCAGGCATCACCGACCAGCTGCTCAGGTCAGGGTACTTCCGGTAAGGAAGTCTCAGCCCTGTTCCTTCCGGTTCTTCATCCACTCGTCGAGGTAGCGGACGAGGGCGAAGGCCCCGTCGGTGGTCGGGTGGACCTCGATGAACTCGTCGAAGTCCTGAACCGTGCACCCCGTGCGAATGAGGAAGGCGAGGTACGAGGCGACGATGGCGGCGCCCGGGGAGGCGAGCGCCGCGGAGAGGATCCGGCCGTCGTCGGGGTCGGCCCGGATGGACGACCAGCCGGTGTTCCCTTGCGGGACGGCCCAGAAGGAGAACGGGCCGGCGGGGGAGGGCGAACCCGTCCCTGCCGAGGGCCCGTCTTCCAGCGAGCACCAGGCGAACTCGTTCATGAGGGTCAGGGACTGGGGGATGCACCGGTAGTCCATGCACCGGTCGCCCCCGAGGATGTTCTCGGCCGCGACGAGCCCCTCCATGCGTGCGACGGGGGTCAGGTAGGGTGGGCCGGTGACATCCCCCGCCGCATAGACCCCGGGGACGCTCGTCCGCATGTGGTCGTCGACCACCACCTCCCCGAGCGGGCCCTTCTCCGGCCCCTCTATCATCCCCGAGTTCGGGCAGAGGCCGGTGGCGACGAAGACCCCGTCGACGGGAATGGACCGCTCCCCGTCCTTCCCGCCGCAGATAACCGCCTCGGCGCGCCCCGAGCCCGCGATCCGGAGGAGCGGGGAATGCTCGAGGATCTCGATCCCCTCGAGCTCCCTCAGGGCCTGTTTCCTGAGCCGCCCGTCCATGTCCTTCAGGAAGCCGCTCCTCGCGAGGACGGTCACCCTCGCCCCGAGGGCATGGAAGATGTGGGCGAACTCGGCGGCCATCACGTTCCCTCCCGCGATCGCGATCCTTGGCGGGAGGTCCTTCCATGCCGTGAGGGTGTGGGCGTGCACGACGCCCGGGAGGTCGATCCCCTCGATATCCGGGAGCACGGGCCGCGAACCGGTCGCGGCGAGGACCGCCTCGGCCTTCACCGGTTTCCCGTCGATGAACGGCGTCGCTCCCTCCAGCCGCCCCTCGCACCGCGCGATGCAGGCCCCCGACTCCCCGGTCTCCTGGTCGAGGATCCTCGTTATCGTCGCCTGGACCTTCCCCATCTCCGCGAGGAGCGCCGGGAACGAGACCCGGGGCGGCCGGTCGAGGACCCCCAGCCCGTGGAGGGCCCCCGCGTACCGGAGGGTCCTCGCCACGTCGGCGAGGGCGCAGACCACCATGCAGCCGTGGTGGAGGCACTGGCCGCCGAGGCCGGCCCGCTCCGCGACGGTCACCTCCCGCCCCGCCCGGGCGAGGCGCATGGCCGCGAGCCTTCCTGCCGGCCCGCCGCCGATGACGACGATCATGGGTGTGAGGGACCTAGAGGAGCTCGGCGCCCGTGTCCATCGGCTCGGTGAGGATGACGCCCGTGACCGCGTTCAGCTCGACGAACTTCTTCCCCTTGAACTGCCAGACGGGGACGTGGACGAGCTCGAGGTCGATGGAGATGTCCTTCTTCTCGGGCTTGAAGACCCGCTCCTCGTAGAAGATGGTGTCCCCCTTGGCCTGCTTGATCCTGACCTTCTGGGTGAGCTCCTCGATGACCCGGTTCCGGAGCTTCTCCTCGGCCTCGCCCTTCTGGACCATGGGCTGGAGGACGACCGCCGAGACGGGGACGGGGGAGACCTCGGCCTGCCCGAGCTCCTCGCCGGTCTCGGCGCCGTTGATCGCGTTGATCGCGCCCTTCTTCTCGGCGTTGAAGGTCACCACCTGGTTCCCGTACCCCTTCTGGCCGCTGCTCCTGTAGTGGTAGCGCCAGTAGGGGATGAAGCGCAGCGTCGCGCCCCCGGTCTCGCCGGAGATGGCCTTCGCCCGCTTCTCGTCGACCTTCACCGGCACGTGGGGCAGCTCGGGCCCCGCCTCGTCGAGAGCAGGCCCGGCCGCTGCCGCCGCCGGGTGGCCGAGGTCGAGCGAGAACCGCTCGCCGAGCACCCCGGCCGCGACGGCCCGGCCGGCCTGGGCCTCCAGGTCCCCGACGCCCCACCGGATGCAGTGCTCGGTGGGAGCCGAGTCGTTCAGGGTGAAGAGGAGCTTCCGGCTCGTCACCTCCCCGTCGCCGACCCGGCACCGGTAGTTCGTCCGGTCGAACTGGGCGATCTCCGCGGGGCTGTCAGAGCACTGGACGATGATGCACTCCCCCGAGCCGATGGCCGAGAGGTCCAGGGGCCGCTCCAGGTCCTCCACCTCGTACTGGGCCGCCTCCAGGATGCGCCGCACCGCCTCCCGGGCCCGATCTCTCATCTCGCTGTCCATTCACACGTACATCGCATCGCAACTATAGAACATTTCTTCTCGGGCCCCCCGACGACGGGAGCGGGCGCCCGTGCCCTCACGGGGCGACACTTATAAGGAAGGTGCGGGAGATATACCCTCAGGTGGCCATGGAACCCGCGAAATGCCAGCCCCCGTCAGCGGAACGGGGGTGCGCCCTCAGTTTCATCAACAGCCGGATCGAGGACCTCGCGATGCAGGTGAACTATGACCCGGTCGCGAACACGGGGAGGATCATCTTCAACCTCTCCCTCATCCCGGCCGACGACCTCGAGAAGGCCATATCCATCTTCCGGAACGCATACCGGGCGGGCCTCTCGGTGAGCGACCGGATCCGGATCCTGTCGGCGGGCGAGAGGCTGGAGGACCTCACCGTCCCTGAGGGCCAGGCAGGGATCTGCACGATGTGCACCATCACCCTGGACGGCGTCCTCCTCCGGATGGGGGTCCCCATCCGGCCCATCGGGGGAGGGCTCGTGGAGATCGACGACCGGGTCCCCCGCCGCTTCACC
>DATIYO010000011.1:0-9818 GCA_035517575.1 Methanomicrobiales archaeon
GGCCGGGCAACGAGGGCGGCGCCGATCGCGACCTTCACCTTCTCGCCGGTCGAGAGGCTTCCCGTCTCCCGGCCGAGGAGGTCAACGATCCCGATCGCCGAGGCGACGGCCCTCACCCGGTCGTCGACCGCGGAACAGGCATCGTGCCGGAACCGAAGAGGGGACGCGATCTCGTCGAAGACCCGGCCGAAGACGATCCCCCGGTCCGGCTCCTCCCCCACCCACCCGATCTCTTTCTCCCGCGGCGGGATGCCGTCGACCAGGATCTCCCCCTTCTCAGGGGTATCGATCCCCGCGATGAGCCGGAGCAGGGTGGTCTTCCCGGCCCCGTTCGGGCCGATGACCCCCGTCCTGCCCCCGGGGATGAAGAGGTCGGGGATGTCCAGCACCCGGTGGGAGAGACCCCGGATCGTGATCATGGGAGCCGCTCCCCGAGGAGGAACACCCCGGCCCCCTTGAGGACGTCGCCAGGGAGGAACGGGACGACCCCGACGAGCACCGCGGCAGGGAGGGAGAGCCCCGCCGAGAGGAGGAGCCAGCCGGCCCCGAAGGCATAGACGAGGAGGGTGCCCGCGGCGAGGCCGGCGGCCCTGATGACCCTCGACTCCTTCTCGTACGCGAGCCCCGCGACCGCGGCGGCCGGGACGAACCCGGCGAGGAAGCCCCCCGAAGGGCCGAGGAGGACCCCGATGCCCGAGAGGCCGGAGTGGAAGACCGGGAGGTTCAGGGCGCCGAGGACGAGGTAGAGGGCGGCCGGTAGCACCGCCCGCCGCTTCATGACCGGCGCGGCGAGGAGGAGGAAGAACGTCTGGAGGGTGACGGGGACGGGGCCGACGGGCACCGCGGCCCAGGCGCCCGCGGCGAGGAGGGCGATGAAGGTCGCCGACTGCGCGAGGAGGGTGGTCCGCTCGGGGTTCCCGTGCATGCGACCCTAGAGGTGGCGGCAGTCCCCGGCGATGACCCGCTCCACCGCCCCCGAATCCTTCCGGACGAGGAGGGCGCCCGAGTCGTCGATGTCCACCGCCTCGCCCTCGAAGGACTTCGCGAGGGTGGTGATCCTGACCTGCCGGCCCAGGGTGTTCGAGAGGCTCCGCCACTCCCGGGCGACGGCATCGAACTCGCCCGCCTCGAGGAGCTCGTACCGGCGCTCGAACTCCCGGAGCACCGAGGCGAAGAGCGCGGGCCGGTCCACCTCCTTCCCGAGCTCGGCCGAGAGGGAGGTGACCGTCGCCCGTAACTCGGCGGGCAGGTGGTCGACCGGGACGTTCGCGTCGATCCCGAGGCCGAGGAGGGCGTGGTTCACCGCCGCGTTCTCGGCGGAGATCTCGAGGAGGAGGCCCGCCACCTTCCGGTCACCGAGGAGGAGGTCGTTCGGCCACTTGATGAGCGCCCCGAGGTCGAGGTCCTTCCGGATCGCCCGGGCCACCGCGACCGCCCCGGCCATGGTCACCATGAAGACCCGGTCGATGGGGAGCTTCGGGGCGAGGAGGGTGGTGGTCCAGATCCCGCCCGGCGGTGAGGCCCAGGCCCTCCCGAGCCGGCCCTGGCCGCCGGTCTGCTCCTCGGCGATGATCACCGTCCCGTGGAGCCGCTCCGGGTCCTGCTGGCAGAGAAGGTCCCGGGCGACCCAGGTGGTCGACTCGGTCTTCTCGAGGTATTGCATCCGGCGGCCGATGACCTTCGTCCCGAGGTGCCGCTGGATCTCGTAGGGGAGGAGCCTCGTCGATCGCTTCGTGAGCTGGTACAGGTCCCTGCGGGGCTCGCCGATCCCGTACCCCAGGTGCCGGAGCCGGTCCACCGCCTCGGTCACTCCCGAACGGGGGATCCCGAGCGAGGCGGTGATGGATTCGGCCGGGGCGCTCCCCCCTCCCTCGTCGATGACCCTGAGCACCTGGAAGGCCGGATCGTCCACGGTTCACCTCTTGGACCCGGCCTGCTCCGAGGGGAGCGGGCAGGGGTCTTTCCCGCAGATCTGCTTCATGATGGCGCTCTGGTGCTCCATGAGGGTCGCGAGGTCGAAGATGCCCGTGATGTCGACGACGCCGATGGCCCCGATGGCCTCCCCCTTCTCGTTCCGGACGGGGGCGACCCTCACCGGCACGCCCCGGTAGGGACCCGTCCTCGGGGTCGCCTTCCTGAGCTCGTTCCTCGCGATGGCCTCCTCGAGGATCGGGCCGGTGTAGCCCGTGTCGAGGATCCTCCCCTCCTCGATCCTGATGCCCGGCCGGTCCCGCGAGCGGGCGGTGACCGGGAGCCGGTTGAGCAGTTCATGGAGGGAGAGGAGAAGGGGCTTCCAGTCCTCTGCCGTGGATCCTGCCGAGATGACGGGGTCTCTCATGGAACCATCCCCAACACTCTCTCTCCCATGACCTACAATAAGGCTTCCCCATCGCCTGATGAGAAGGCGGCGAGGAAGGCCCGCGAGGGGTACTCGTGGATGGTCGCGGCGAGCACGAGGCCGTCCCCCACGGCCTTCTCGACGACCACCGCCTCGCCGCCCTCGGCGGTCGCGGCCGCGGTCCCCTCGTACTCGGGAAAGGTGCCGTCGCACTCGATCGCGGCCGGGTCGTACCCCTCGACGAGGCTCGCCCACGGGCTCCCCGCGGCGAAGGCGATCCTCCGCGGCGCATAAGCGTGCCGGTAGGTGAGCCGGAAGGGGAGCCAGTCATAGGAGCCCGGGCGCTCGTCGGCCGCCCCGAAGACGAGGATCCTCCCCCCCGCCTCCAGGAACCGCTCGATCCTCCCCGACGAGGCGCGGAGGGCGGGGAGGAGCCGCGAGTAGGCGGGGTTCCCGAAGCCGGTCGGGATGATGATCGCCGTGAACCGGCCGCGGTAGAAGGGCGAGGCGAGGATCTGGGGGGTGACGAGCTCGCAGCAGCCGGTGCACTCGTCGATGAGCCGGGTGAAGATCTGGGGGGAGTCCCAGAGGAACCCGGTCCGGCCGGTCACCCCTTGATCACCCCGAGGGGGACGAGCTTCGCGACGAGCCGGGAGATGCCGACCGCGTCCACCACCCGGACCACCTCCTCGGAGGGCTTGTACACCTGCGGCGCCTCCTCGGCGATGGAGGCCTCGGACGTGGCCCGGACGATGATCCCCTGCTGCGCGAGCTGGTCCCGGATGTCCTTCCCCCGCACCCCCTTCTTCGCCTGGGTACGGGAGGTCACCCGGCCGGCGCCGTGGCAGGTGGACCCGAAGGTCTTCTCCATCGCCTTTGCCGTGCCGCAGAGGAGGAACGAGGGGGTGCCCATGGAGCCGGGGATGATGACCGGCTGGCCCGTCGCGGCGAACTCGGGCGGGAGATCGGGGGAGCCCGGCCCGAAGGCCCGGGTCGCGCCCTTCCGGTGGACGCAGACCTGCATCTCCTTCCCGTCGACGGTGTGGACCTCCATCTTCGCGACGTTGTGGCAGACGTCGTAGACGAGGGGCATCTGCTCGTACCTGATCCCGTAGAGCGACGCGAGGACCTTCCGGGTCAGGTCGGTGATGACCTGCCGGTTCGCCCAGGCATAGTTCGCCGCGGCCGCCATGCCGGCGAAGTAGGCCCTGCCCTCGGGCGAGGCGATGGGGGCGCAGGCGAGCTGCCGGTCGGGGAGCTCGATGCCGTATTTCTTCGTCGCCAGCTCCAGGGCCTTCAGGTGGTCGGTGCAGACCTGGTGGCCGAGCCCCCGTGAGCCGCAGTGGATCATGACGGTGACCTGGCCGCGGGAGACGCCGAGCACGGAGGCGGCCTTCTGGTCATAGATCTCCTTCACCTCCTGGACCTCGAGGAAATGGTTCCCCGAGCCCAGGGTCCCCGACTGGGGGAACCCCCGCTGGCGGGCCTTCTGGCTCACCGCGGCAGGGTCCGCGCCCTTCATCGCCCCCTGCTCCTCGCACCGGGCGATGTCGCCCGCGACCCCGTACCCGTGCTCCACCGCCCAGCGGGAGCCTGTCATCATCATCTCCTCGAGCTCCCGGTTCGAGAGCCGGAGGGAGGCCTTCGCCCCGACGCCGGTCGGGACCGCCTGGAAGAGCCGCTCCACGAGCTCCCGCCGGTTCCTGAGGTCGTTCACCGTGAGGGGGGTCGCGAGGAGCCGGACGCCGCAGTTGATGTCAAAGCCCACCCCGCCCGGGGAGATGACCCCCGTGGAGATGTCGAAGGCCGCGACGCCCCCGATGGGGAAGCCGTACCCCCAGTGGATGTCCGGCATCGCGAGGGCGTACTTCACGATGCCCGGCATCGTCGCGACGTTCGCGAGCTGCTGGATGGCCCCCGGCTCGAGGCTCCTCCGCAGCCCCTCCGAGAGGAAGAACCGGCCCGGGACCCGCATCCCGCCGGTGTACCCGACGGGGACCTCCCACTCGTACTCGTCTACCCGCTTCACCCCGTCACCCATACGCACCCTCACACGTCCGCGATGAACTCCAGTACATACCTCTCCCCCTCCTCATAAATGGAGAGCCCCGAGTAGGAGATCCCCTTGATCTCTGACCCGCCCCCGTGCTTTTCCCTGCTGAACTCCTCGCCCCTGCAGACGGCCGAGAGCCGGTTCCCGTCGATCCGCACGTTAAAGGAGCAGAAGGCGAGGGACTCGGCGTCGGCGAGGTAGAGGATCTCGGAGAGGAAGTCGGCGAGGAGGGTCCCGGTATCGGGCGCCTCGAGCCCGATCCTCCGCTCCACCCCGGCCGGCGTGCAGCCGGGCGCCATCGTCTCGCAGACCGCCCGGGCGGCCTCGGCAAAGGCCTCCGCGAGGGTCCGGCCCGTCGCCCTGAACCTGACATCGGCCGTGTGCTCGAGGACTTCGTACGGCATAGGGCTAGAACCGGTCCAGGAACCTCGGGATCATGCCGGCATGGATGGTGTCGTGGTACCGGGCCTGGTACTTCGAGACATAGACCGTGAAGTCCCCCACCCTGATCCTGAGGTCGGTCGGCTTCGGCGGGTGGATCGAGGTCGGGAGGAGGATCGGGCCCCCGCAGGAGGTGCAGACCCGCATGTCATGCCTCCGCATCGCCACGTACGTCTGCACCTCGTCGGTGACCCGGATCCCGTCGGGGGACGGGGACGGGGGCGGGGACGGCCGTTCCATGGGGAGCGTTGCACCGGGATGGTAAAAAAGGTGGTGGGATTATCCTCGTTGGCATCAGCCCGAGGAGGAGCCGACGGGGCGAAGCCCCGGTGGCGAGCGCGAAGGACAACGGACCGAGCGAGAACCCGGAGGGGCGAAGGCCCGAGGGAGAATCGACGTGGCGAAGCCACGGTGATGACCGACAGGCCGAAGGCCTGGTGGTGAATCCCTGTCACCGGAAGGGATTCAGGCGACGAGGAGCTGGGTCACGACGTCCACGTACTCCTCCCTGAGCTCGTAGACGGCATAGGGGCTGTCGTGCTGCTTCCGGACATGCAGGATCCCGATGCGGGAGGCGATGATCCCCACCATCGAGGCGAGGGCATGGAAGCTCACCGGGAACCGGCGGGTGAGCACCTCGTAGATCCGGGGCACGGTGAGGGTACGCATCCGGAGGAAGAGGCCGAGCACCTCCCTCCGGATCCCCGTGCGGTCCCGCAGGAGGTACGCCCGGAGCCGTCTCCTTATCTCCCGCCTGATTCCCTCCCTGGACGCCATAGAGGGCACATGCGGCAGGGCTGTACTTAACCGTTGTTATTTGCGTTTTTCGAGGAGGACTCCTTTTTGAGGAGGATGGGATGCCGAAAGCATCCCTGACGACGAGAAACGGGGGCGGGAGGAAAAGGTCCAGTGCACCTTTTTCGACCAGAAAGCATGCACCCCGGCTCCTCGGGCCGGTGGGGGATGCCAAACGTTTAATCTGCCGGCGTCCTCACTGTACGGTATGGCCTGGTTCGAGTACGATATCAACCGCTACACCAACCTGAAGATGGTGGCCGTCCCGATGGCCATCTTCGTCATCTCCCTCGCCGTCATCGGGATGACGTACCTCTCCTACGGCCTCCCCGTGAAGCCGGGGATCGACTTCACGGGCGGGACCTCGGTGACCATCTCGACGAACGACACCCAGGCGGCCGTCGAGGCGTACTTCGCGGGGTTCCCCCTCCAGCCCGTCACCCACGACGTCTCCTCCCGGATCTACCTCCTCACCTTCACGAACATGTCGGCGGACCAGAACCAGGCGCTCCTCTCGAAGATCAACGCCCGCTACCCCGACGCGAGCGTGGACTACATCGACTCGAGCTTCGGCCAGACGCTCCAGGGCCAGGCCCTCATCGCCCTCCTCTTCTCCTTCCTCGGGATGGCCATCGTCGTCCTCATCGCGTTTCGCACCTTCATCCCCTCGATCGCCGTGGTCTCCTGCGCCTTCATCGACATGGCGGGGACCGCGGCGGGGATGACCCTCGTCGGCATCCCCCTCACCCTCCCGACCACCGCGGCCCTCCTCATGCTCATCGGCTACTCGGTGGACAGCGACATCCTCCTCACCATGCGGGTGCTGAAACGGCAGGGGAAGCTCGAGGACAAGCTCGCGGGGGCCTTCCACACGGGGATCATCATGACCTCGACGACCTTCGCCGCCGTCCTCTCCCTCTGGGTGGTCTCGGGCCTCGGGCAGATCGAGATCATCCGCGAGATGGCCGCGGTCCTCCTGATCGGGCTCGTCCTCGACGTCGTCAACACCTGGATCACGAACGCGACGCTCCTCAAGTGGTACGCCGAGCGGAGGGGGTCCTGATGGCGAAGCCGAAGAAGAAGCGGGAGGCGGAGGCGGCCGCGAAGAAGGAGCAGCAGGAGCGGCAGGCCCCTCCGAAGAAGGAGGGCCTGCGCGAGATCGCGAGGGACTGGCGGGTCGTCCTCCTCATCGCCCTCATCGTGCTCTCGGTGGTCGCGATCTACCCCCACTTCGAGAACGGGAAGTTCACGACCGCCCTCCAGTTCGGCCTCGACCTCCAGGGAGGCTCCTGGCTCCAGATGTCCTTTGACTCCGAGGTGGTCGGGTTCACCTCGGCGACCGAGACCCCCGACGCCCTCGCGGCCCTCCTGAACAGGCGCCTGGACGCCGAGGTGGCGGTCGTCGGGCCCGCCCAGCTGGAGATCAGGAAGCTCTTCACAGAGGACGAGCTCGCGGCCGCCCTCGCCGCCGAGAACGCGACCCTGGTGAACTACCAGCCGGGGGTCTCCCAGGCGACGGGGAACGACATCAAGAACATCCTCGCCGAGAAGATCAACACCCTGGGGACGAAGGACGCCCGGGTGAACCTCCTCACGCCCGTCGGGACGAACGTCGTCAAGTACGTCCGGGTCGAGCTCGCGGGGGTCGACATCAACACGGCCCGGAGCATCGTGGGCAAGCAGGGGCTCTTCGAGATCCGGATCAAGACGACGGGGAACGACACGGCCCACGTCCTCTTCGGGAACGCCATCACCTCGGTGGGCAACCCCCAGCAGGACCCGACGCGGATGACCTGGGGCGTGCCCTTCACCCTCTCGGACCAGGGGGCGACCGCCTTCCGGACCGCGGCGAACGAGTACGGGGCCGCGACGAACCCCGACGCCCACCCCATCTCGATGCTCCTCGACAATGTCACGGTCTTCTCGGCGCCCCTCGACCCGACGCTCGCGAAGGAGCTCCTGACCCAGGACGTCTCGAGGCTCCAGGCGAGCACCGGCACGGGGACCACGGGGATGAACGAGGCCCAGACCCTCGAGATCCACCTCCGGGCGGGCGCCCTCCCCGTGGACGTGAACGTCGCGAACTTCGGCCAGGTCTCGGCCCCCCTCGGCGACTACTTCAAGTACATGTCCTTCGTCGCGGGGATCCTCGCCATCCTGACCGTGGGCCTCGTGATCTACCTCCGGTACCGCGAGCCCTCCATCGTGCTCCCCATGGTCGGGACGAACTTCGCCGAGGTGATCATCCTCCTCGGTATCGCCCGGTTCGTCCAGCAGCTCGACCTCGCCTCCATCGCGGGCCTGATCGCCGTCGTGGGGACGGGGATCGACCAGCTCGTGGTCATCACCGACGAGGTCCTCCACGAGGGGAAGGTGCCCTCGCCCGCCCTCTACCTGAAGCGCCTCGGGAGGGCCCTCGCGATCATCCTGATCGCGGCGGGGACCGTGGTCTTCGCCATGCTCCCGCTCGCCCTCATGGACCTCTCGACCCTGAAGGGCTTCGCCTTCATCACCATCCTCGGGGTCCTCGTGGGGGTCGCCATCACCCGGCCGGCGTACGGGAAGATCATCATGGCGGTCCTCTCGAAGTAATCGCCCCGGTTTCAAAAATAACAATCTTTATTTCCCCAACCGGCAGCTCTTGTTCCGGTGGATACATGGGTAAGCCTGTTTTAATCGATTTTTACGCCGACTGGTGCGGGCCCTGCAGGCTCCAGACCCCGATCCTCGAGGAGTTCGCCCGGCGGATGGGCGACCAGGTCGAGGTGAGGAAGATCAACGTGGACGACCACATGGAGATGGCGAACCAGTACCGGATCTACGTCGTCCCGACCCTGATCATCGAGAAGGACGCGAAGGAGATCCGGCGGATCGAGGGGCTCACCGACGCCTCCTCCCTCGAGGCGATGGTGAAGCCGCTCCTGGAGAAGCCGTGAAGGTCGGGATCGTCGGCGGGACCGGGGACATCGGCGAGGGGATGGCCCTCCGCATCTCCCAGGTCCACGAGGTGATCCTCGGCTCGAGGGAGGTCGAGAAGGCCTGCGCCTCGAGCGACGCCTGCCACCTCGCCCTCGACGAGCGGGGGCTCCCCTGCACCTGCTCGGGGGTCTCGAACCAGGACGCGGTCGACCGCGCCGGCATGGTGATCCTCGCGGTCCCCTTCCAGCACCTCGCCCCGACCCTCGCCTCCCTCACCGGATTCGAGGGGAAGCTCGTGATCTCCCCCGTGAACCCGCTCGGGAAGAAGGAGCACTTCTTCTTCGCGCCTCCCCCCGAGGGCTCGGCCGCGCTCCTCGCCCGCCGGCTCCTCCCCGGGAAAGCGGCGGTCTGCTCGGCCTTCAACAACATCGCGGCGAACCGGTGGAAGGCCCTCGACGCCCCCTTCGAGCACTCGGTCGCGGTCTGCGGCGACGACCCCGCGGCGAAGGCGACCGTGATGGAGCTCGTGGGAAGCATCCCCGACCTCGCGGGGTTCGACGCCGGCCCGCTCTCGGTCTCCCCCATGGTCGAGGCCATCACCCCCCTCCTCCTGAACATCGCGAGATACCAGAAGATGCGGGATGTCGGGATCCGGTTCAGCTAGCGGCGATCTCGCCCGGATCGGGAGGCGGGCCGTCGCCGAGGGGCTCGCCACGGGAAACGTCGGGAACGCGAGCGTCCGGACCCGGGAGGGGTTCCTCGTCACCCGGACCGGGGCCTACCTGGACGAGCCCGGCCCGCTCGTCTTCGTGACCCTGGATGGCGACGTCCCGGCCGGTGCCTCCCGCGAGTCCCTGATCCACCGGGCCGTGTACCTCGAGACCCGGCACCTCGCCATTCTCCACACCCACCCCGCCCACGCGGTCGCCCTCTCCCTCTCCCGGGAGAAGATCAGCCCCGTCGATCCCGAGGGGATGGCCCTCTGCCCCGCGATACCCGTCGTGGGGGGTGCCCCCGGTTCGCAGCGGCTCGCCGACCGGGTGGCCGATGCCCTCCTGCAGGGGAAGGTCGCGATCGCCCGGGGGCACGGGACCTTTGCGGCGGGGAAGGACTTCGAGGAGGCGTACCTGGTCACCTCCGCCGCCGAGTACGCCTGCCGGATCCTCCACCTCGCGGGCGCCCATGCCGTGCGGCCCCGCAAAGGATAAAGAGAGAGAAGCAGGACCAAACCGGATTATAAAAAAAAGGATCCCTTTTACCGCTCCTTCCTGG
>DATIYO010000012.1:0-61701 GCA_035517575.1 Methanomicrobiales archaeon
TCGATGTTCTTCGCCGTGAGCTCGCGGCACATCCGGCGGAACTCCTCGCGGGAGACGTCGTTCTTCGTGATCCCGTGGATCTCCTCGACCTTCACCTCGGTGGGGAGGCCGTGGCAGTCCCACCCCTGGGGGAACATGACATTGTAGCCCTGCATCCGCTTGTACCGGGCGATGAAGTCGATGTAGCACCAGTTGAGCGCGTTCCCGATGTGGAAGTTCCCCGTCGGGTACGGCGGCGGGGTGTCGATGATGTACCTGGGCTTCCCCGAGGACCGGTCAAAGTAGTTCTCCTCGTCCCGCCAGGTCCGCTGCCACCGCGCCTCGACCTCGGCGAAGTCATAGTGTTTCGGGATGTCGCCTGAAGGGGCCACAACGCGCCGTCCGTTCCCTTGTTTCTTCTCTATTCTTGATCGCGGGGGAGAAAAATACCTTTCATCCGGCACCCGCCCGTGCGGATCCGGGGACCGTTGCCGTCCGGAAAAAACGGTCCACGGGGCCCGGTTTCACGAAGAAGGCGGGCCCGGGATATTTTCGTCATATTTTTATAGGATCGTTGTGGTCTCCTTGTGATAGCTATGGTGGATTTCGCTACGTACCTCGCGACACAGACCGAGTCGACCTTTGCCGTCCTCCCGTACCTGGTGGCGGCGATCATCGTCCTCCTCATCGGGTGGGTCGTCGGCAGGCTCCTCGGAAAGCTCGTCAGGCTCATCTTCGAGAAGAGCGGGATCGATGCCTACCTCCTCAAGTCCTCGATCGGGCCGAGTTTCCAGAAGACCGGGGTCTCCCTCGGGTATCTCGGGGACATCATCATCCGGATCTTCGTGTACCTCCTCGCGATCATGGTCGCGGCCGACATCCTGAAGATCGACGCCCTCACCCGGTTCGTCGAGCGGGCGGTGAACTACATCCCGAACATCATCGTCTTCGGGATCATCCTCCTCGTCGGCTTCGTCTTCATCGACTACCTCGCGACCCTCCTCGAGAAGCTCTACGGGGGCATCTCCTTCTTCGGGATCGTGAACACCGGCCTCCGGCTCTTCCTCTACCTCGTGGTGATCATCCTCGCCCTCTCCCAGCTCGAGCTCGACCTCACCATCGTGTACACCTTCGTCACGCCCATCGCGTGGGGGATCGGGATCGGGATCGGCGCCGGCATCGCCATCCTCCTCGGCTTCGGGCTGAAGGACAAGGCCCCCCTGATGATCGACGAGTGCCTCAAGGGGCTCAAGTAAAACCCACTCTTTTTCGTCCCACGCTCCGTCCAGGCCCTGTACAGGCTCGTTTCCGGGCGGGGGCCGCACGGACCGCGACCCAAAAAGGATTATTCGCTTGCCGTCAGATCTTAAGAGAGGGATGACGACGCCCGCGGAGGAGACCGGCCCAGGGGCAGGCGAGGTACCGGTGAGCGTGCTCGTTCGCGAGGAGATCGGGCGGTTCGTCGCGATGGTGGTCGCCCTCGTCCTCGCGGCCGGCTGCATCCTCGCCTCGCCCTTCCTCCAGCCGCCGTACCTCCTCTCCATCATCGTCATCCTCTTCTCGTCCATCATGTACCTGATCCGGGGGACCCGCGGCCTCTCGGTCTCGATCATCATCCTCGCCGTCCTCTACGGCATCGGCTGGCTCCCCCTCCCCATCTTCTCCCTGACCCTCGCGATCGTCGCCGCGGGGGAGATCGCCTACCGTGCCGCGGCCGGCGGGCACCACCGGTACCTCACCTACCTCGCGGCCTCCTCGGCGGGCGGCGGGATCGCGGCGCTCTACTTCGCGGCCATCGGGTACCTGGAGCTCCGCCCGCTCGTCCTCCTCCTCCTCCTCCTCGGCGTCCTCGTCGCGGTCCTCCTCAAGGCGGCCCTCCAGGGGAGGAGCGACATCCTCATGGTCGAGGGCCTCGGCGTGGCCATGACCATGTACCTCTTCTCCGACCTCTCGATGCCCGTCGAGAACCTGGGGCTCCTCACCGCGGCCGCCGGTATCGCCCTCTCCTTCGGGTACATCGCGTACCGGCTCAGGGTCGCGGACGTGAGCGGCCTCTTCTCGGGCGCGATCGTCGGGATCATCATCATCGTCTTCTCCGACGTGCGGTGGTTCCTCGTCATGCTCGCCTTCCTCGTGATCGGCTCGGGGTCGACCAGGTACCGGTACGAGGCGAAGGCCGCCGCGGGGATCGCGGAGTCCCACGGCGGGGTGCGGGGGTACCTCAACGTCTTTGCGAACGGCCTCGTCGGCGTGGCGGCCGCGGTCCTCTACGGGATCTCGGGCGGGAACCCCCTCTGCATCGCCCTCTACCTCGGGAGCATCGCGACCGCCGCGGCCGACACCATGGGCGGGGAGATCGGGATGACCTCGCGGGACCCGGTCCTCATCACGACCCTCGCCCCCGTCGCGAAGGGGACGAACGGGGGGATCACCCTCGTCGGCGAGGCGGCCTCGCTCGTCGCATCGGCGGCGATCGCCCTCTCGGCATTCCTCCTCGGCATCGGCGACGTGCGGATGCTCCTCGCCGTCGCGGCCGCGGGCTTCGCGGGCGCGAACGTCGACAGCCTGGTGGGGGCGCTCGCGGAGAACCGGGGTTTCATCGGGAACGCGGGGACGAACCTCCTCGCGACCCTCTCGGGCGGGCTCGTCGCCCTCCTCATCCTGCTCGCCATCGGCTGAGGGAGGCGGGCCCCGGTTAGAGGAGAGTATCCCTGGTACCGGTCTAGTACCGGTACCATCTGCCTTTCTCGTCGAACTCGCCCTGCGGGGCAGGGGCCGCCGCGCCGGCCGCGGCCCGCCGGAAGAAGCAGGCCTTGAAGGCGGCGAGGAGGGTCCCGCCGATAGCCACCGCGACGAACCCGATACCCACCCCCGCCCAGAGCCCGTTCACCCCGATGAGGGAGACCACCTGGGCGGGGGTCATGTTCAGGTACAGGGACGGGTCCGCGTCCGCGAGGGGCTGGAGTTTCTCGGCGACCGCGAAGGACCAGAGCCCCGCGCCGGCGAGGAAGATGAGGAAGCCGATGGCGAGGCTCGCGAGGTAGAAGAGGACGACCCGGCCCGGCCTCCCCGTGACGAACTCCACCGACCTCCGGATGGAGTCGAAGACCTTCCGGTCCTCGAAGACCGCGGCGGTGTCGAAGAAGAAGGTGAAGAAGGCGAAGGGGATGCCGACCCAGACGAGCGAGAGGGGGGTGGCGGCGGCCGGCCCCAGGATGAGGGAGACCGGGACCATGACGAGGAAGCCGGTGACGAGGGCGGCGCTCACGACGACCGCCCCGGGGAGGAGGATGCGGAAGAAGTACCTCACGCCGTCGGCGGCGAACCGGCGAAGGCCGGCCTTCTCCCCCGCCCCCGCGGCGCGGATGGCGCCGTAGGACCCGCCCGCGAAGAAGGGGATGCCGCAGAGCCCGAGGAACCCCACGTGGGCACCGACGACCGTGTTCCCCGAGGCCTCGAGGAGGATGTCCAGGGCGAAGAGGGCCGCGAGGTAGAGGCCGGTGGCCCAGAGCACGGGGGTGTCCCTGATCCGGGCGGCGGCCTCCCGCAGGGATTCGCGGATCATGCCTACCGGTTCCTCGGCATGGCCACGATCTCCCGGACCTGGAGGTCGAAGAAGGAGGCGGTGTGGGACGGGCGGATGACGCAGACGGTGTCGGCGCCGTTCGCGGTCCCGCCCGCCGCGACGACCTCCTCGCCGACGGGGATGGCACCCTGGTCGGCGGCGATCAGGCAGCACTCCACGGCCACCTTCAGGCCGACCGCGACGGTCCGCCTGAGCGCCTCGGCGATCGCCTCGGTCCGCGACCCGCCGCCGACCCGCTGGGACCGGGAGAGGGCGCGCTCGAGGCCGGAGAGGGCATGGGTGCCGGTCACGATCTTCACCCCCGAGGCGCGGAGGGCCTTCGCCGTCTCTTCGGAGAACTCCCAGACCCCGGGCTTCTCGAAGCCGACCACGTGGGTCACGACGACGAGCTCGATCCCCGCCCCCTTCGCCGCCTCGTGGAAGGCGAGGGCCGTGGACCCGCCCGTGCTCGCGACGACGATCCGCTTTATGCCGAGGGCCCTTGCCCGTTCCACGGCCATCCGGGCGGCGTCCTTCGTGTTCTCCCCGCCGGGCCGATCAAAATAATAAATATCCCGTCTCGTGTAACTCATGGTACCTAGGTACGGGCCCCTGCACCATTAAAAAGGATGGCTCGGATCGCTCACCAGGATTTGAGGAGGAAGCACCGTCATGATCACCCTCGCCCTCGCCGGAAAGCCCAACTGCGGCAAATCCACATTCTTCAAGGCCGCGACGCTCGCGAACGTCGAGATCGCGAACTACCCCTTCACCACCATCGACGCGAACCATGGCGTGGCCTATGTCCGTTCGCCCTGCGTCTGCAGGGAGCTCGGCACGAGCTGCGGGGTGTGCAAAGACGGGGTCCGGTTCGTCCCCATCGGGCTCATCGACGTGGCGGGCCTCGTCCCCGAGGCCCACAAGGGCCGCGGCCTCGGGAACCAGTTCCTCGACCATCTCCGGCAGGCCGACGCCATCATCCACCTCCTCGACGCGAGCGGGTCGACGGACGCCGAGGGGAACCCCGTCGGGGCGGGGTCCCACGACCCGTCGGAGGATATCGAGTTCCTGGAGTTCGAGATGTCGATGTGGCTCTACGGGATCCTCGAGAAGCACTGGAGCAAGATCCAGCGGCAGTCCCAGGCAAAGTCCTCCTCGATGGTCATCGCCATCGCCGAGCTCATCGCCGGCCTCGGGATCACCGTCGACCAGGTCCATGCCGTGGAGCTCGAGTCGGGGATCGACCTCCCGAAGGCCCAGGAGAAGGACCTCGTGCGGTTCTGCCGCATGCTCCTCGGCCGGGCAAAGCCGATGATGCTCGTCGGGAACCGGGTGGACGAGGCCGCCGGGACCATCGTCGAGAAACTTCGGGGGAGGGGGATCCGGTTCGCGACGGGCGCCGGCGAGCTCGCCCTCCGGAACGCGGCCACGGCGGGGGTCGTGAAGTACCTCCCCGGCGACCCCGCGTTCTCGGTCCTGAAGCCCGAGGGGCTGAACCCGGCGCAGAAGGCGGGCCTCGAGCGGATCGCGGGGGTCATGAAGAAGTTCGGCGGGACGGGGGTCCAGGAGGCCCTGAACCAGGCGGTCTTCTCCCTCCTCGACCTGATCGTGGTCTACCCCGTCGAGGACGAGCACAAGTACGCGGACAGCCAGGGGAGGGTGCTCCCGGACGCCTTCCTGATGAAGAAGGGCTCGACGCCCCGGGACCTCGCCTTCCGGGTCCACACCGATATCGGCGAGGGTTTCCTGTACGCGGTGGACGCCCGCACGAAGATGCGGGTGAAGGACACCCACCCGCTGAAGGACCGGGACGTGATCAAGATCGTCTCGACGCGCCGGTGAGCCCCGGGCCCGATCCGCGCCCGGAATACCAGCAACTATTTAACGCGGACATTCGAACCCTCCGGTTACCTATGGGAGCGGAGATCTACCAGGCCCAGGTGATCCGGAACTTCTTCGATACGATCACGGGCCCCGATCGCAACCTGACCCGGATCTACATGTGCGTGATCAGCCTGGCGAAGCTCCGCATGGAGCCCCCCGAGAAACTCGCGGAGCTCGTGGACCAGGTCCGCAAGTCCCGGGAGAAGAAGGAGCTCTCGGTGGACCTCCTGGACTACGTCTGCAACGTGGCCATCGAGCTCGAGATCTCCTCGGTCCAGACCGCCTTCGGGGTCACGGAGATCGCGAGGGCCGCCCAGGACTTCGAGAAGATCAGCCTGGACTCGCTCTGAAATCCTTCTCCTTTTCCGACCGCCCGGCCGGCAGCACCGAAAATTCACTTGTCCAGCGACTTCCGGTACGTGGCGAGGAGCTGCAGGACGTACTTCTCCTGCTCCTCCAGGGCCTGCTCGTCGTCGGGCGAGGCCGCCATGCCCGCGGCGTAGAGGATGACGAGGGCGTTCGTCAGCTGGAAGAGGTCGGCGTCCACCACCGGCTGGGAGGGGTCGATGATCCCGAAGGGGAGGTCCGCCTTCGAGAAGAGGAACGGCAGCCTCGCGTCGAACTGCGCCTCGGAGAGGGAGATCGCCCGCTCCCGGACGATCCTGAGGGATACGGCGAGCGCACCCGCGACCGGGCGCCCCTCGATGAGCTTCAGGGCCTGGTCGCACCGGGTCACCGCGTCATGGTAGATCCCGAGCTTGAAGGAGAGGAACGCGAAGGCGACCTGGTGGCCCGCGTCCCGCGGGGCGGCCGAGAACGCCGGCCTGACCCGCTCGATGTACTCCGAGAGGAACCGGTCCATCACGCCACGCTCCTATCGGCGGGAACCGCGGGAAACTTCCTCTCGAGCCGGACGGCCACGGCGGTCAGGGACACCGCGTACAGGACCTGGATGGCGAGTCCCGGCGGGGTCTCCAGCGGGGCGACGAAGATCATGAACGCGAAGATCGGGATGCAGAGGGAGACGATGTCCTTCTTCTCCCGCGTGAGGGCGAGCGCCGCGATCGCGAGGGAGCCGAGGACGCACCCGAGGTTCCCGGGCGGGAGGGACGGGGAGGGAAGCAGGAGGCCCGCGAGGACCCCTCCCCACGCGAGGGCCGGGACGAGGAGCCAGAGATACCGCCGCTCACCGGGGGTTGGCGCTTCCGACATCCTCTTAGCATGCGCAGTCCCCCGTGAACAAGATTGTGGTTCCGGCTCCGGTGGCTGACCGGCTGGATCCGACGCCGCCGGGCACCGCCCGGGTGCGGCATGCTAATAAGGCGCGAGGTGGAAAATCCTTTCATGGGTACCGGCGGCGGGATCTCCGACACCGTCACGGGCGCGGGGGAGGGGGACAGCATCGACGAGCTCTCCGCCTACCTCGACATCCTCTCGAGCGGAACCCGGCTCCGGATCCTCAAGCTCCTCGAGAAGAGGCCGATGGACGTCACCTCCATCTCCCGGGAGACCGGGACGAGCTACGAGAACACGAAGAAGCACCTGGACCGGCTCCTCTCCATCGGGGTCATCCGGAAGGAGGCGGGGATCGGGCGGGAGACCTCGAAGGGGGTGCACCCCGTCTGGGAGTACTCCGTCGTCCCGGGCAGCCTGGAGCGGATCGTCCGGACCCTCGGGATATTCTCGAACCTCCGGATCACGGGCGTTGACCGGACCCTGGGCGAGCGGCTGAACCAGGTCAAGGGAGGGGTGAGCGGAGCCCTTCTCGGCGGCTCGCCGATGGCCGTGCTGATGGGGGGGAAGGAGGACGGACGGGCCTTCACCATCGGGGCGGGCGAGACGAAGGTGGGGCGGGCGGACCGGGACCAGCCCGGCGCCGGAGATCCCGGGCGCGACATCGTCCTCGATGACTCGTACCAGGGGGTGACCCGGGTCTCGCGCCCGCACGGCAGGATCCGGGTCGGGAAGGGAGTGACCTTCGAGGACTGCGGGAGCACCGGAGGGTCTTCGGTCAACGGGAAGCGGGTCGGGAGGAACGAGGCGGTCACCCTGCGGAACGGGGACATCCTCGAACTCGGCCAGGGGACCACGGGGGCGAGGCTCGTCCTCGCCATACCGCCGGAGCTCGATGCTCCTGCCTCCGGAAAGGGGGGAGTCCGGCCTGACGCCGGGGGGTGACGCGAGGCCGGCCGCGGCCGCTCCCCTCGCGGCCCACCCCGTCCTCGCGGCGATCCTCAGGCTCCTCCCGCTCCTCGACCTCGCCATCGTCGGGATGGGCGCCCTCGCGTTCTGCCTCGTCTACTGGATCGACCGCGGGCGATCGGTCCCCGTCGGCCTTTTCGGCCCCTTCGGTTCCCGGGCGGGGAGTGCCGTGCTCGCGGGCATCCACGCGGTCCTCGGGGCCGCGATGGTCTGGTCCGCGGTGCTCCTCGAGAACGGCCTCGCCGTCCGGCTCACCGCGAAGGGCGAGGGGCTCGCCCCCCTCTCCCTCTGCGTCCTCCTCGCCTACCTGGGCTTCTCCTCCCTCGGCCTCGGGGTCTCGGCCGCGCGGCAGAGGTCCGCGCCCCTCCTCGGGCGGGTCCACCCGTTCCTCGCCGCGGCGGGGATCGCCGGCCTCCTCGTCCTCGTCCCCCTCGCCCAGGCAGAGCCTCGTCGCGCGTTCCTTGTCGGCGCCGCCCTCGTTGCGGCCGTCTCGGCCGTGCTCGCCTGGCTCCAGGACCGGAGGGTACGCAGGGAGAGGAAGAGCGGGGGCACGGAGGCGGGCCGGGCGGGGGCGAACACCGTTCACCCCGCGGGAGCGGCCCCAAGGGATCCGGATCCCCCCACCAGCTTCCCCCGCGACCTCCTCACCCGGTTCGCCGAGCCGGCGATGATCGGGAGCGGGGGCGTGTCCCGGGTCTTCCGGGCCAGGCGGAAGGACACGGGGAGGGTCGTGGCCGTGAAGGTCCCCCTGTCCATGGACGAGGTGACGGGGATGTCTTTCCTCAAGGAGATGCGGACCTGGGAGGGCCTGAACCACGAGAACATCGCCCGGATCCTCGGGGCGAACATCCTCCCCACCCCGTACGTCGAGATGGAGTACTTCCCCCGCTCCCTCGAGGACCTGGAGAAGCCGGTCGACGTCGCGACGGCCGCCCGCATCGTCGCGGGCATCGCCCGGGGGCTCGCCTTCGCCCATGCCCGGGGGATCATCCACCGCGACCTGAAACCGGCGAACGTCCTCCTCGCCGACGACGGCGAACCGAAGATCGGGGACTGGGGGCTCTCGAAGTTCCTCGGCGGGCCGACCGCGACCGACCTCACGGGGTTCTCGCCACGGTACGCCGCCCCCGAGCAGATCGACCCGAACCGTTACGGCGGGACGGACGCCCGCACCGATATCTACGGCGCGGGGTGCATCCTCTACGAGCTGATCACGGGCCGGCCGCCCTTCACCGGCGAGGGCATCACCGAGATCACGGCGAGGATCCTCCACTCCGAGCCCGTCCCCCCCTCGGAGCTCAACCCCGCCGCGAAGCCCCTCGAGGCGATCGTCCTGAGGTGCCTCGCGAAGGAGAAGGAGAGGCGCTACCAGTCTGCCGCGGAGCTGGAGAAGGCCCTCGCGGGCTTCGCCGGCGGATAGCCGGGACTTACCTCTTATCCGACTTTTCCGCCCCGCCCGTCCCGCCGACCTGGACGGTATTCCCCGAAAGGGCGCCGATCTTCTGGCGGAGATCTTCGAGGGATGCCCCGATCCGGGCATCGAGCCCTGCGGCCTCCTCCCTCGCCTGGCCGAGCCTCTCGACCGTGCCCGCGACCTGCTTCTCCAGCTCCCCGATCTCCTTCTTCAGGGCCCGGCTTTTGAGGAGGGCTGGCCGCGACCCGGCGGCCTCCCGCGCCGAGGAGATACCGGCCGCGAGCTCACGGTACCTCCGTGAATTCTCCCGGATCTCCCTCGCGAAGAGGCCCGGGACCTCGAGGAGGTCGGTCTCGGCCCTGCTCTTCAGGGCAAGGTCGCCCGAAGAAGCGAGGGAGGCGAGGACCCCCCGGGCGGAGGCGAGTGCCGCCGCGGCCTCGTCTTCGTCGTCGGTGGCGGGGGGCAGTTCCCGCTCGAGGAGGGCGACCGCCGCCTGGAGGACCCGGACCGCCTCGCGGTCCCTGTTCCTCGACGCGACTTTCTCCCCCTTCCTGAGAAGGTGCACCGCCGTGGCGGCCGCGGCATGGTAACCCCGCAGGGCCCCGTCCCGGTCCTCCTCGAGCCTCGCGATCCGGGAGAGCTCCCGTTCGCCGGCCTGGTACTCCTCGCTCCCCTCGAGATCGGCGAGGGAATGCCTCGCCCCCTCCAGGGACGACCTGTCTCCCGTCTCCCTGGTCTCGAGGGACCGGATCTCCTGCTCCAGTTCCACCCTCCGCCGCATCGCGGCGAGGTAGGCTGCGTGGGACTCCCGGAGCCCGCCGAGACCCCCGAGACGTTCGCGCGAGCGGGAGATGGCCGGGGTCAGGGCGTTCAGCTCCCTCCCCACCGTGTCCACCCCGTCCCGCAGGAGCCGCATCTCTTCGGGGAACCGCGTGGCGAGGTACCTCCCCTGGCCCCGGAAGGCGAGGAGGCACCCCTTCAGGATCTCGCCGGCCGCGGCATAGAACCCCTCGGGGTCCTCGGGCAGCGGGCGGGAGATGCTCGTCCGCATGGCCTTCACGAAGAGGGGGAGCGAGTGCTCCGTCACCCCCGCGAGCTTCCGGTAGGGGACCTCCCCGTCGGGACCGGTCCCGAACCCGGCGAGGACCCTCTCGATCTCCTCCAGGGCGGCGAGCACGGTCGAGCGGGGGCCGGCGACCTTGTCCGAGAGCTCGCTCCTCACCTCCTCCTCCCGGGCCGCGATCCACGGGGGAATATCGTCTATCCCGAGGACCTGCGGAGTCTTACCGGTCTTCCCGAGACCCTTCAGGAATCTGAACAAAAGAGTCCCCCGTGCGCCGGTCAGTCGCTCTGGGCGATCTGGCGCAGGCGCCCGACCCCGTCGATCTCCCGCAGGACCTCGACCACGGCCGGGGGCACGAGGTGCTCCCAGGGCTCCCCCTCGAGCATCCTCTGCCTGATGGACGTGCCCGAGTGGGTCTGGCGCTCGTACATGTCCGGGCACTGGACCGTGTGGCCCGCCTCGGCGAAGAGCCGGACGACCAGGGGGTTACTCGAGAAGACGCAGTCGAAGGGCGGGGTCATGGACTTCACGTGGGAGACCCAGAGGGCGTTCCGCTGGATGTCCTCGATGGGGATGACGTAGATGGGCCGGTCGAGGGAGGCGAGCGACCGGGTGATCATGAGGACCCTTTCGCCGGAGGTGAAGGGGTTCCCGAGCTCGTGGGAGAGCTGGGCGCTCCCGACGCCGATGACGATCTCGTCCACGTCCTTTGCCACCCGTTCGAGTACCGCCTGGTGCCCGTTGTGGTACGGCTGGAACCGGCCGATGTAGAAACCCCGCGTCATGGTCCCGCCACCAGGGTCGCGATCCGGGCGGCGAACGCCCCCGCGGTGAAGCCCGCGTCGATGTTCACGACGGCGAGGACCGAGCAGGACTGGAGCATGGCGGCGAGGGCGGCCCTCCCCTCGCCCATGTACCCGTACCCCGACGAGACGGGGAGGCCGATCACGGGGCGGTCCACGAGCCCTGCCACGACGGCGGGCAGCGTCCCCTCGCGGCCCGCGGCGACCACGAAGGCATGGGCGTCGAGGACCTCCCGGAGCGCGGGGAAGAGCCGGTGGATCCCCGCGGCCCCGACGTCGTACGCGGTCCGCACCGTGCACCCCATCTCCTCGGCGATGAGCCGCGCCTCCTCGGCGGCGGGCAGGTCGGCGGTCCCCGCGGTGATGATGGCGACGATCCCCCCCTTCCGCTCCGGCGCCGGTGTCCGGTACGCGACGAGGGACCTGGGTATCTCGAGGAAATCGGACCGGAACCCGTCGGCGGCCGCCCGCCGCGCCACCTCCTCGGCCTGCTCCCGGTTCACCCGGGTCACGATGCACCGGCCCTGCGCCGCGACGGCCCCGGCCACGATCCCGGCCAGGTGGGCCGGGGACTTCCCCTCGGCGAGGATGACCTCGGGGACCCCGCACCGGGCGGACCGGCCCAGGTCCAGGCGGGCGAACTCCCCGAGCTGCTCGATCCGGAGCCCCTCGATCCGGCGGGCCGCCTCCTCCCGCGGGATCTCCCCGCGCCGGAAGGCCTCCAGGAGGTCGTTCAGGGTCGCATGGGGCTGCATGGCCAACTGATATGATATGGGCGCCCGTATGCTAATTAGCGTTTGCCATGAGTTACCTCGTCTTCGTCGCCGGGTTCGGCGCCCTCGCCGCCTACCTCCTCTGGTTCCGGGACATGCGGATCTTCCGGCGGACCGGTCTCCCCGGCTACCGCACGGCCTCCCTCCACGGGATCGCCTACGTCACCCTCGCCCTCATCGGCCTCGACGTCTCCCTCGTCCTGAACGAGTCCCTCGGCATCGGCCTCATCCTGATCGCCCTCTTCCTCCAGGGGAGGGAGAAGCGGGAGAAGGTCTTCACCCCGCGGGACCCGGCCCTCGACCGGTTCCTCGGGAAGGCGCCCCGAAGGGAAGATAAGGGGAGAGAATAGAAGTACCGGTGAGAAGTACCGTGAGAAGTGGCATTTCGCGAGAGATGACACCCGGTCGCCGAGGGTGACAGGGATGCTCCAGAGACCGAGGGGAACGAGGGACTTCCTCCCCGACGAGATGGAGAGGAGGCGGGGGGTGGAGGCGGCCCTCCGGGACCGGGTGGCCCGCTGGGGGTACCGCGAGGTCTGCACGCCGGAGTTCGAGGAGCTCGAGCTCTTCACCCTCCGGTCGGGCGCGGGGATCGTCGGGGAGATCTATGCCTTCGAGGACAAGGGCGGGAGGCAGATGGCGCTGCGCCCCGAGATCACGGCCCCCGTCCTCCGGATGTTTGTCAACGAGGCGAAGGTCCAGCCGAGGCCCCTCAGGTGGTTCTACTTTGCCGACTGCTTCCGGTACGAGCGGCCCCAGAAGGGCCGGTACCGGCAGTTCTGGCAGTTCGGGGTCGAGCTCATCGGGGCCGACACCCCGAGGGCCGACGCCGAGACGATCCTCCTCGCCGATGACCTGCTCCGGGCCGCGGGGGTCCCGTCTGACATCCACGTCGGCCACCTCGCGCCGATGAAGCACCTGCTCCGGGACCTCGACCCCGGGGCCCGGGCGAAGGCGATGGCGTTCCTGGACAAGCGGGACTTCGACGGCCTCGGCGGGTTCCTCGGCGGGATCGGGAAACCGGACCTGGAGGGCCGGCTGAGAGACCTCGCCCATGCCCGGACCCTCGACGAGCTCTTCGCGGTCACCGGCGACATCCCCGAGAAGGAGCGGATCGAAAAGACGGTCGAGATACTCGATAAGAACGGGCTCGCCTGTACCCTGGACTTCGGGATCGCGAGGGGGCTCGACTACTACACGGGGACGGTCTTCGAGGGCTTCGCGCCGAACCTGGGCGCCGAGAACCAGGTGCTCGGCGGCGGGGCGTACCGGCTCGCCCACCTCTTCGGGGGCGACGACGTGCCCTCCTGCGGGTTTGCGCTCGGCTTCGACCGGATCATGGTCTCCCTCGGTGAGAAGCCGCTCACCCGCCCGGTCCGGGTCGCCGTCTGCTCGACCGAGGAGGGCCGGATGAGGGCCTTCGAGGTCGCGAGGGCCTTCCGCGAGCAGGGGGTCTGCGCCGAGATCGACCTCCTGGACCGGAACCTGGGGGCGCAGATGGCCCACGCGGCGAAGTCGGCGGACTATGCCGCGATAATCGGGAAGCGGGAGGTCGAGACCGGGACCGTCACCCTGAAAGACCTCAGGAGCGGCGACCAGAAGGCCGTCCCGCTCCCCGACGCCGTGGCCGAGGTGGCGGCCCGTGTCCCTCGCTGAGGAGCTCGCCCGGAAGCAGCGGGCGATCTCCATCGCCGAGTTTTTCGAGAAGAACAAGCACCTCCTCGGCTTCGACTCCCCGACGAGGGGGATCATCACCACGGTGAAGGAGGCGGTGGACAACGCGCTCGACGCCTGCGAGGAGGCCCAGGTCCTCCCCGACATCCTGGTCGTGGTGAAGCGGGTCTCGGAGGAGGTCTTCCGGGTGACGGTCGAGGACAACGGCCCGGGCATCGTCCCCGAGCAGGTCCCCTTCGTCTTCGGGAAGCTCCTCTATGGCTCGCGGTTCCACCAGATCAAGCAGAGCCGCGGGCAGCAGGGGATCGGGATCTCGGCCGCCGTCCTCTATGCCCAGCTCACGACGGGTGTCCCGTCCCTCGTCATCTCCCGGACCGATGCGAAGAAGCCCGCGAACCGGTTCGAGCTCGCGATCAAAATCGAGTCGAACGAGCCGGAGATCGTGTCGCAGGGGGAGGTCGACTGGGACCGGACCCACGGGACGAGGGTCGAGATCGAGCTCCGCGCCACCCTCGCGGCAAAGAAGCGGCTCGTCGACTACCTGAAGTACACCTCCGTCGTGAACCCCCATGCGAGGATCCGGGCCGAGATCGACGGGGAGGTCTCGACCTTCGACCGGGTGAGCCACGACCCCATCCCGCTCCCCTGCCCCATCCAGCCCCACCCCCATGGCATCGAGATAGGGCTCCTCAAGCGGATGGCCGGCGAGAGCCCCCTCACCCTGGACCGGTTCCTCGTCGAGTCCTTCAGCCGGGTCGGGAAGAAGGCGGCGGACGAGATCGCGAAGCAGGCGGGGCTCGCGGGCGGGAAGAAGGCGAAGTCCCTCACGAACGACGAGCTGAAGGCCCTCCTCGCCGCCATGCAGGCGGTCCCGATCCCCGCGCCCCCGACCACCCAGTGCCTCTCGCCCATCGGCGAGGAGCTCATCAGGAAGAGCCTGGACAAGGAGTTCCAGCTCGACTTCGTGAAGGCGAAGACCCGGCCCCCGTCGGTGTACAGCGGCCACCCCTTCGTCGTCGAGGCGGCCATCGGGTACGGCGGGAGGCTCGCCTCCGAGGAGAAATCCGTGATCCTCCGGTTCGCGAACCGGGTCCCGCTCATGTACCAGCAGGGGGCCTGCGCCATCACCTCGGCGATAGCCGGCGTGAACTGGCGGAACTACGGCATCTCCCAGGACGGCCTCCCCGTCGGGCCGGCCCTCATCCTCGTCCATGTCGCGAGCACGAACGTCCCCTTCACGAGCGAGTCGAAGGACGCCGTCGCGGCCATCCCCGAGATCGAGAAGGAGATCGACCTCGCGCTCAAGGACCTGGGCCGGGAGCTGAAGACCTTCCTCTCGAGGAGGGACCGGCACCGGCTCCAGGAGGACCGGGCCCGGGCGCTCTGCGCCATCATCCCCGAGATCGCGGCGAAGGTCGCCGAGGTCATCGAGAAACCGGTCCCCGACACCACCCCCATCGAGGGGCAGATCATGCACCGGCTCGTGGCGAAGAAGTGGACCACCGGCGGCATGGTGCGGATCGCGGTGCGGAACTACACCGATAAGGAAGTGTCGCCGACCATCTACGACACCTCACCCGATCCGGCGCCCGACGCCGATCCGAAGCCCGGCTACACCCACGCCGTCGGGGAGGACCACACCCGGGTCTGGAAGGTCACCCTCGCGCCGGGCGAGGGCTTCGAGGCGAAGTACACGGGCTCGGGCGGCGGGACGCTCGACCTGCAGGGGGTCGAGGAGAAGGTGAAGCTGGTGGTGGACCTCGATGTCTAAGGAGGAGTTCGACAGGCTCGCGAGGACGAAGCTCCTCGCGATCGCCCTCGAGTGGTACAACGAGATGCAGGGCGGGGAGATCCCCTACATCCGGCTCCCGACGAGGACGAAGGCGAACATCGAGTACGACAGCGGGAGCGAGGTCTGGAAGTACGGCGACCGGGAGAGCCTCAGGGCGGCGACCTCGGAGAAGGGCGCCCTCCACCTCCTGAAGATGGCCTACGTCATCGGGTTCATCAAGCAGCAGCTCGCCGAGAACCGGTCCTCGACCCTGAGAGAGCTCTACTACATCTCCGAGGGCTGGAAGCGGGCGAAGTTCGGGGCCCAGGACGAGAGCAACCTCCTCATCGAGGACCTGGAGATCGTCACCGACCTCCAGCGCGAGGCCTTCCACCTCCGGCCCGAGGAGGACGGCGCGACGGTCTTCGGCCCCCTCCGGATCCGGGAGAAGACCCGGCGCGGGGTCCGGGAGATCCACTGCCGCGACGACGTCGGCGAGGCGGGGTACCAGATCCCGAACGACGTGGAGACCGTCGAGTTCCTGGAGCATGACGCGAAGTTCGTGATAGCCCTCGAGACGGGCGGCATGTACGCCCGGCTCATCGAGAACGGCTTCGACGAGGAGCACCGGGCGATCGTCGTCCACCTGAAGGGGCAGCCGGCCCGCTCGACGAGGCGCGTCCTCCACCGGCTGAACGAGCAGTTCGGCCTCCCCGTCACCGTCTTCACCGATGGCGACCCCTGGTCGTACCGGATCTTCGCCTCGGTCGCCTACGGGGCCATCAAGAGCGCCCACATCTCCGAGCTCCTCGCGACCCCGAGGGCCCAGTTCATCGGCGTCCAGCCCTCGGACATCCGGGACTATAACCTCCCCTCGGACAGTCTCTCGGACAAGGACGTGGACGCCCTCAAGGCGGAACTCTCCGACCCGCGGTTCGACAGCGAATACTGGAAGAGACAGATCAACCTCCAGCTCGAGATGAAGCTCAAGTCCGAACAGCAGGCCTTCGCGGCCCGCGGGCTCGGGTTCGTGACAAAGGAGTACCTCCCCGCCCGCCTCTCGGAGATGGGCGTCATCTGAGGGCCACATGATCGGCGTGGAGTACCCCGACACGTATGCCGTGGAGGAGACCTTCCAGCTCCTCAAGGTGCCCTGGGAGTGGTACGACAGCGGGAAGCAGTACGAGGCCGTCATCAGGCTTTCGAAAGGCCAGGGTGACGCCGCTGCCGCGGGCACCGACCTCGATATCTCCGGTGAAGACCCGTTCAGGAAGGTCGCGGATACCCTGGACGAGGGACTCCCGCGGAACCGCGAACCGGTGGTCGAGCAGGTCATCGACCGGCTGAGATCCCGGCTGGTGCAGCGGGCCGTCCTCCCCGAGATCCCGCCGGTCCCCTGGGGGCACCCGTACATCCTGGCCCTCACCCACGACGTGGACGTCCTCTCGGTCAGGGAGAGGCGCTGGCTCTCGGTGCTCGCCGCGATCTACGACTGCGTCTCGCGGGGTGCCATCGGGGACGCGGCGAGGATCTTCGGCGCGAAGCTGGGCATCGGCAAGGATCCCTGGAACCTTATCGAAGAATGGATGCGGTTCGAGGAGGAACTGGGGGTCCGGTCCACCTTCTTCTTCCTCCCCTTCAGGGATTCGCCCGGATCAGACGCCCCGCCCATCCGTGCGGGGCACTACTCGCCCGATCCACGCACGCTGAGATCCCTCGCCGACGGGGGCTGGGAGGTCGGGGTCCACGGTATCGACAACTGGAAGGATGCCGGCCGGGGTGCGGTGGAGAGAAAGGCCATCTCGGACCTCGGCATCGACGTGGCCGGCACCCGGGTCCACTGGCTCCTCTTCGGCCGCGAAAGCTGGGCAGCCCTCGATGAGGCGGGGTACGGCTATGACACGACCTTCGGGTACAACGAGGACATCGGCTTCCGGGCAGGCACTCTCCAGGCGTTCCGGCCCCGCGGCGCCGGACATCTCCTCGAGCTCCCGCTCCACATCCAGGACCTCGCCCTCTTCGGCAGGTCCTGCTGGGCACCGGGTGCCGGCGGGAGATGGTCGAGGGTCCCCTGCCTCGGGCTGGGGGAGGAGGGGGCCCTCGCCGCCTGCGACGGGATCCTCGCGGCGGCCAGGCGGTACGGCGGGGCCGTGACCCTCCTCTGGCACCACGAGAGCCTCGGGCCGCCGCGGAGATGGGCCGCCCCGTACGCAACTCTCGTGCAGAGGGCGAAGGCCGACGGCGCGTGGATCGCGCGGGCGGCGGACGCGGTCGGTTGGTTCCGGATGAGGAGGGAGGTGCGAATAGAGGTCGGGCGAACCGGCAGGACCATCAGGATCAGGCTCGAGGGGCTCGGGGCGGGGCAGGGAATCCCTCCCCTGCGGCTGCGCCTCCACCTGGGGAAGGAGCAGGTCCGCTCCGTGAACGAGGAGTGGGTGGCCGGCGACGGGTTCGCGGACATCCGGTGCGGCAGGGAGGACGTACAGGTGGAGCTCGCATGAAGGTCCTGCTCACCGACGGAAACTTCAAGCACACCCTCGCCGCCGTGCGGTCCCTCGGGCGGGAGGGGGCGGAGGTCTCGGTCCTCTCCCACCTGAGGTCGAGCGTGAGCTTCTTCTCCCGGTATTGCGGGGAGCGGATCATCGCGCCCGATCCCGAGCGCGATCCCGGTTTCGCGGCCTTCGTCAGGGAGCTGACGGCGAGGTCGCACTACGACGTCCTCGTCCCCGTGAGCCTGGCATCCGTCCTGCAGCTCTCCCGCACGAGGGCGGATCTCGAAGGCCGGGTCAGGATCCCCTTCGCTCCCCAGCCGTCGATCGAGATCGCCGCGAGCAAGGACCGGACCATCCGGTTCGCCGAATCCCTCGGTGTCCCGGTCCCGCAGACCTTTTACCCGAAGGACGAAGACGAGGCCAGGGAGGCCGGAAAGGCTATCGGCTACCCGGCCGTGGTGAAGGGGTCATCCTCATCGGCCTTCGTCCGGTACGTGAACACCCCCGACGAGCTCGTGGAGTACTACCGCCGGTTCAGGGAGGACTCCCCCGTGATCCAGGAGTACATCCGCGGCCAGGGGTACGGGTTCTTCGCCCTCTATAACCGGGGCGAGGCGAGGGCGGTGTTCATGCACCGCCGGCTCCGCGAGTACCCGGTCACCGGCGGCCCGAGCAGCCTCGCCGAGAGCGTCGCCGACGACGGGCTCCGCTCCGCCGGGACGAGGCTCCTCGACGCCCTCGGCTGGCACGGCCTCGCCATGGCTGAGTTCAAGAGGGACGAGCGGACGGGGAAGTTCGTCCTCATGGAGCTGAACCCGAAGCTCTGGGGCTCCCTGGAGCTCGCCATCGCCGCCGGCGTCGACTTCCCCTGCCTGGCCTGCCGGATGGCGGTGGACGGGGACGTTCCCCCGGTCTTCTCCTACCGGACGGGGGTGAGGTTCCGCTGGCCCCTCCCCCTCGACCTCTTCCATGCCGTCACGAACCCGCGGGCGATCCCGCGGTTCATCGCCGATTCCGCCGACCGGTCCATCGGGTCAGACCTCGATTACCGCGACCCGCTCCCGAACCTCGTGCAGCTCGGCATGACGGTCGCCGAGGCGGGCATCCGGATCAAAGAGGGCCGGTTCTGGCGACCCCACGGGGTCCCCCGCTCCTGACCAGCCGGGCCCCCGCAGACCGATGCCCGGTCTCCTTTTTTAGCCTTCGGCGTCAATGATTGGTAATGGATCCCTACACCCTCGGGGTCTTCTCGAACGCCTACCCGGCGAGCGGGAAGGACTCGAGCGGCGTCCACATAAGGAGGATGGTGGACCGGCTCAGGGAGAAGGGCGTGGAGGTCAGGCTCGCGGTGAAGACCTCTCGGTCCGTCCTCGGGTACCTCCCCTTCTTTTCCGCGAGCGTCCGCCTCGCCCGGGACCCCTCGGTTGAGATCCTCCAGGCCCATTACATCCCCCACTCGGGCCTCGTCCCCTTGCTCCTCAAGGGGAAGAGGCCCCTCGTCATCAAGTTCCACGGCGACGACGGGCGGATCTTCCCCTTCAAAAACCCCCTCAACCGGGCCGTCACCCGGTCGATGATCCGGCGAGCCGACTTCGTCCTCACCGTGAGCGAGGAGATCCGGCGCCTGATCGTCTCCCTCGGTGCGGACGAGGGGCGGACCGCGGCCATCAGCAGCGGGGTGCACACGGGGAAATACGTACCCATGGACCGCGACGCCTGCCGGGCGAAGTGGGGCCTTCCCGCCGACCGGCCGGTCGCCCTCTTCATCGGGAGGCTCCATCCCTGGAAGGGGGTGAGCGAGATCCTGCGGGCCGCCGCCGACCATCCCGGCTGCACCTTTGTCCTCGCCGGGCCGGGGCAGGTGCCGGATCACCCGCCGAACTGCCGGTTCACCGGGATGATAGAGCCCGATTCCGTGGTCTCGCTCATCAATGCCGCCGACGTCGGGATCCTGCCCTCCTACACCGAGGGGATCTCCAACTTCCTCATGGAGTGCCTCTCCTGCGCCGTCCCCGTCATCGCGACCGGCGTGGGCGGCACCCCGGAGCTCGTGGAGGACGGGAAGACCGGGATCCTGATCCGCCCCCGTGACGCGGGAGCTCTCTCGGCGGCGCTCGGGAGGCTGCTGGACAGCCCCGCGGAACGTGCCCGAATGGGGAGGGACGGGAGGGAGGACATGATCCGGCGGTATGACGAGGGAATGCTCGTCGACCGCATGATCGGCATCCACCGGAGCCTGCTGGAGGGGGGGCGGTAGGATGTGCGGCATCTGCGGGTTCGCCGGCTTCTCCGACGAGGGCCTCCTCAGTTCGATGGTGGACCTGCTCCGCCACCGCGGCCCCGACGACCGCGGGACCTGGTCCGACGGCACGGTCTCCCTCGGCCACTCCCGGCTCTCCATCGTGGACCTCTCCCCGCGGGGGCACCAGCCGCTCCCGAACGAGAACGGGGACGTCTGGATCACCTACAACGGCGAGATCTACAACCACCGGGCGCTCAGGCAGGCCCTCGCCGGCCACACCTTCTCCTCGCAGACCGACACCGAGGTGATCGTCCATGCCTACGAGGAGTACGGGCTCGCCTCCCTCGACCGGCTGCGGGGGATGTTCGCCTTCGCCCTCTGGGACGCCCGGAACCGGCGGCTCGTCCTCGCCCGCGACCCCCTCGGGAAGAAGCCTCTCTACTACTACCATGACGGCACCACCCTCGTCTTTGCCTCGGAGATGAAGGCGGTGGCGGCCGCCCTCGCGCCGCTCGGCATCGAAAAGACCATCGACCGGCTGGCGCTCTGCGGGTACCTGCGCAACCAGTACCTCCCCGGCGACCGGACCCTCATTTCGGGGATCCTCCGGCTCCCCCCTGCCTCGGTCATGACCTTCTCGACGGATTCGGGGGAGCTCTCCCTGTCCCGGTACTGGACCCTCCGGCCGGGAAGAGAGGAGGGGGACGAGGCGGCCATCGCGGCCCGGCTGCGGGCGGTCCTCGAGGAGGCGACCCGCCTCCGCATGATCGCCGACGTCCCCATCGGGGCCTTCCTCTCTGGAGGGATCGACTCGGGCGCCGTCACGGCGATCGCGAAGCGGGAGGTCGACTACGACTTCCACACCTTCACCGCCGGCTTCCGGGGTGCAGCGTCGGAGTACGCCCCCGCGGCAGAGGCATCCCGGTACCTGGGGACCATCCACCACGAGGTGGACATCGACCCCGCGGAGGTGCTCGCGGAGTTCCCGGCCATCACCTGGCACTTCGACGAGCCGGTCGGCGACGCCGCGGTGATCGCGAACTACTTCCTCGCCCGTGAGGCGCGGAAGCAGGTGAAGGTGGTCCTCGCGGGCGAGGGCTCGGACGAGCTCTTCGGGGGCTACCCGAGCTACCGGCAGGGGGTGCGGTGGAGCCCCTGGTTCTCCCTTCCCCGGTTTCTCAGGCGCGGGCTGGACCGGGCCCTCTCGATTGCCCCGGGGAGCGGCGATCCCTTCCACAACCGGGTCCTCGTGTATGGCCACTACCTGGGCCAGGACACTCTTGAGGCGGCCCAGGCCTGGGCCTGGCGGATCACCGGCATCACCGACGACGAGCTCCGGTGGCTGGGGAACCGGGATTGCGCCGCGGCCCGCGACCCCGTCCGCATGCCCGGGGGCTTCCGCGAGCCCCTGGACCGGGTGCTCGCCCTCGACTGCCTGAACCACCTCCCCGACCTCTACCTGATGAAGGGCGACAAGGCGACCATGGCCCACGCCGTGGAGGAGCGGCTCCCGATCCTGGACCGGGAACTCGTCGAGCTCGCCTTCCGCATCCCGCCGTCGCTGAAGATCCGGGGAGGGGTGGAGAAGTACATCTGGCGGCGGGTGGTTGCCGACCTGCTCCCGCGATCGCTCCTCAACCGGCCCAAGCAGGGCTTCGGCGTCCCCTACCTCGCCTGGGTCAGGGGAGAGCTGAGGGAGGCGGTCGCACAAACGCTCGCCGGGAGCACCCTCGCGAGGAGGATCTTCCCGTCCGACCACCTCGGTAAGATCGAGCAGGGCTTCGCCCGGGCGGACTCCTCGCGCCCGGCCCTCATCGCCTGGAACCTCTTTGCCCTGGAGGCCTGGGGGAAGGCCTTCGGGCTCGGCCTCCCCTAGGCCCGGCCGACTCCTTTCAGAGACGCTGGTAGCCGGTGCCGAGGGAGCGGGCCGCCTCCCCGTCCACCATGCCCCTCACGTCGACGAGGACCGGCCGGCCCGAGAAAAGCCCCCGGATCTCCGAAAGGGTCATCCTCCGGAACTCGTCGTGGGCGACGGTGATGATGATCGCGTCGAAGAACCCCTTCCTCCCGTCCCAGCGCCTGACCCCGAACCGGTCGAGGACGGACTCCGGGACGAGCGGGTCGTGCCCGTAGACCTCGACCCCGAACTCCCCGAGCTCCTTCACGATCCCCTCGACGGGGGATTCCCGGATGTCCGGGACGTTCTCCTTGTAGGTGAGCCCCATGACGAGCACCCGCGACCCCCTGATCACCTTGCCCGCGTCGTTCAGCCCACGCACGGCCATCCGGGCGACGTACGCGGGCATGGAGTCGTTGATGGCCCGGCCGGCGAGGATCACCTGCGGGTGGTAGCCCCGCTCCTGGGCGCAGGCGACCAGGTAGTAGGGGTCGACGGGGATGCAGTGCCCGCCGACGAGCCCGGGGGTGAAGGGGATGAAGTTCCACTTCGTGCCCGCGGCCGCGAGCACCTCGCGGGTGTCGAGATCGAGGAGGTGGAAGATGATCGCGAGCTCGTTCATGAGCGCGATGTTTAAGTCCCGCTGGATGTTCTCGATGACCTTCGCCGCCTCGGCGATCCGGATGTTCCGCACGGGGAACACCTTCGCGATGCGGCCGTAGACCCGGGCGAGGTCGCCCGTGGTCTTCTCGTCCATGCCGGCCACGACCTTCACGACGGTGGCAAGGTCGTGGGTGGGGTCGCCGGGGTTGATCCGCTCCGGCGAGTAGCCGATCCGGAACCCGTCGCCGCAGGCGAGCCCGGACTCGCGCTCCAGGACTTCCCGCAGGATCCCCTCGGTGACCCCCGGGTAGACCGTGGACTCGAGCACCACCGTCGCGCCGCGCTTCAGGTGCCGGCCCACGATCGCCGCCGCCGAACAGACCGGCCCGAGATCCGGCTGCTTCGCCGCCGTGACCGGCGTGGGGACGCAGATGAAGAGGTAATCGGCCTCGCCGAGCCGGGCGGGGTCGGTGGTGGCCTCAATCTGCGGGTGGGTCCGGGCGACCTCCCGGATCCTCGCTGCGTCGATGTCGAACCCGAGGGTCGGGAATTCGCGGGCAAAGGCGGCGGCGAGGGGGAGGCCGACGTACCCGAGGCCGACGACGGCGAGGACCGGTCCCGGCCCCGCACCCTCCCCCTTCGCGCCCTTCTTCACTTTTTCATGTACCATGGGACAGTCTCCCGAAGCCCGGTTCTCAGGGTGTACCCGGGCGCATACTTCAGCCTCTCCCGCGCCGCCGAGATGTCGGCGAGGGAGTCCCGGATGTCCCCCGGGCGGGGCGGTTCGTGGCGGATCGGGACCTCCCTCCCCGCGATCTCCATGACGGCCTTCGCGAGGGCGAGGACGGAGTTCCGCTCGCCGCACGCGAGGTTGAAGGTCCCCCGGGCCCCCGACCCCATGGCCTTCAGGTTCCCCTGGACCACGTCCTTCACGTAGGTGAAGTCCCGCGTCTGCCCGCCATCGCCGTGGATCACGATGGGCTCGCCGCGGAGGACCCGGGTGATGAAGAGGGGGATGACGGCCGCGTACGGGGAGTCGGGGTCCTGGCGGGGGCCGAAGACGTTGAAGTACCGGAGCGAGACCGTCCGGAGGCCGTACAGCTCCGAGAAGACCCGCAGGTAGTGCTCCCCCGCGAGCTTGGAGACGGCGTAGGGGGACTTCGGCACGGGGGGCATGTCCTCGCGCTTGGGGAGGACGGGGGACTCCCCGTAGACCGACGACGACGAGGCGAACACCACGGCCTTCACGCCGGCGTCACGAGCCGCGACGAGCACCCGCAGGGTCCCTGCCACGTTCGCCTCGTTCGTGGCATCGGGATCCTTCACCGAGCGGAGCACCGAGACGAGGGCCGCCTGGTGGAAGACCCCGTCGACCCCCTCCATGCAGGCCTTCAGGAGAGCGGGATCGGTGACCGACCCCCTGACGAGTTCCGCCCTGCCCTGCCCGACGAGGTGCCTTATGTTCCCTTCCTTTCCCGTGGCGAGGTTGTCGAGGATGACCAGCTCGTGGGCCCCCGCGAGAGAGTCGGCGAGGTGGGAACCGATGAACCCCGCCCCGCCGGTGATCAGGTACTTCATAGATGCGAGCGGCTCACCTCACGCGCCCCCGGGAACGATTCCCCTGCATTCTATTTGGAACGGAGGCTATATATGCGATTCCCCTCCGGACCGGCCCGCCCGGCACGTCGGAGATCCCGGTCATCGGGCCGGCTCCCCTCGCGTCCCCTCCCGTTCCGCGATGGCCGTGACAGGTACCCCGTCGAGCCGTTCGAGGATCCACGGGTACACCCGGAGCGACCAGCCTCCCCCGTTCAGGCGTGGATCCGAAAGGTCGACGTCCTCCATGAGGAGGACCGGCGGCGAGGCGCAGAGGAAGGCACGGTGGCACGACCTCCCCTCCTCGCGGTGCAAGGGGGAGGAGACCGAGACCGTGTCCACACCGAAAAGCCCGAGGGAGGGGGCGTGTTCCCTGAGCACGTCCGGGACCGACGGGTGGATCCAGGGATGCACACCGGCGTAGCCCTCCGGATCACGGCTTCTCCGCAGGCAGTCCCCCGTGCGGATGATGACCGCCTGAGCCTCGTGGAGGTCCCTGAGGAAGGGTTCGAGCCCGCCTCCCGTGACGCAGCCGTCGCCCTCGACGGGGATCGGGAGGATGACCGTGGGGGCGAACACGTTCTCGGCCCCGAGGAGGTCGGATATCCCCGCCCCGCCCGGGCAGAAGTGGAGGGGGGCGTCGAGGTGGGTCCCCGAGTGGGTGTGGAGGCTCACGATCTCCGACGAAGATGAATCTCCTCTCTCGATGGACCGGTACGGCGCCCTCGTCGCGGCCGGCGTGCCGGGGTACAGGGGAGATCCCGCTTCGAGGGGATGGGAGATCCGGATCAGCACGGTGACCCCTCCAGCCACTTCGCGAGACCGGCGAGGTCCCTCACCACGGCCTCGACCCCTTCCTCCCCCTCGAACCGCCCGGGGTCATCCGGCGGCTGCCTGCCCACGAACCTGACCCCGCTCGCCCTCGCGGCGTTCAGGTCGTTCACCGCGTCGCCGACAAAGAGGGTCTCCCTGCCGCTCGCGCCGGTCTTTCCCCTGATGTCCCCGATGGCGTCGGTCTTCTTCGTGGGCGCCCCGTAGACCCCCCTGAAATGTGCCTCGAGCCCCCGCCGCCGGATGATGGACCGCAGCTCCTCTTCGGGCGTCGCCGAGACCACGAAGATCGGGAGCCGGCGTGAGAAGGCCGCGAGGAACTCCTCTGCACCGGGGACGAACGCTGAGGCGATCACGCCGTCCACCACGAGTCCCGCGTACCGGTCCGAGAGGAAAGTGAATTGCTCGTCGGAGAGGGGCTCCTTCAGGATCTCGCGGTAGATGTACCGGAACTTGTCGAACCGGGAGACGCCGGTGTTCCGCCGGTGGTACTCCACGATCTCGTCGACGTGTTCCGGCACGAAGGAGAAGAGGGTCCGGAAGGCCGCGGTCTTCACCCCGACCGACTCGAGGACGACGCCGTCGAAGTCGAGGACGAGGACCGAGACCGATCTCAACGGCATGGGGCGACCAGCCTGCCCTTCCCGGGATCTCCCGGGTCCGGTTCCTTCCTGACGAGGTGGCAGAGGTAGAACCGGCGGAAGCACCCGCAGAACATGTCCGGCTCGCGGAAGACCGACCAGAGAGAGATGACGAGCCGGTCGAGCGCCCCCCCGCCGCCGCCGAGCACCGTGGCGACCCGGTCCCGCTCGATCTCGAAGGGCGTGTGGGTCACGATCTCCCGGAAATCGGGCACGGAGAACTCGAAGATGTGGTGCTGCGCGGCCGGCCGGCCGGGATCGTACCGTTCGCCGTGGATGGCGGTCCTCCCGACGAGGGGGATGGAGAGGACGAGCGATCGCTTCGTGACCCGGCCGATCTCCCGCAGCACCCGGATCGGGTCAGGGACATGCTCCAGGGTCTCGAAGAGGAGCACCACGTCGACGGAGTCGTCGCGGAAGGGGAGAGACCCGATGTCCGCCTGAAGGGTCTCCAGGCCGCGGGCCCGGAGGGACCTGACCGCGGGGCCGCTCAGGTTCACCCCGATCCCCTTCTTTCCCAGGGACCTGAGGAAGATCCCGTTCGTGTCCCCCAGGTCGACGACCGTGCCGCTCACCCCTCCGGGGAAGACCTCGCGGATGAACCTGATCCGGTCAAGGGTGAAGCTCCTGGCCACGTTCTGGAGCCCGGGATCGTCCAGGTCCAGGTCCCCGTAATGTCGGCGCTCGTCCTCGCCGGTGACGAGGGCCCGGGTCTCAGCATCGGCAGCGGCGAGCTTGGCCTCGAGGATCCGGCTCGCATTCCGCTCCCGCACCCTCGAGAGGAACCGCCGGGCAAACCCTGGCGAGCTTCCGGAAGACGACAGGCCGGGCGGGAGATCCCCTGTCCGTCCCCCTGAAGGTTCCCCGCCCGGAACGGACGCGGTTATCTCAATCTCCCCCGGTGACCCCGTAGACCTGGCCCGTGATGTAGTCCCCGCACTCGGACGCGAGGAAGAGGCAGAGCCGTGCCACGTCGAGGGGCGTCCCGGCCCGGCCGAGGGGGATGGACTTCACCCGGCCCTCGAGCGACGTCCGGCCGATCTTCCGGTGGAAGTCGGTGTCGATGACGCCCGGCTGGATGGCGTTCGCGAGGATCCCGTGCTTCGCCCCGGCCCGGGCGAGGGTCTTTGTCATCGCCTCGACGCCCGCCTTCGCGGCGCCGTAGTGGAGGGTCTCCTCCGAGCCCCCGTACTTCGCGGCGATGGAGCTCAGGCTGATGATCCTGCCCCCGCCGTGGTCCTTCATGTGCCGGAAGGCGGCCTGGGCGAGGAAGAAGGGGGCCGCGAGGTCGAGGGCCAGGGTCTCGTCCCACGAGGCCCGGTCCAGCTCCAGGAAGTGGGGATGGCGCAGGACGGCCCCTGCGTTGTTCACCAGGACCTCGATCCCGCCCGCCTCGTCGATGAAATGCGGGACGAGGGCCGAGCACGCGTCAGGGTCCGTCAGGTCTGCCTGAAGGAGGATCGCCTCCCCGCCGTTCTTCCGGATCCTCGCCCGGACCTCTTGTGCGCCCTCAACGCTCGCGTGGTGGTGGATCCCGACGACCGCGCCGTGTTCCCCGAAGAGCTCCGCGATGCAGGCCCCGATCCCCGACCCCGCGCCCGAGACGAGCACCCGCTTTCCCCTGATTGCCTCGAACATGCCTATTCCGCCTCCCGGTACCCGTGGCTCCCGAGCCAGAACCCGGCCTGGGGGATCTGCCACTCGTAGTCGATGTCGAGCCCGCCCCACTGCTTCAGGGGGTAGATCCGGCGGCCCATCCATTTCTGGGGGAGGAGCCCCTCCTCGAGGTGCTCGAGGTTCGCGGGCCGGACGATGGAGACCCCCATGTCGGCGAACCAGACGTCCCCCTGCGAGTCCCGGTCGCAGTTCAGGGTGCGGGGGTCGCCGAAGGCCTCGAAGGGGACGAAGGGGTGGAGGAGGCCGTCCTCCCCGATCCGCCTCGCCCGGAGCGGGCTGTACATGTTGTACCGCGAGACGCTCACCGCAGAGTCGTACTCCGGGTGCGCCCGGAGCACCCCGATCCCCTCGTCGATGAGGTCCGCGGTGATGGTCGGGGCGTTGCACATGAGGAGGACGAGCAGCTCGACGGAGTCGCCCTTCCCGAGCCCTGCCCGGATCTCCCTGTAGCCGTGGACGAAGACGTCCTCGCCGAGGGAGGCCGGGGTGCAGAGCCCGGCGGGCCGGTCGATGATCCGGGCGCCGTGGGACCGGCTGATCTCCTTGATCCGGGGGGAGTCGGTGGAGACGTAGATCGCGTCGACCCCGCGGGCACCCTTTGCCGCGAGCAGGGGGTACTCCATCAGGGGCCTCCCGAGCACGGGGTAGACGTTCTTCCCCGGGAACCCCACGCTCCCCTCCCTCCCGATGAGGAGCGCCGCTATCATGCCCCGCCCCGCGCGAGCTTGCTGACCTCGTTCTCCCTGAGCGGGCACCGGTCGCAGGCGGGGATCTCGTGGGCCTTCCCCGTGCGGTGCAGGCACCGGAAGTCCTCCTCGCGGGCGCTCCGCCAGGCGTCCTCTATCGTCATGTCGAGGACGTTCCCGAAACTCATCCACTCGTAGATGTCATGGACGCAGGGGAGGATCTTCCCGTCCCAGGTGATGGTCATCCGCTGCCAGAGCTGGGGGCAGGCCCAGTCCGAGACGATCCCGCGGTGGTCGGGGTTCCCCTCCTCGTCCTTCATGTCCAGGTACGCGACCTCGTCGGCGCGGGGGGCCCAGAAGGCGGCGTACTCCTTCTCGCGCCCCGCGAGCTCGGGGACGAGCACCGTCTGGATCCTGACGAGGGGCTTCGCCGACCCGAGCTCCTCCTTCACCCGCTTCAGGGTCTCGATGTTCCCGACGACCTGCTCGAACCGTGCCCCGACCCGGTAGCTCTCGTACACCGGCTTCTCGAACCCCTCGAAGGAGATGGAGATCCGGTCCAGGCCTGCATCGACGAGGGCCCGGATCACGGGCTCGGTGAGCCGCACGGCGTTCGTGTTGAAGTACACGTCCAGGACCCCCGCGTCCTTCGCGTACCTCACCATCCTGGGGAGATCGGGGTGGAGGAGCGGCTCGCCCCGGAAGGTGAACTTGAGCGAGGGGAGGGCGTTCCTGCCCGCCTCGTCGAGGACCTTCTTCCAGACCTGCTCCTCCATGAACCCCGCCCGGTACCGGTTGTGGGTCGTCGCGCAGAAGGGGCAGCGGAGGTTGCAGGTGGAGTTCGTCTCGATGTCCAGGTGGAGCGGGAACTCCCCGACGTGGAAGGTCCCGGGCCACTCCTTCCACTTCCGGCGGTACTCGCGGTAGCGGGCGTCCTCCCGGTCCACCACGCTCTTCCCGCCGATGGTGTGGAAGTTCGCGTCCACCTCGATCATCAGGACTCCCGGTCCCTCGCGCCCTTCTCCCGGTCGAGCTCCTTCTGCACCTCGCGGAGGCAGTCGAGGATACCCTCGCTGATGTCGACATACGTCGAGAGGTTCACCCGGAGCGGGATCTCGGTCTCGAAGGCGTACGGGGTGATGACATAGTGCTGCTGGTGCTCGGGCGGGGCGTAGGTCACCTCGATGGGCCGGCCCAGGATCTCCCTGACCATGTCGAAGAACTCCCCCATCTTCATCCGCTGGTGGCCGGTGATGAGCACCGACCGGTTCGCGAAGGCCGGGTCGAGGGCGATCCGGACCGTCTCCCTCGCCGCGTCGTTGATGTGGATGTACTCCCTGACCGCCTCGGGAGAGCTCGTGTACGCGAATTTGCCGTTTTCCAGCAGCTCGCGGCAGACCCGGTAGATGAAGTTCCAGTGGTTCGGCTCCCTGCCATAGAGGCTCCCGTACTTGAGGATCGTGGTCGGGAGGCCGAACTCGTCGGCGTAGACCCTGCAGAGGGACTCGCCGGCCTGCTTCGAGACCCGGTAGAAGGAGCCCCGGGTCCCGCCGGTGTACACCGAGCTCGCGAAGAGGAAGCGCTTCACCTTCGCCTTCCTCGCGGCCTCGAGGCAGGCGGTCGTCCCGACGACGTTCACCTCCATCGTCTTCACGGGGATCTTCCTGGCCGCGTCGATGTCGGCGATGGCCGCGGTGTGGAAGACGAGGCTGCACCCCTTCATCGCCTTCCCGAGGGCGGCGGCATCGAGGACGTCGCCCTGCACCGGCCTGCAGCTCGCCCCGCCCCGGACCTTCTTCACCGCGGGCCCCGCGGTCCGGTCGTAGGCGACGGTGTCGATCCCCTGCTTCAGGAGCTCCCGGATGATGTGGTGCCCGAGGAACCCCGACCCGCCGGTGACGAGGGCCTTCACGACGCACCTCCCGAAAACCCCGCGATCAGGTTCTCCACGGCCTCCATCTCCATCTCCCGCCTGGTCTCCCTGGTGTTCGAGGCGACATGGGGGGTCGCGACGAGCTGGGGAAAGCGCAGGAGCTCCCCCGTGTACGGCTCCGACGGGAAGACGTCGAGGCCGGCCCCCGCCACGGTGCCGTCCTCGAGGGCCCTGACAAGGGCCTTCTCGTCGATGAGGGACCCGCGGGCCGTGTTGACGAGGACGACTCCCTTCCTGCACAGGGAGAAGATCCGCCCGTCGAGGATCGGCCGGTTCCCCGGCTGGGCGGGGGCGTGGAGGGTGAGGATATCGGCCCCTGCCACGAGGTCCTCGAGAGACCCGCGGATCTCCACCCCGGCCGGGTCCGTGCCCTGCCTGAAGGGGTCGTAGGCGATGACCCTGCAGCCGAGGGCCCGGAGCATCGCCGCGACCCTCCTCCCGATCCGGCCAAGCCCGACGATCCCGACGGTCTTCCCCGCGAGGATGCTCCCTGGCTGCGCATCCGCCTTCCCCTCCCGCACGAGCTCGTTGCGCTCGGGGATGCGCTTCAGGATGGCGAGGAGGAGGGCGAGGGTGTGCTCGGCCACGGCCTGGACGGGCGCGTCGGGGGTGGTGAGGACCCGGATCCCCCGCCGTTCGGCCGCCTCCCGGTCGATGGAGTCCGTCCCCGTCCCGACCCGGGAGATGACCCGGAGGTCCGGGCAGGCGTCGATGACCCGCCGGCTGAAGGGCTCGGTCCCCGCGATGACCCCGTCCGCCCCGCCGAGGGCCCTGCAGAGGTCCCCCTCACCCAGCCGCTTCCCCGACCGGTTCACGTACCCGATCCTGCAGGCCTCGCGGAGCCTCGCCATCGCCGGCCCGTCGTGGTCAAAGGAGCGGATCGTGAGAGCTACCGTGCAATCTCTCATCGCTACCCCCTTTACAGAAGGATGGGGAGGCGGCGGTATTAAAAGGGTACGTGGCGGGAAAGGCGGGCGGGAGGGTTCCCTTCACCCCGCCCTGCCCGTCCTCTCGTAGAGATAGAGGAAGATGTCGCTCTGGTAGTCGATGAACCCGTGGTACAGGAGATGGCCGGCGTCGAGATACCGGAAGAGGAGCCGGAACCGATCCGCCGGCACGGGGTACTCGGAGGCGAGCATCCCGGGCTTCTCCCCGCTCACCTCGGGGGAATGGATGTCGTGGTTCATGTGGAAGAAGTACCGCGTGGTCCGGGCGATGTGCCCGACGTAGTTCGTCACCGCCTCCCTGTCCATCTCGCCGAGGCTGTTGATGTTCGTGAACAGGTCGACGGAGTCATCGCCCGCCTTCCCGATCTCGAAGCTCGGCATGAAGATCAGGTCGTACCTTCCGTGGGCCGCCGGCCCGTAGTCGTCCTCCCCGTAGAGGAGCGCCTTCTTCTCCGGCCAGTTCGTCATCAGGAAGTACGCGCAGAGGCAGAGGGTCTCGGGGAGGTCGAAGTCCAGGAAGCAGAACCGGCCGAGGGAGCGGAGGGTGAAGTACGCCAGCTTCCCGTAGCCCGCCCCGAGGTCGGCGAAGACGGGCCGGTCCCTGCCCCCGAGGAGCCCCGCGAGGATCGAGCCGTAGATCTCGTTGAAGAAGGACCCGACCCCGACGAAGTGCCCGCCGAGGAAGGCGCCTGCCTGGTTCCCGACCGTGGGGTAGGAGAGGGCCCCGACGGGCTTCCTCCGGTTGTAGAACCACTGCCACCGCCTGAGCTGCTGGGAGAAGACGACGCTCTCCAGGTACGCCCTCGTCATCGGCGTGCGCATGTTCTTCCGCAGGAACCCGGTGTTCTCGATCCCGAGGTCCGCCTCCCATGCGCCGAAGTTCGCGAGGAAGAAGTGGAACTTCCCGGGGTCGTCCGAGCGCAGGCCCTCGGAGAGGGAGGAGTAGCCGCCGGCGAGTTTCTCTTCCCAGATCCCCGCGGGCTGGTAGATCCGGGGGGCGTCCCGCTGGGCCTTCTTCATCGCCCGGTAGGAGGCGAAGATCCGCTCGACGACCTCGAGCTCCCGCTTCTCCTGCGACGGCCGCACGTAACCCGGGACATGGAGCCTGACGGGGAGGCCCTCCTCGCGGGCGGTCCGGTCAGGGAAGAGGAGGTACTTCGTCCCGAGGAGGTAGGGCACGAGCTCCAGGCGCACGGCATAGCCGAGGAGCCCCTGCCGGTGGAGCTGCATGGCCCGTTTCACGCGTGAATCCGTCATGGCGACAAGGAGTATGGGACCCTTCCCATGTTAGCGTTTCTCGTCAGCGTTTCCCGTCTCCCTCTCCCCACCAGCGGATGTGGAGGGTCCGGCGGGCGTCCCCGCGGAGCCCCGGGTCGGCGGCGAGGAGGATCCCGAAGTACACGCCGGCCCCGACGACCACGAGGAGGAGGGGCTTCACGAAGGAGTGGATCGGCACGGCCGCCTGGCCGGCGAGGACGACCACGGACATCACCGCCGCCGACCCGAGGAAGCGCATGAGTGCGCGGAGGTCGAGCCGGACCGGCGTGAGCCTGCGGAGCCTCCCCGCGGCGAGGACCAGGCAGACCACGACCGCGGCGAGGGAGCCCGCCGCCGCCCCCGGGAGGCCGAGGACCGGGATGAGCGCGAGGGAGAGGACGAGGTTCGTCGCGCTCCCCGCGAGCACCACCGTGAAGCCGTCCCGGGCCGCGTCGAGGGCCATGAGGAAGGTGTAGAAGAGCTGGGAGATGGACTGCATCGTTCGGGCGAGGAGGAGGATGACGAGCACGCCGAAGCCCGCGGCGAAGCTCGCCGAGTAGAGGTAGTAGAGGAGGTCGCGGCCGAGGATGACCCCGCCGGCGAGGATGGGGATGGCGAAGAGGAGGGCGTAGGAGCAGGAGCGGGAGAGCGAGAGGGCGATGGCGTCCCTGTCCCCCGTGGCGCCCCACCGGCTGACCTTTACCCAGAGGGTGTTCGAGAGCGCGGTCGAGACGAAGAGCGCGAAGAAGGAGAAGGTCCAGCAGATGCCGAAGATCCCGACGTCGGAGGACTCCATGAAGTACCCGATGAGGATGACGTTTGCGTTGTCCATGACCGCGACCCCCGAGGCGGCGAGGAAGGCCCAGACCGAGTAGTTCACCATGCTCCTGAGCTGCTCGAGCCTGACCCGCACGATTCGGAAGTCGATGTAACGGAGGGCGATCACGATCTCGACGAGGAGCCCCGCGGCGACCCCGCCCACGAGTCCGAAGACCCGGAAGCCGAGGAGGACCAGCGCGAACTGCACGGCGATCCGGGTGACGTTGTCCAGGATGCTCATGGACGCCGAGAGGCCGAGCCGGTTCGCCCCCCCGATGGCGGTGGAGAGGCACGAGGAGAGGGTGCCGATCCCGAAGACCACGATGAGGGGCCAGAAGAGGCCGGCGTTGTTCAGGTCCACGAACCGGTACCGGAAGGCCACCATGAGGAGGCTCACGACCCCGAAGAGCAGCACGAACCTGATGACGAGGGAGAGGGTGAAGAAGGCGTCGGGCCGGACCCCTTCGCTGATCCGCTTCAGCGCCGCGGCATTGAACCCGAGGTCAGAGAGGAGGGCGAGGAGGTTGTAGGTCGAGAGGAAGAGGAAGTAGGCCCCGAGGACCTCGGCCCCGAGCCAGTGGGCATAGAACATCGTCGCGAGGACCCCGATGAAGGTCATCCCCGCGGACGAGCCGAGCATCAGGAGGCTGTGCCGGTGCACCTCGGTCTCCACAGTGCCCATTGGAGATCAGGGTTTGCTATGGTCGGGAATAAAGGTGCTGATGCCTTCCTGACGCCTTTGGGGGGATAATTCGGGGTCTCCCGGGCCTGAGGGGACGTCCTCCCGGTTCACCGGATCGGGGGAGGGGGTCAGCTTCGGCGGGCCCCGTCCTTTCGCACGGCGAAGGCGTCGTACGTCGCATCGGTGACCGGCGCGAAGAACCCCGCCATGATCCCGCGGAGCCGGTCGCGCTCTTCGGGAGAGAACCGCCTCCCGATGAGGCCGCGGACCCCGGAGGCGATCTCGTCGGCGGTCCGCGCCGCCCGGATGTACGGGGTCTGGCCGCGGTATGCCGCGACGGGGTCGATGTCGAGCCTCCGGCCGGAGACGATCTTGAGGACCGGCACCCCGACGGCGAGGGCGTCCATGCAGCTCGAGGAGGTCGAGTACACGAGGACGGCCGTCGCGGGAAGGAGGGCGCCGAGCGGATCGGTCGTGACCCGGATCCGGCCGAGGACCTCCGGCCCCACCAGCCGCTCCAGCCGTTCGATTGGGAGGAACGGGTGGAGCTTGCAGGCGAGGGTTAAGGACGGATCCTTGGCGAGGGCCTCGTGCGCCATCTCGAGGAGCTCGGCCGCCTCGTCGGGATCGATGGGGAGGGCGACGAGGACTGTCCCCTTTTCTCCCCCGTTGGACCGGGCCGGCCCTGCCCCGACCTTCGCGAGTGAGGCGTACCGCAGGGCGCCCGCCGTGACCAGCCGCTCCTTCGGGTAATTCCAGCCCGCCAGGAGCTGCGAGGCCACCGGCCCGTTCGTGTTGACGATATCGGGGAGGTACGCGAGGTCGGGGGAGGATGCGGGGAGCTGGTGCATGAGGAAGAACTCCGAGACGCTCGTGTGGAGGTAGCCGATGACGGTCGTCGCGGGGTGCCAGGTCCGCAGGGCATGGAGAAAGGCCTTCTCCCAGCTGTAGTTCTCGTGGAGGAGGACGAGGATATCGGGGGAGACCCCGTGCTCCTTCAGCGCTCTCGCGAGGGACCGGACCACGAGGGGGTAGAAGATCGAGAGGCCGGTCCAGTCCTCCAGGTCCTGCCGGTACACGCAGCCGCCGAAGGAGATGCCCTGGATCCGGTGCACCTCGGGGGCGGGCCGGTTCAGGATGCTCCGCCACCATGCGGAGAGGATCGCCCCGAACCCCAGGAAGTATTCCTCGGCGAGGAACGGTCTCCCCGATCGCTTCAGGGCGGCGAGGCAGCCGAGATATGCCAGGGGGGAGAGATGCCTCCCGAGCGGGAGATGGGGGAGGAGGGTGCACGGGTGCCCCTTTTCGACCAGCCGTTCCTGGAGGTCCGCGTAGTAGAGCTCGCGGTATCCCTCCGCCGAACAGGTGGACCCCGACGCCCAGGTGTGGACCAGGATACCCCCGAGATCACGGCGGGGAATGCCGTTGCGCCACAGGAACCAGCGTGCGGCGGCGTGGCGGAGCCCGAGGGTGAGGGCATGGAAGGTCGCCCGGGGGATGACCCGGTGAGCCGCTATCCCCCAGAGGCGCCACCGCCCGAGGGGAAGGGGATCCGATCCCTCGTTGCGGGCCCTGATCGCGTGGGCTGGATTCACCCCGAGGGTGGCGGCGAGGTCCCGCGCCACGGCCCCGTCCTGGCAGACGACGAGGAGAGAGCCCGCGGTGCTCTCCCCGATGACCTTCCCCGCGGCCGCGAGGTAGCACAGGTCCTGGAAGACGCGGGACTGGAACGGGACCCGTTCGTAAAAACCGGAGCAGAGGCGGGAGCCGCGGTGATCCCCCCCGTACGAGGAGACGTATTCGACGAAGGGGGCCCTGAGTTCCCTCGCCGCGGCATGGAACTCCCCGCTGATGTCCCGCTCCCTGAGCCGGTCCCGGAAACGGCCGCGGAGCTCCTTCAGCTTCCCGTAGTCATCCCCCAGGAACATCCATTCGCCGTCGGCAACCCCACCGTCGGCCGGGGAACGGGTGCGATCCGCGACCGCCGCGGCGTAATCGAGGATCTCGAGCCTTGCCATCGGGTCAGGCTCCCTTGCCCGGGGTTGCCTCGGCGGCGACGTAGAGGTAGCGGCCGATCTCGGCATAGTCGCCGGCGAGCTGGATTTCGAGGCTCCTGAGGGCCTCGCGCCCCTCCGGATCGAGGGACGACGGGACGCAGACCGCCGCGAACGGGTCGCCAGGGATGCCCGAGAGGATCCCTATGCCCCGGTGCCTGAGAGATCGCAGGCCCAGTCGGGCGAGCATGGCGTCCGTGCTCGCCCCCGTGTGCCAGTGGAGGAGCATGCCGTCCAGTCTCCCCGAGAGTTCCCGCGCCACCAGGGAGGCCGTGTGCCAGTCTCCCCGCTGAACGGCCGCGAGCAGGTAATAGGCGCGGGTCCTCAGTGACAGGATCAGGAGGCCGCCCTCCCGTAACCATCCCTTGAGTTCCCTGACGAACCCGTCCGGATCCTCGACCATGTAGAGGACTTCGGTGCAGAGAATACAGTCGAAGAGCTCATCCGGCAGGGCTGCCTTCAGCGCAGGGAGATCGCCGGTCACCCACCGGATTTCGGCCCCCTCGGCCGCGGCATAGGCACGGGCCTTCCCGATGGCATCGCCGGAGATGTCCAGCCCGGTGACGGTGTGCCCGTCCCTGGCGAGGGGGATGGAGAGGCGCCCCTGGCCGCAACCGACGTCAAGGACCTTCACCTTCCGGCCGCCGAACCTGGCGCCCAGGTCCTCGCGGATGAAGTGGAGGTAGATGCCGGCGTAGTAGTCCTCGGAGGGCTCGCTGCGCATGTCGTACCGTGACGCCGTCCTCTTCAGGGAATACCGCTGGTACCGGTTCGGGGCCAGGGCCCGCAGGATCCTCCCGTACGCCCCCTCCATGAGATCCCGGACGCCTTGTTTCAACGCGTCTTCCTCCGGTGCGGTTCGCCCTTATTCCTTGATCCGTCAGCATGGTATAAATCAGTATAAGTAGCCGGGCCCGGGAAGGGCGGGAGTTCGAAACCCGTGGTCCCGTTGCCGGTCGATCCGGGCCCGATCCGATGGATCCCCGTTGAGACAATTCATATCTCCCGCGGGCCAACATCGATATATGGAACCGATCCCGGTATCCCGCCCCTCTCTCGGGGAGGAAGAACTCGCGGCGGTGCGGAAGGTCTTCCTCTCCGGCTGGCTCGGCCTCGGGGCGGACGTGCTGGAGTTCGAGAAGGCGCTCGCCGGGTTCCTCGGCGCCCCCCAGGTCGTCTGCACGAACACCGGGACGACCGCCCTCCACCTCGCCCTGGACGCCCTCGGGATCGGGCCCGGGGACGAGGTGATCCTCCCCTCCCTCACCTTCGTCGCCTCTGCCCAGGCGGTAGCGGCGACGGGGGCGCGCCCGGTCTTCTGCGACATCGGGACGGAGGACTTAAACATCGACGTGGAGGACGCCAGGTCGAGGGTCACCCCGAGGACGAAGGCCATCCTCCCCGTCCACTACCGGGGCATCCCCTGCGACATGGACGCCCTCGCCGACCTCGCCGCCGACCGCGGCCTCCACCTGGTCGAGGACGCGGCCCATGCCTTCGGGTCCTCGTACCGGGGGAAGCGGATCGGGTCCTTCGGGGAGATGGCCTGCTTCAGCTTCGACCCCATCAAGAACATCACCTGCGGGGAAGGGGGCGCCGTGGTCTTCAGGGACGGAGGGCTCCTCGAGCGCATCCAGCAGAAGCGGATCCTCGGGATCGACAAGGACACCTGGAGCCGGTACCGGAACGAGCGGAGCTGGTTCTACGACGTGGTGACCCGGGGGTACCGGTACCACATGAGTAACATCAACGCCGCGATCGGGCTCGTCCAGATCCGGAAGTTCGAGGCGATGAACCGGCGGAAGGTCGAGGTGGCGCGCCGGTACGACGAGGCCTTCGGGGACCTCGACGGGATCGAGCTCCTGGAGAACCGCGGCTACGACGGGATTGGCCTCTTCGCCTACATGGTGAAGGTGCGGTCCCGCCGGAACGAGCTGATGGACCACCTCGCGGCGAGGGGCGTGGGGTCGGGCGTCCACTACATCCCGAGCCACCTGTTCTCCTACTTCCACGAGGAGGGGCTCGTCCTCCCCGCGACCGAGCAGGTCTATAAGGAGATCCTCTCCCTGCCGCTGTTCCCCGACATCACCGACGAGCAGGTCGATCGGGTGATCCGCGAGGTCGGGCAGGGGCTGAAGGAACCCGGATGACCCCCGAAGCGCCCCCGCCCGACGCCGGCCGGCCGCTCGTGAGCGCGGTCCTCCCCGTCTACAACGGCGAGAGGTACCTCGCGCAGACCCTGGAGAGCCTCCTCGGGCAGACCTACCCGGCCCTCGAGGTGGTCGCGGTCGACGACGGTTCGACGGACGGGAGCGCCGCCATCCTGGACGGGTGGCGGGAGCGGTTCGGCGGAAGGCTCCTCGTCCTCCATGTCCCGAACGGGGGCGTCAGCAGGGCGAGGAACCTGGGGGTGGAGCGGGCGAAGGGGGCCTGGGTCGCCTTCATCGACCAGGACGATCTCTGGCTCCCCGACAAGGTCTCCCGCCAGGTGGAGGCCCTCACCGGCTCGGGTTCGCGCATCAGCTTCACGAACACGGCCCTCATCGACGGCGAGGGACGGGTCCGCTCCCCCCGGGTGAGGCGGTTCCCGAAGGGGGACGGGGTCGACTGGTTCGAGAAGGTCCTCTTCGACCCGCTCGTCGCGATCTCCTCGGTGATGGTAGAGCGGGCCCTCTTCCTCGAGATCGGGGGGTTCTCCCCGGACCTGCGCATCTCCGAGGACTATGACCTGCTCCTCCGGATCCTCTGGAAGGAGAAACCGGCGGTGGTGGACGAGCCCCTCCTCCAGTACCGGGTCCACAAGGGGAGCAACACCTTCCTCACCCCCGACTCGCTCCTCAGGGAGGGGGTCATGATCATCGGGCGGTGGAAGGCCGCCCACCCGGAGATCTTCCGGCGGAACCGGCTGAAGTACTCGGTCTTCCGGTGCAGGGTCGCGTTCATGCGGATCAAGTCCATCTTTTAGCCGTCTTCCCGCTGGCGCCCGTGGGAACTATTTAAGGAGGGCGCGAAAGAGATCATACTGGATGAAGGGCCTGATCCTCTCGGGGGGGCACGGGACACGCCTGCGTCCCCTCACCTATTCCCAGCAGAAGCAGCTCATCCCGGTCGCGAACAAGCCCATCCTCTTCTACGGGATAGAGGACCTCATCGGCGCGGGGATCCGCGAGATCGGCATCATCGTCGGCCCGAACCGCGAGCAGGTGAAGGAGGCGGTGAACGCCGTCCCCTGGGACGCCCGGATCGAGTTCATCGAGCAGGACGCCCCGAGGGGGCTCGCCCATGCCGTGAAGATCGCGAAGCCCTTCCTCGGCGATGACCCGTTCATCATGTACCTCGGGGACAACCTCCTCAGGGACGGGAGCGCCGACTTCATCCGCGACTTCGCCCGCTCGGGCGCGGACGCGAGCCTCCTCCTCACCGAGGTGAAGGACCCCACCCAGTACGGGGTCGCCCTCGTGGACGAGCAGAAGAAGGTCATCATCCGGCTCGTGGAGAAGCCGAAGGTGCCGCCGAGTAACCTCTCCATCGTCGGGATCTACGGCCTGACCCCCGCCATCTTCGAGGCCATCGACCACATCGAGCCGTCCTGGCGGGGCGAGCTCGAGATCACGGACGCCCTCCACTGGCTCATCCAGAACGGGTACGAGGTGCGGTACCGCATGGTGAGCGGCTGGTGGAAGGACACGGGGAAGACCGAGGACATCCTGGAGGCGAACCGGCTCATCCTCGACATGGTGGAGCCGGCGGTCTCGGGCACCGTCGAGGGCTCCACCATCGAGGGGAGGGTCTCCGTCGGCAGGAACACGGCGGTGAAGGAGGGCTCGGTCATCCGGGGCCCGGTCATCATCGGGGACGACTGCACCATCTCGGGGAGCACCATCGGCCCGTACACGAGCATCGGCAACCGGGCGACCGTCGTGAACACCGGCATCGAGGACTCCATCGTCATGGAGGGGACGCAGATCGTGAACGGGGAGCGGATCGCGAGGAGCCTGATCGGGAGGGACGTGAGGATCGGGAGGGACGGCGAGGCCTCCCCCGCCCGCCAGTACGTGCTCGGCGACAGCTCGGAGGTGAGACTGTGATCGCGGGGGTCGCGACGAAGGCCCTGAAGGCCATCTGCGACGAGCGCGGGAGGCTCATGGAGATCCTCAGGGCAGACGACCCGATGTTCGCGGGGTTCGGGCAGGTCTACCTCACCACGACGTACCCCGGGGTGGTGAAGGCCTGGCACCTCCACCGGCGCCAGACGGACGTGGTCTGCTGCATAAAGGGCGAGATCCAGCTCGTCCTCCACGACCCCCGCGACGGCTCGCCGACCCGGGGCGAGGTGGACGAGTACCGCCTCGGGGAGGGCAACCCCCTCCTCGTCTCCATCCCGCCGGGCGTGCACCATGGCTGGAAGTGCGTCTCGCCCGGGGAGGCCTTCGTGATCAACATCCCCGACAAGCCCTACCGGCGCGAACAGCCCGACGAATACCGGCTCCCCCCCGACTCGGGGGAGGTCCCGTACCGGTGGGTCCTCACCCCCGGCCTCAGGCACGGGTGACCCATGCGCATCCTCGTCACCGGCGGGGCCGGTTTCATCGGGAGCAACTTCGTCCGCTACCTGCTCGCGCACCACCCCCGCGACGAGGTGGTGGTCCTCGACAAGCTCACCTACGCGGGCCGGCTCGAGAACCTCGAGGGCACGATGGACCGTATCACCTTCCTCGCGGGGGACATCACCGAGCCCCGCCATGTCGAGCGGGTCGGGTCCTGCGACGCCATCGTGAACTTCGCGGCCGAGACCCATGTCGACCGGTCCATCGCCGACGCGGGCGTCTTTGTCAAGACCGACGTGATCGGGACCTTCGTCCTCCTCGAGTACGCGAGGAGGGAGGGGGTCGGGTCCTACCTCCAGGTGAGCACCGATGAAGTGTACGGGAGCCGGAAGACCGGATCCTTCACCGAGGCCGATCCCGCCGACCCCTCCTCGCCCTACTCGGCGAGCAAGGCGGGCGCCGACCACCTCGCCCTCGCCTACTTCAAGACCTACGGCCTCCCGGTCCGGATAACCCGCTCGTCCAACAACTACGGCCCGTACCAGTACCCCGAGAAGCTCATCCCCGTCATCGTCATCAGGGCCCTCCGGGGCGAACCCCTCCCCATCTACGGGAAGGGTGAGAATATCCGGGACTGGCTCTACGTCGAGGACAACTGCTCCGGCATCGACACCGTGCTGCGGAAGGGGCGGGCCGGCCAGGTGTACAACATCGCGTCGGGTGAGGAGCACCGGAACATCGACGTTGCACGCCTGGTCCTCTCCCTGACGGGGAGGCCCGAGAGCCTCATCAGCTTCGTCGCGGACCGGCCGGGGCACGACCTCCGGTACTCCATCACCACGGCGAAGGTCCGGAAGCTCGGCTGGCGGCCTGCCCGCTCCTTCGAAAAAGGCATGGAGGACACCGTGGCCTGGTACCGCGCGAACGAGGCCTGGTGGGGGCCGCTCGTGTGAGGCGCGGGAGCCTTCCCGGCTGAAAACGATATAACGTCCACGGGCGAACACTGGTACAAGGTTCCACATGAATATCCCCGCGGCGAAGATCTACTTTCCACCGGAGGACCGGCGGGATCTTGCACAGCAGATCGAGGGAATCCTCGCGAGCGGCCAGCTCACCCTCGGGAAGTACGGGAAGGAGTTCGAGGAGCGCTTCGCGGAGTTCACCGGCACGGCCCATGCCGTCTGCGTGAACAGCGGGACCTCGGCCCTCGAGATCATCCTCCGCTCCCTCGGGGTGAAGGACGCGACGGTCATCGTCCCGACGAACACCTTCTTTGCCACTCCCGCCTCGGTCATCCACGCGGGCGGACGGGTCAGGTTCGTGGACGCGAGCCCGAACCTCGACATGGACCCCGCGGCCGTGGACCGGGCCATCGACCGGACCACGAAGGGGGTCATCCTGGTCCACATCGGCGGGGCCGTCGCCCCCCAGGTGCGGGAGATCCGCGAGATCTGCGGGGACCGCGGCCTCTTCCTCGTCGAGGACGCCGCCCACGCCCACGGGAGCACCCTCGGGGGGAGGAAGGCGGGGTCCTTCGGCGTCGCGGGGGCCTTCTCCTTCTACCCCACGAAGGTGATGACGAGCGGCGAGGGGGGCATGATCACGACCGACGATAAGAAGCTCTATGACCAGGCGCTCGTCCTGAGGGACCAGGGGAAGGCGGGCTTCCTCGGCAACATCCACACCGGCATGGGCTACAACTGGCGGATGAGCGAGATCCATGCCGCCATCGGCCTCTCCCAGTTCAGGAGGCTCGGGGAGTTCATCGCGGCACGGCGGCGGATCGCCGCCATTTACGACAGGGAGCTCGCGGGCATCCCGGACATCACCCCCATCCCCGTCGACCCCTCGGGGGAGTCCAACTACTACAAGTACTGTGCGCTCCTCGCGGACGGGAAGGACCGGGCGGCGGTGAAGAAGGAGCTCAGGGAGAAGCACGGCGTGAGCCTGTCGGGGGAGGTGTACGAACTCCCCTGCCACCTCCAGCCCGTCTTCAAGGAGGGCGGGGGCCCGGGCGAGGGGCAGTTCCCCGTGGCAGAGGACCTCTGCCGGAGGCATGTCTGCCTCCCCGTGTACGCGACCATGAAGGATGAGGAGGCAAGGTACGTGACAGACGCGTTGAGGAAGGTGCTCGCATGACGATCCTCGTCACCGGCGGCTCGGGGTTCATCGGGTCCCACATCATCGACCAGCTCCTCGCGAAGGGCGAGGACGTGGTCATCTTCGACTTCGTGCAGCCCAGGTACTGGAAGTCGGTCAAGCACTTCTACGGGAGCATCCTGAACCTGGACGAGCTCGAGCGGGCGATGCAGGGCGTGGACGTCGTCTACCACCTCGCGGCCATCGCCGACGTGAAGGACGTCTTCGAGCACCCGCACTACTCCGAGCGGGTGAACACCTCGGGCACCCTGAACGTCCTCGAGGCGGCGAGGAAGATGGGGGTCGGGCGGGTCATCTACGGGAGCACGGACTGGGTCTACCAGACCACCGACTCCGAGTCCGTGGACGAGACGACGCCGATCAGGACGCCCGCCCACCTCTACTCGTCGACCAAGCTCGCCTCGGAGTTCTACTGCCAGAACTACGGGGACCTCTACGGCGTGAAGTACACCATCCTCCGGTACGGCATCCCCTACGGCCCGAGGGCGAGGCCGGGGGCCATCGTCCCGATCTTCGTCGATAAGGCCCTGAAGGGCGAGGAACTCACCATCGCGGGCGACGGCGGCCAGTTCCGGCAGTTCATCTACGTCGAGGACCTCGCCGCGGGGAACGTGGCCGCCCTCCAGAAGGTCGCCGAGAACAAGATCTACAACCTCGACGGCCAGCGGCCCGTCACGGTGAAGGAGGTGGCCGAGGCGGTGATGAAGATCATCGGGAAGGTCGGCATCAGGTACGTCCCCTCGAGGCCGGGGGACTTCCGGGGCAGGAAGGTCTCCTCCGAGAAGGCGAAGAAGGAGCTCGGCTGGGAGGCCACGACGCCCCTCGAGGAAGGGATCAGGAAGTACCTGGCATGGCTGAAGGCGACCGGCCAGGCCTGATGAGCCGGATGCAGGACCGGGCACGGCCACGCACGGCGGCGGGGGCCACGGGGAACGGCCCCGCTCCCCGCGGGCTCCCGGCAGGGGGATGAACCGGGGATGAACACCCTTTTTCCGTCGATATCCTCGAACCGCGAGCGGGACTATAACCGGGTCACCGGCCGGCTCGGGGCCATGGCGTACGAGCTGAAGCGGGGGAACCTGGTCCCCCACCTCGTGGACCGGATCAAGTGGAACCTCGCGCCGCGGCTCCACCACGTCGTCGGGTTTCCCACCCACGCCGACATCGAGACCGCGGTGAGCTGCCAGATGAGCTGCCCGATGTGCAGGCGCCGGCAGATGCCCGCGGACCTCCTCCAGGGGCTCATGGACTTCGGCCTCTTCAGGAAGATCATCGACGAGTGCGCGGAGAGGGGCCTCTACTCGGTGAAGCTCTCCTGGAGGGGGGAACCCCTCCTCAACCCCGACATCGCCGCCATGGTCCGGTACGCGAAGGAGAAGGGCATCCGGGACGTGGCGTTCCTCACGAACGGCGAGCGGCTCACCAGGGAGATCTCCGCGGCGCTCGTCGACGCGGGCCTGGACTGGATCAGCATCTCCGTTGACGGCACGGGGGCGACCTACGAACGGATCCGGTCCCCGTCGACCTACAAGGGGATCGTGGAGAAGGTCACGGCCCTGAAGGAGATCCGGGACGAGCGGGGCCGGACAAAACCCCTCATCCGGGTCCAGACCATCTACGGCGCTATCCGGGACAACCCGTCCGAGTACTTCGGCTTCTGGGAGAAGGTCGCGGACAAGGTGTACATCATCGCCGACCAGGGGCGGGCGACCGCGGCGAAGTTCCCCCGGGACCGGAACTACGCCTGCCTGGAGCCGTGGCGGAGGATCGTCATCGGCTGGAACGGCCTCGTGCCGCAGTGCATCTGCGACTACGACGACAGGAACCCGCTCGGCGACGTGAACCGCGAGAGCATCCATGCCATCTGGCATGGGAAGAGATTCAACGAGCTGCGTGCATCCCTCCTCAGGGGCGATCTCTTCATGAACCAGGTCTGCTGCGACTGCCACGATACGGGAGTCATGTACGAGAAGAAGATACACATCGGGGATCGGGAGATGACCATCGGGCTGTACCAGGGGCAGGAGCTCGACCTCGCCACCCTCGGGAAGCAGGAGCCCTCGCCATGAAGGTGCTCGTCATCGCCCCCCACATGGACGACGAGGTGCTCGGGGCCGGGGGCACGATTGCCCGCCACGTGGCTGACGGCGACGACGTCACCGTCTGCATCGTCGCGCACCGGGTCTACGGGCACCGGTTCGACGAGAAGAAGAACCGGGTCGAGGTCGCGTGCGCGAACTCGGCGAGGAAGGTGCTCGGCTACCGGAAGACGACGTTCCTCGACCTTCCCGATGAACGGCTCGACGGGTGCCTCCAGGAGGTCCTGATCGGGCTCGAGAAGCAGCTGGAGAAAACCGGCCCGGAGGTCGTCTATGTCCCCCACCGGGGCGACATCAACCAGGACCACCGCGCCGTCTTCCAGGCGGCGATGATCGCCCTCCGGCCCCACGCGAGCCCGGGGGTCCGCCGGGTCCTCTCGTACGAGGTCCCCTCCTCGACCGACCAGGCACCCCCGTTCCCCGAGTATGCCTTCCTCCCGAACTGCTACGTGAACATCGCGGACTTCCTGGAGAAGAAGCTCGAGGCCTTCCGCTGCTACCGGACCGAGGCGCGCCCCTTCCCCCATCCCAGGTCCGACGAGGGGCTCGCCACCGTGGCGAGGAAGCGGGGCACGGAGTCGGGGTTCCCCGCCGCCGAGGCCTTCGTCATCGTGAGGGACCACCGGGCCTGATCCCATGATCACCACCTGCTTCCGGGCCGATGCCTCCGTCGGGGTCGGGACCGGGCACCTCATGGAGTGCCTGACCCTCGCGGAGTCCTTCGGCCGGACCCTCTCCTCGGGCTCCCTCTTCCTCGTGAACGGGTTCGGGCCGGCCACGAGAGCCATCGGGGAGAAGGGGTACCCGTGCCGGATCGTGCCCGCGGGGATGTCCCAGGGAGAGGAAGCGGCGTGGGTCACGGAGACCGCGGGGGAGGCGGGGGCGAGGCTCATCGTCTGCAGCCTGCTCGGGCGGGACGATTCCTTCTACCGTGCCCTCAGGAGAAAAGGGGCCACCGTCCTCGCCATCCTCGACGATGCCGGCCCCACGCCGGTCCCCGCTGACCTCATGGTGAACTTCAGCGTCCTCCAGGACGAGTCCCTCTACCGCCGGTACGGGGGCTCGGGCACCCGGTTCCTCCTCGGGCCGCGGTTCATGCCCATGGGGGAGGAGTTCCACGGCTACTGGTCCCGCCGCCGGCCGGTCCCCGAGGTCGCGGGGACGATCTTCGTGAACCAGGGCGGGAGCGACCCCTTTGGCCTCACCGCGAAGATCCTCCGCGCCCTCGAGCTCCTCGACCTCCCCCAGGAGATCGTGGTCGTCGTCGGGAGCGCCGTCACGGACGCCCACCGGCGGGAACTGAAGGCCATCGGGAAGGAGTCGGGGAACACGTACTCGTTCGCCTGGGGGGTCACCCCGCGGGAGATGGGGGAGATCATGGACCGGTCAGACCTCGCCGTCACGGCCGCGGGGAACACCCTCTACGAGCTCGCCATCTTCGGGGTCCCCTCGATCATCGTCTCCCACCACGAGCGCCACCTCGCGGTCGCGGAGCGGTTCGCGGCGCTGGGGGCCGGCGTGAACCTGGGCATCGGCCCCACCCTGCCCGGGGCGGAGATCGCCCGGGCGGTCGGGAGGCTGCTCGGGTCGAGGGAGGAGCGGCAGGCCCTCTCGGACCGGATGAAGGGGATCGGGGACGGGCTCGGCTGCCAGAGGATCGCGGAGGCGGTGAAGTCGCTATGGCAAGGATCTTCCTGACCGGCGGGAGCGGGTACCTCGGGGGCGCCCTCCTCGGCGCGCTCCCCCGCGGCTGGGAGGTGGTCGCCCTCGGGAGGCGGCCGCCCGCGGGGAAGCTCCCTCCGTCGGTCCGGTTCGTGGCGGGCGACCTCGTCTCCCCCGACTGGGACCCGTCGGCGGTCGGGGGATGCGACGCGATCCTCCACCTCGCCGCCGTGAAGGGGGCGGACTCCTGCGCGGACAGTCCCTCCGAGGCCGTCGAGGTGAACGTCCTCGGGACCCACCGGCTCATCCGCGCCGCGCTCGCATACCGCGTCCCGCGGTTCGTCCTCGCCTCCACGTACTGGGTGTACGGCGGGCGGGCCGAGCCCCCCTTCGGCGAGGAGATGCCGGTCGCCCCCGAGGAGCTGTACGGGCTCACCAAGGCCGTCTCGGAGCTGGAGCTCGCCGGTTCGGGTCTCGACTACACGATCCTCCGGTTCGCGAACATCTTCGGGCAGGGGGCGGGGACCGGCCGCGAGGAGGTGGTCTTCCACTTCGTGACGAACGCCCTCAGGGGCGACCCCGTCAGGATCGACGGGGACGGGAGCCAGGAACTGGACTTCATCGATGTCGCGGACGTGGCAGGGGTCCTCGCGGCCGTGACCATGGACCCGAGGGCGTCCCGCCAGGTCTTCAACATCGGGTCCGGCCGGCCCGTGAGCATCCTCGACCTCGCGAACCGGATCCGGGCCATCGTCGGGGAGATGCGGGGCGCGGAGGTGCCGGTCGAGCGGCGGGGCCCGCCCGCTCCCCGCAGGGTCCGGCGGTTCGTCTCGATGGAGAAGTTCGGGAGGGCCTTTCCCGAGGTCCGCCTGACCCCGCTCGACGAATCCCTCAGGAGATACACCGCGATCCGGGAGGCTGAACTGCATGGTACAGGTCGCTAGGCCTTATTTCAGGGACAGGGAGAAGATCCTCGGGAGGATCGCGAAGATCCTCGAGTCGGGCAGGCTGATGAACGGCGAGAACACCGCGGCCTTCGAGGCGGCCTTTGCCCGCACCTGCGGCGCGCGGCACGCCGTCTCCGTGAACTCCTGCACGACGGCCCTCGAGATCACCCTCCGCTCCCTCGACCTCCGCGGGGGCGAGGTGATCGTACCCGTGAACACCTTCATCGCGACCCCGAACTCGGTCATCTTCGCCGGCGGGAAACCCGTCCTTGCCGAGGTGAAGGAGGGGTCGTACAACCTCGGCATCGACGAGGTCCAGGAGAAGATCGGGCCCGCGACCCGCGCGGTCATCGCGGTCCACATCGCGGGGGTCGTCTGCGAGGACATCCTCGCGATCCGGAAACTCTGCGACGAATCGGGGGTCGCGCTCATCGAGGACTGCGCCCACGCGGTGGGGGCGACCCTCGGCGGGAGGATGGCGGGGACCTTCGGGCTCGCCGGCTGCTTCTCCTTCTACCCGACGAAGGTCATGACGACGGGGACCGGCGGGATGATCCTCACGGGGTCAGACGAGCTGGACGCCTTTGCGCGGAGCGCCCGGCTCCATGGCGCGAGCGGGAAGGGCACGAGCGAGATCGTGAACGTCGGGAACGACTGGTTCATGGACGAGATCCGGGCGGCGCTCGGCATCGGCCAGCTGGAGGACCTGGACTTCCAGCTCCGGCGGAGGAGGGAGGTGGCGAAGGCCTACCGGGCCCTGGTCGGCGAGCTCGACGGGTTCTCCTGCTTCCCGCTCCCGAAGGGATCGGTCCCCGCCTGGTACAAGTTCCCGGTCCAGGCAGGGGAGACCGTCCACCTGCCCCGCCTGAAGCAGCGGGCCTCTGAGAAGTTCCAGCTGGAGCTCGAGGCGGTTTACTGGCCGACCTGCCACCTCCAGCCGTATTACCGGCGGCTGTTCGGGTTCCGCGAGGGGGATTTCCCGACGAGCGAGGCGATCCTCTCGCGGCAGGTCTGCCTCCCGATCCACGGGCTCGTGACCGACGAGGACATCCACCAGGTGGCGGCGGCCGTGCGGGGCTCCCTATGATGGTCGGGATCCACCAGCCCATGTACCTTCCCTGGCTCGGGTACTTCGACAAGATCCACCGGTGCGACACCTTCGTGATCCTCGACGACGCCGCTTACTCCCGGAATTACTTCGTCAACCGGAACCGGATCAGGACCAGGGAGGGCTGGATGTGGCTCACGGTCCCCGTACGTTCCAGCGGCCGGTTCGGGCAGCCCATCAACCAGGTCGAGGTGGACCAGGGCAGGCGCTGGCAGGCCAGGCACTGGCGGAGCATCGGCTACTCGTACGGGAACGCCCCCTTCTTCGGGGAGTACTCGGCGTTCTTCGAGGAGTTCTACGCGGGGGACCATGCCCGCCTCCAGGCGGTGCTCATGGATCCCCTCAGGTTCCTCCTGGAGTCCCTCGGCATCGGGACGAGGATCCTCCTCTCCTCCGAGCTCGGGGTGAAGGGCACGAAGGACGAGCGCCTCCTCGCCATCTGCCGCGAGCTCGGGGCCGACTCCTACCTCTCTGGCCCGTCGGGGAAGGACTACCTGGACCCCGTCCCCTGGGAGGCCGAGGGCATCGCGGTGCACTTCCACGACTACCGCCACCCCGTGTACCCCCAGGTCCAGGGCGGCGACTTCGTCCCCGAGATGTCGGTGATCGACCTCCTCTTCAACTGCGGCGGGGACAGCCTCCGGGTCCTCACCGAATCCCAGCCGGACTACGGGGCGAAGGCCGCGGGGGGTGCCTGATGACGTCCGCCGACGAGCGGATCAGGGCGCTCTTCGCGGGGGAAGACCACGTCTTCCTCATCGCCGAGGCAGGCTGCAACTACGAGGGGGACTTCGCCCGGGCGGAGGAGATGGTCAGGGCCGCGGCAGGGGCGGGCGCCGATGCCATCAAGTTCCAGACCTTCGTCCCCGAGCGGCTCGTGACGAGGGACGCGCCCAAGTTCTGGGACATCGAGGGGTGCCCGGGGGCCACCCAGTTCGAGGAGTTTGCACAGACCCCCCAGCTCGTCGAGGCCCAGTACCGCGCCCTGAAGCGGATCGCAGACGAGGAGGGGATAGTCCTCTTCTCGACGCCCTCGGACGAGAGCTCGGCCGACATGCTCGACGCGCTCGGCCTCCCCCTCGAGAAGATCAGCTCCATGGACATCACCCACCTCCCCCTGATCCGGCACATCGCGCGGATGGCGAAGCCCGTCATCCTCTCCACGGGGGCCTCGACCATGGACGAGATCCGCGAGGCGGTGACCGCCATCGAGGGGGAGGGGAACGACCGGATCGCCCTCCTCCACTGCATCACGAGCTACCCCACGCGGCCGGAGGACGTGAACCTGAACATGATGAAGGCCATCATGGAGGAGTTCCCCGGATATCCGGTGGGCTACTCGGACCACACGACGATGCCCGAAAGCACGGGGGTGATCACGGCGGCGGTTGCCCTCGGGGCCCGGGTCATCGAGAAGCACTTCACCTTCGACCGCACCCGGCCGGGGTACGACCACGCGATATCGGCCGATTACCATGATCTCGCCGAGATGGTGAGGCAGATCTCCTTCACCCGCGGGCTCCTGGGGAGCGGCGTGAAGGCCCCCGTCGGCGCCGAGGAGCGGGCCCGGGCCTGGGCGCGGAGGAGCGTCGTCGCCCGGGTCCCCATCCCCCGCGGGACGCGGATCACCGGGGAGATGCTCGTCGTCAAGCGGCCGGGCACGGGGATACCCCCGAAGCATCTCGAAGGCCTCGTCGGCAGGGTGGCGGCCGTGGACATCGCCGGGGACCAGGTGATCACCTGGGAGATGATCGGCCGGTGACCCGCCGGGGCAGGGGGCGGAGAGGGGGAGCGAGGTTCCCGTCGTGAAGGTCGTCGCCGTCATCCAGGCGCGCATGGGCTCGCGGCGGCTGCCCGGGAAGTCCCTGATGGAGATCGGGGGCATCCCCCTCCTCCGGTACGTCATCGAGCGGGTGAAACAGGCAAAGACCGTCGGGAGGGTCGTCCTCGCGACGAGCACGGCGCCCGAAAACGACCCGCTCTGCACCCTCGCGGAATCCCTCGGCATCGGCGTGTACCGCGGTTCGGAGGAGGACGTCCTCTCGCGGTTCAGGGAGGTCGCGCGGGAGACCGGCGCGGACCTCGTCGTCAGGATCTGCGCCGACAACCCGCTCGTGGACGGGGGGGAGATCGACCGGGTCGTCGATCACCACATCCGGACCGGATCGCAGTACTCCTTCAACCATGTCCCGACCTGCAGGAACCGGTACCCCGACGGGCTCGGCGCCGAGGTGATCAACGCCGACCTCCTCGCGGCTCTCGATCCGGCCTCCCTCACGCCCGAGGACCGGGAGCATGTCACCGTCAGGTTCAGGAAGCCTGCGGCCGGGATCTCCGTCGGCGAACCCGGGGCACCCGCGGAGATCCTCGGGCCGGACATCAGGCTCGACATCGACACTTCCGACGACTTCGGGCGGATGAAGGGCTTCATCGAGTCCCTGCCGGGAGAACGGAGCCCGTCCTGGACCGCGGAGGAGATCGTCCGGTCGTACCGTGCATACTTCGGGAGCAGGGTGATCGTCCTCCTCGGCAGCGGGGAAGATGCGCGGGCCTACTGCTCCCGCTACCAGGGAAAGATCGCGGGCGGGATCCCCCTCGTCGCATCGCCAGGGGCCTGGTGGGAGCTCGAGAAGCGGGGGATCCCCTGCCTCCTCATCCAGGACTGCTTCGACCGGATGGAGATCTACCGGCTCGGCATGGAGAATTACCGCAAGGCCGAACAGGTCTGCAGGGCCGTGGATGGGGCGCTCGGAAGGTCGCCCGGGAAAAAGGACGGCGCGGTCGGGCTCCACCACCTCGAACCGGCGATGGCCGACTTCTGCCAGGTGAAGTTCCTCCTCGACAATCTCAGCATCAGGGCGAACCTCCTCGGTAAAATCGCGCAGCGGGAGCGGCCCGACCTCGTCGTCGTCGTGGTCAACCCCGAAGACCAGGAACCTCTCAACCAGAACCCCGACGCGTACCTGGGGGACGAGTGCAACTGGTTCCCCGCTCTCCTTGAACTCGGGGCAGGCGGGTGCCGGTTCACGACCCTCGAGTATCATGAGGGCGGGAAACAGGGCACCGGGACGGCGCCCCTCACCTCGGGGCAGGGACGGCTGCGCGATGTCCTCACCCGCTCGGCCATCCTCCATCCCGTCCTCTATACCCTCAGGTTCCACGGATTCTGGAGAGCTCTTCGGGTCCTGCCCTCGTCCATCATGAACCGGCTCCGGCGCGGGAGGACCCTCCTCCTCCTCGGTTTCGGGTACGACTGGAACCGGATGCTTCCGGAGCTCTCGCTCAGGGGCTATTCCGTCCACCCTCTTCTCCCGGAAGAACCTGCAGACGGAGAAAGGGTACCCGTCGATACCTCGTGGGAAGAGGAGGCGAGGCCGCTTCTCCTCTCGGGCGGGGTCGACCTCTCGCCCCCGATCTTCTCCTACCTTGCCCTCAGGCTGGAGAAGACCCTGGGGGGCATTCCCGGGTGGGTCGAACAGGTGAGGCAGGCCGTCGGGTCGGCCGGGCCGCTCGCGCTCCTCTCGGGGCCGCGGCAGATGGCGAGGGAGCAGCTCGTCGCGGGGATCGCCCGCTCGCACGGGGTGCCGGTGGTCACCTGGCAGCACGGGGCCTACGGCGCCCACCGCGCGCCCGTCATGCTCTACACCGAGTTCATGAACTCCGACGTCGTCCTCCTCTGGGGGAGCGGGGTGAAGGAGACGATGGGGAAGGACGAGCTCAACCGCTTTCCCTGCCGCATGGAAGCCGTCGGGTCCTGCGAACTCCAGGAACTCTACCGCAACCGAAAGGTGAAGCCTCGCGGGGGGCCGGTCCTCTACGCGACCACCGGATACTACGGGAACGAGCTCTACGTGAGCTACGAGTATCCCGTCCATGACAACGAACTCTGGGCGACCCAGAAGGCGATCATCGATGCGCTGGGGAACCGGCAGCCTGCCGTCGTCAAGCTCCACCCGTCGGCGAAGGACCAGGAGCAGTTCGAGGGGTTCATCCGGATGCGCGGGTACCGGAACCTCGCCGTGGCTCACGGGGCGGAGGTGACTTTCACCGGGTACCTGGAGAGGGCCGGAGCGGTGATCATCGACCTGCCCACGGGGACGACGCTCCTCCAGGCGATCGCGTCGGGAAAGCCCGTTTTTGTCCTGACGAAATACCTGTCCTTCCTCCCCGAGGCGCTGGAGCTCCTGAAGAAGCGGGCCTTCTGCAGCCCCGATATCGGGGAGTTCACCGGCCTCGTGGCGGCGTACCTCGAGGGGAAGCCGCTGGACCAGAGCCCGGATCCGGAAAACACCGCGTTCCTCGAGAGGTACGGGATCGGGAAACCCGACGGCGGGGTATCGGAGCGGGTGCTCGGGGTCCTCGCGGAACCGGGCAGAAAGGCCGGGCCCCGTTCACCGTGACTTCCCGAGGAGGAGGGGGAGGAAATCCCCCGCCGCGAGGGTCCCGAACCCCCCCTTCGCCGCCTCGCGCTCGGTGAGGCGGGCGGTCCCGTCCTTTTCGAGGCCAAGCACGGCAAAGGGCACCGGGTCGGGGGTGTGGGTCTTCACCCGGATCGGGGTCGGGTGGTCGGGGAGGACCGCGACGATCCCCGCGAAGGTCTCCAGGATCGTGCCGAGCATCCCGTCCACCCGCTCGATGGCCTTCACCTTCTCCCCGACGGACCCCAGGTGGCCGGCCTCGTCGGGCGCCTCGACGTGGAGGTAGAGGAAGTCGAACCGCTTCAGAGCCTCCACCGCGTACCGGGCCTTCGCCCCGTAGTCGGTGTCGAGGTACCCCGTCGCGCCAGGCACCCGGATCACCTCCATGCCGGCGAGCCGGGCGATGCCGTTCAGGAGGTCCACCGCCGATATCATCGCACCGGACACGCCGTGGAGGCGGCGGAAGGAGGGCAGGTCCGGCTTCCTGCCCCCGCTCCAGGGCCAGATCATCGTCGCGGGGCGCTCGCCACGGGCGACCCGTTCGCGGTTCACGGGCTGGTCCCGAAGGATTGCCCGCGAACGTTCCATCGCCTCCCGGAGCGCCGGTGCATCCCCGCCGGTCGGGAGGTGCGGTTCGATCGGCTGCCCGACGATGTCGTGGGGCGGGGTTGTCACGGCTCCTTCCCCGCCCGGTACCACCAGCAGGTTCCGGTACGAGACGCCGGGATAGTAGGCGATACCTCCTGCGGAGCCCGCGGCCATGGACCTGATGAGCTCGCCGCCCTCGCGGCTCGGGATGTGGCCCGCCGAGAAGTCCACCATCACCCCGTCCGTCACGGTGACCAGGTTGCACCGGTAGGCGACGTCCCGGTCCCCGAGGGGGACGCCCATGCTCGCCGCCTCGATGGGCCCGCGGCCCGTGTAATAGGTCCCGGGGTCGTACCCGAGGATGGAGAGGTTCGCGATGTCGCTCCCCGGCTCGAAACCGGGCGGGATGGTCCTGAGCAGCCCGCAGGCGCCCTCCGTCGCGACCCGGTCGAAGTTCGGGGTGCGGGCGTACTCGAGGGGGGTCTTCCCGCCGAGCTCGGCGAGGGGCTCGTCGGCCATCCCGTCGCCGAGGACGACGAGGACCTTCACCGGCGTTCCCCCGCGAGGGCGGCGGCCGCGGCCCGGACGCTCTCCCGCGAGCCCATCGAGGGGGTCCAGCCGAGGGCCCTGAGCTTCTCCACCGAGAGGAGCATCCTCGGGACGTCGCCCACCCAGCCGCGGTCCCCGCCGGTGAACCGGTACTCCACCCCCGAAAGGCCGAGGGCCCCGACCACGAGGTCCGCTATCTCTTTCACGTCGATCCAGTCCTCAGACCCGATGTTGAAGACGTTGCAGGTCCCGCGTGCCGATTCGGCGGCGTGGAGCATCGCCCGCACGCACTCGCGGACCTCCAGGTAGGACTTCGCCTGCCGCCCGTCCCCGAGGATCTCGAGGGAACGGGGGTCTGCGCGGAGCTTCCCGATGAAGTCCCGGATGACCCCGTGGTTCGACCGTTCGCCGATGATGTTCGCGAACCGGAAGACCCAGGCCTTCATGCCATAGGAGTGGCAGTAGGCCGAGATGAGCGCCTCGCAGGCGAGCTTGCTCGCGGCATAGACCGAGATGGGCTCGAGGGGGGTGTAGTCCTCGGGGGTCGGGATGACCGAGGCCTCCCCGTACACGGTCGAGGTCGAGGTGAAGACGAGGCGGGGGACGTCCCTCCGGCGCATCGCCTCGAGCACCCGCGCCGTCGCGAGGATGTTGTTCCGGATCACCGGCTCGGGCCGGATCCCGCTCATGCGCACGTCGGGGTCGGCGGCCAGGTGGTAGACCGTCCCCGCCCCCTCGAGGACCTGCTCCCAGCCCTCCCCGTTCAGGTCCATCCGGTGGAAGGTGCACCGGCCGGTCGGGAGGGAGGCCGCGAGGTTCGCGAGGCTCCCGGTCGCGAGGCTGTCGATGACCGCGACCCGTTCGCCCCTCCCGACGAGGGCGTCCACGAGGTGCGAGCCGATGAACCCGCACCCGCCGGTGACCACCGCGTCCATGGGAGCTTATTTGCCCTCCCCATGTAAAATACCGGTGTCCCCATGAACCGGCCGCGGCGGTGTCCCTGATGGCAGACCCACTCACCCGGGTGGAGTTCACGCACCTCGACAAGGTCCTCTACCCCGCGGCGGGGATCAGGAAGCTCGAGGTGGTCAGGTACTTCATCCGGATGGCCCCGCGGATGCTCCCCTTCCTCAAGGGCCGGCCCATCGTCCTCACGCGATACCCCGACGGGGCGGGGGCGAAGGGCTTCTACGAGAAGGACGCGCCGATGGGGACCCCCGACTGGGTCGAGACCTTCGCCCACTGGTCCGAGACGGCGGAGCGGACGGTCCACTTCATCGTCTGCAACAACCTGGACACGCTCCTCTGGATCGCGAACCTCGACGCCCTGGAGATCCACATGATCCTCGCCCCGACCCGCACCCCCGGGAACCCGGACCTCCTCTTCATTGATCTGGACCCCGAGCCGCCGGCGACCACCGCCGACGCGGCCAGGATCGCCCTCCTGGTCCGGGACCGGCTCGCCTCCCAGGGCGTGCGGATCTCCGTGAAGACGTCGGGGAAGCGGGGCTTCCACATGGTCGTCCCCCTCGTCCCGGGCCTCACCTATGCCGAGGTCCGGGGCTTCGTCCACGCGATGGGGCGCGAGCTCGCCCGGGAGGACGCCCTCGTCGCATCCGAGGCGCCCGGCCCCTCGAACCCGGGGAAGGTCTTCGTCGACTACGGCCAGAACAGCCACGGCCGGACCATGGTCGCCCCCTACAGCCCCCGCGCCACCCCCGCGGCGACGGTCTCCGCGCCGGTCTCCTGGGAGGAGGTGGGCAAAGGGATAAACCCCGGTGACTTCCATATCAGGAGTGTCCCCGAGCGGCAGGAGGACCCCTGGGAGGGCATCCTCCGGCACCGGCAGGGACTGCCCGGAGGAGGGAGGCCCGGTTGAAGAAGGAGAAGAAGGGCGTCGCGGCCGGGACCGCGACCGCGGAACCGAAGGTCGAGGAGGCGAGGCCGGCTGAGAGGAAGACCCCGCGGCCCATCTGGAGCGGCGCGGTGAGCATCGGCCTCGTGAACGTGCCGGTCAAGGCCTACCCGATGACCCGGGACCTCGCGGTGCACTTCCACCTCCTCCACCGGAAGGACGGCCAGCCCCTCAGGTACGAGCGGGTCTGCACCCGCGACGGCGTGGTGGTCCCCTGGGAGGAGACCGTGAAGGGGTACGAGGTGCGGAAGAACGAGTTCATCGTCCTCGAGAAGGAGGAGCTCCGGGCCGCCCTCCCCGAGTCCGACAGCCGGATCCGGATCGACAAGTTCGTCCACTACCTCTCCCTCGACCCCGTGTACTTCGAGAACTCCTTCGTCCTCGTCCCCGACGGGGTGCCCGATGCCTACGCCCTCCTCTTCACCGTCTGCCAGGAGCTCGGCGAGGCGGGGGTCGGCCGCTTCACCATGCGGACGAAGGAGTACCCCGCGGTCGTCCACGCGTACCACGGCGCCCTCATCCTCACCACCCTTCGGTACGCGAACGAGGTCATCGATCCCGCGAGTTTCGGGGAGCTCGCGGGCCTCGCGGCCCCGGCAGGGAAGCAGCTCGATCTCGCGAAGAAGATCATCACGGACCTCACGGGCGAGCTCGACATCTCCGAGTACCACGACACCTACCGCGAGCGGGTCCTCGCCATCATCGAGAAGAAGCGGTCGGGGGAGACCATCCGGGTGGAGAAGCCCAGGGCGGCCGAGGTGAAGGAGCTCATGGCCGCCCTCGAGGAGACCGTCGCGAAGCTCGGGAAGCAATGACCCCCCGCTACCGCCCGATGCTCGCCCGCACCGCCGAGGCCCCCTTCTCGTCGCCCGACTGGATCTTCGAGGTGAAGTGGGACGGGATCCGGGCCATCGCGTACGCGGGGGAGGCCCTCTCTCTCCTCTCGCGGAACGGGACCGAGATGGCCGGCCGGTTCCCCGAGCTCCGCGAGATCCTGGAACTCGCGCCCGGCTGCGTCCTCGACGGCGAGATCGTCCTCCTCCACGAGGGGACGAACGACATGCAGGCCCTCCTGGGCCGGTTCCAGGAGACCGACCCGCGCGAGATCGAGGCAGACTCCCTCGCCCTCCCCGTGACCTACGTCGCCTTCGACATCCTGGAGAAGGACGGGAAGCCCCTGGTCCGCCTCCCCCTCGAGGAGCGGCTGGGGATCCTCGGGGAGAGCGTGGAGGAGGGGAAGTACCTGGTCCGTTCCATCGCCGTGCGGGGTGAGGGGGAGCGGTACTTCGCCGAGGTGGTGAAGCGGGGCCTCGAGGGGGTGATGGCGAAGCGCCTGGGGACCCCGTACGAACCCGGGGCGAGGAGCGACTCCTGGCTGAAGGTGAAGGCCGTGAAGACCCTCGACGGGGTGGTCTTCGGGTACACGAGGGGCGCAGGGGCGCGGGCGGGGAGCTTCGGCGCCCTCGTCCTCGGGCTCTGCGACGGGGGCGAGGGGGTGTACATCGGCAGGGCGGGGACCGGCTTCGACCAGGCCGACCTCGGGAGCATCCTCGCCGCCCTCGCGCCCTTCCGGTCGGAAACCCCGACCCTCCAGGGAGCGGAACCCGGCGAGATCACCTGGGTCCTCCCGCGCATGGTCGTCGAGGTCGCCTACCACTCGGTGACCCGGGAGGGGCGGCTCCGCATGCCCCGGTTCATCAGGGTCCGGACCGACAAGGCACCTGCGGACTGCACCCCCGACCAGCTCGGCACCGCCCGAAACCTTCTTCCGTACCAGGGGAAGAGAGACTTCACCATGACGCCCGAACCGCGGGGGAAGAAGGCGGAGGCACCTGCGGGGAACTCCTTCGTCGTCCACGAGCACCATGCGAGGCACCTCCACTTCGACCTCCGGCTGGAGCGGGACGGGGTGCTCAAGTCCTGGGCGGTCCCGAAGGGCATCCCCGAAGCGACGGGGGAGAAGCACCTCGCCGTGCATGTCGAGGACCATCCCCTCGAGTACGGGACCTTCCAGGGGACCATCCCCGAGGGGGAATACGGGGCGGGGACCGTCTCGATCTGGGACTCGGGGACGTACGACACCCTCGTCTGGAAGGAGGACAAGGTGGAGGTGGTCTTCCACGGGAACCGGCTCCATGGACGGTATGCCCTCGTGAAGTTCAGGCGGGCCGGGGACAAGGACTGGCTTTTATTGAAGGCCGGCGACGACTGATCGGGGGCAAGCTTCATCACCCGGGACGGGTCATCATCCCGTGCCGGGAGGTGTTCCCGATGGCCTGTTCTGCAGGCGGACCGATGGAGATCACCATCCTCGACGCGGAAGAGGATGACACGAAGTGCAATGACTGCGGGAAGCAGTTCAGGCGCCCGAAGAAGAAGGCGGCCTGCCCCGACTGCGGCTCGGTGAACCTGAGCCCGCTCTAGGGGCCGAACTCCCCCTTTTTTTCTCTCTTCCAAAGCAGCTCACGTGGCGGCCGGAACGGAGGCTATAACTCTCGGGAAGGGCTAGGATCTTGCAGGACGCCCGTTCGCGGCGGGAGGCCATCCATGTTCATCGGCATCGACCACGGGACCACGGCCATCCGGTTCTCCTCGGGTGACCGCGAGTTCAAGATCAGCCGGCGGGACGCGCGGGACTTCGCCGTGGAGGACCTGGGTCGCCTCGGTCCCCTCGGGGAGATCGGGGGGATCGCCCTCTGCTACTCGATGGGGGACAACTTCGCGGAGATCACCCCCGTCGGGCTTCTCTCGAACCGCGGGGTGGTGAGCCGGGAGGGCGCGGGCGAGCACATCGGCGGGGGCACCCGGATCTTCGACGCGATCCGGGAGAGCGGCCTCCCCGCCGTCGCCGTGCCCGGCCTCCACCGCGGCTCCCCGACCGACCCCCGGTTCAAGGCCTACTCCCACCAGGCGAGCCCCGAGAAGATCGGGATCGCGTACGAGGTCTCCCATGCCCTCGGCGGCGACTTCGTCGTCTCCGATGTCTCCTCGAACACGGTGAGCATCCTCGTTACCGGCGGGAAGATCCGGGGGGCCCTCGATGCCTGCATCTTCGCGCCCGGGACCACCCAGGGGGCGCTCGACGTGGACGCCATCCGGAGGATCGACGAGGGGAAGAGCTCGGCGAACCGCGCCTTCATGGAGGCGGGCGTGAGCTTCACCCTCCCCGAGGGCGAGCGGGTCCGCACCCTCGCCCTCTTCGCCGCGATGGAGTGCGCCTCCCTCCGGGTCCTCTCTCCTGGCGCCCCCGTCGCCCTCGCGGGCACCTGCGCCCCCGCCATCGCCGGCGAGGTGGAGGCCCTCCTCTGCGAGAAACCGGCGGTCTTCGACGAGTGGTGCGCCTCGCGGGGGCTCGCCCGCATCGCACGCGACGTGTTCTCGGGAAAGAAGGATATCCTCGGGATCGGCGTGAGGCGGTGAGCGGGGCCCTTGTCCAGAGGGGCCCCTGCCCCCCCTGGACGATCCCGGCTCCTGCAGGACCCGGGATCTCTTCAACAGCCGGTGGGCGTCCTGATCTTCCCGTCGAGGGCCGCCAGGATCTCCTGCATCTTACCGGTCTCCCTCCCGTTGCTGAAGTGGTAGAGGAACAGGTGGAACAGGTCGGGGGCGAGCTCGTAGACGCCGGCGGCATACCGCACCTCCACGGTTTCCTCGCCGAGGACCCCCTTCACCGAGAGGAACCGCGGCCGCTCGAAGGAGAGGAACTGCTTCCCGTGGAGCGCCAGGATCTCGACCGTGCCGAAGTTCCCGAGGTAACCGGCGAGTTCGGGGGAGACGGGCTCCGAGAGGACGAACTCCTTCATCAGGGTGCCGTCGACGCAGACCTTCCGCTGGAGCGACCGCTCAACCCGCACGTCGCACCAACTCCTGCTCCCTCCGGGAGCAGTCGTCATCGCTCCAGGTCGGGTTCTGATGAACCCTCCCTCCTCGCACCACCTCCGCGAGGGCACCGGCGGCGAAGTCGCACTCCTCCGGCGTGTTCAGGCAGGAGAGGGAGAGCCGGACCGACCCCCTGCCCCCGTTGATCCTCCGGTGGACGAGCGGGGCGCAGTGCAGGCCGGTCCTGCAGACGATCCCGTAGATCCGGGCGAGGATGAACCCGAGCTTCCCGGGCTCCATCCCATTCACGTTGAGGGAGACGATGGGCAGGTCGGGTCTCCGGTTGTCGATGGAGATGGAGTCCTCTGCTTCGAGCTTTTCGATGAGGCTCCTCGTCATCTCCATCGTCTCCCGCTCCACCCGCCCGAGTCCGCGCTCCTGCAGGAACCGGATGCCGGCGTTGAGGGAGGCGATGCCCGGGTAATTGTGGGTGCCGGCCTCGAACCGCTGGGGCATCCCGTTCTCCTGGTAGGGGTTGCTGGAATCCACGCCGGTCCCTCCCTGCCGGACCGGGTCCACGAGTTCCGGATTCCCGATGGAGAACCCCCCGATCCCCGGGAGGCCGAAGAGCGCCTTGTGGCAGGTGAAGGCGAAGACATCGAGCGGGATGGAGCCGAGGTCGATCGGGACCTGGCCGGCCGTCTGCGCACCGTCCACGACGAAGAAGATCTCCTCTTCCCTGAGCAGGGTCCCGATCTCGCGGATATCCTGCACCGTGCCGAGGACATTGGAGCCGTGGGTCACCACCGCGAGGCGGGTATCGTCGCGGATGGCGTCCTCCACGGTCCCCCGGGAGATGTATCCGGCGCCGTCGAAGGGGACGACCGTGAGGGAGATCCGCCCCTCCCGCTCCAGGGTGCGGAGCGGGCGGAGGACGGAGTTGTGCTCGAGCTCCGTGGTGATCACGTGGCACGGCCTCCCGAGGTGGTGGAGGAAGCCGTGGATGGCCATGTTCAGGGCATCGGTCGCGTTCTGGGTGAAGATGAAGTGCTCCGGCGGGCCGGCCCGGAAGAACCCCGCGAGGAGTTCCCTCGTCTCCCCGGGGTAATCGCGCTGCCCGCCGAGGGTCGACCTCCCCTCCTCGAAGAAGGGGAGGGAGAGGGACCGGGCGACCTCCTCCATCACCCCCGGGGGCTTGGGCCAGGTCGTGGCCGCGTTGTTCAGGTAGACGATCCGACGGTTGCTTTCGGCCATGGCGCTTCCTGGTGAGCTGTCTCGCGGAAGAAAAGAAGATGGTTTCGATGGCACAGGATTTGCCGGTCCCCGGACCACCCCGTCTTCACGGGCACTGCTTCCGGTCGGTTATCTCCTTCCCGCCGAAGACGAAGAGCCGCGGGCCCCCCGCCTCCAGCCTGACATAGGTATTGGTGATGGCCTCGCCCTTCAGCCAGCTGCCGGTATTGACGACGGTGCCCGCCTTGTTGATGAAGGGGGCATGGGTGTGGCCGAACACGAGGATTTCGCCCGGCTTCGCGCTCGCGCAGGCCTTCCGCTCGAAGGCGTCCAGGGAATCGCCGAGGCGCACATCCGGCCCCTGCTTGAGGGCTTCCGCGTCCGCGCGGTCCTTGTCGGTCCAGTCGACGAGCTGCGAGATCAGGTTGGGCCCGATGCGGGGCAGGGTCGCCCAGATGCCCGATTCGAAGATGCCCGCCGCGTCGGACATGGTCCTGCAGAGGGCCTCCATCAGGAGCGGGCTCTGCTTCTCGTCGAACTGGAACCCGTGGAGGAACCGGTAGTTCCGGCCGCTCTCGGCGAGGGTGAGGGTGTCCGTGAACTCGAAGGGGTACCCGTGGCCCTTCAGCTCCCGCAGGTGGAAGTCATGGTTCCCGTAGACGTAATGCACCGGGATCCGCTTCTGGATCGCGGCGATCCGGTCGAAGGTGTCCCGGTTCTCGAGGAAGACCCCGCTCGCGTCCCTCCTCCACATGTCCACCACGTCGCCGAGCAGGACGAGATGAGTGACGCTCGCGTCGGCCTGGAGCTGGTCCAGGAACGCGTTGAAAGAGGCTTTATCCGAGTTCTCGTACCCGAGGTGCTGGTCGGAGGCGACAACGATGACCATGGAGGGTGGTCTCCGTCGGTGGAGATGAAGGTTCCGGTTCCCTTCAGGGCCCGGTCTCGACTCAGGGTTCGGGCAGGGAAAGTGGCCTGGCAGGCCGTGAGCGGACCGCGGCCCGGGAAGGGGGGCCGGGAGCTCTCTCTCCCTTATAGGATCCGATCCTGTTCCGCGCCTGCTTCTTCGGATACGGACGATTTTAAGCCCATTTCGATGGAATCGGAGGTCAAAACAGATACATTTATGCATGTTTAATCATGTAAAATGTACCGGGATTTTCGTGAAGGA
>DATIYO010000013.1:0-13988 GCA_035517575.1 Methanomicrobiales archaeon
TCGGCCGGCACCTATACGGTGAGCCTGACCGTCTCCAACGCTGATGGGAGCGATACGGCAACGAAGACCGACTACATCACCGTCAGCCCTCTGACGCCGCCGGTGGCGAGCTTCACGGCGAACCAGACCTCGGGGAAGGAGCCCTTAGCCGTCCAGTTCACTGACACTTCAAGCAACAAGCCTACTTCGTGGTCCTGGGACTTCGGTGATGGCAGCTCAAGTGCAGATCCGACACCGGTTCACACCTATCCAGCCGGCACCTACACGGTGAGCCTGACCGTTGCCAACGCTGATGGGAGCGATACGGCAACGAAGACCGACTACATCACCGTCAGCCCTCTGACGCCACCGGTTGCCAGCTTCACAGCGAACCAGACATCTGGAAAAGAGCCTCTCGCGGTCCAATTCACTGACACTTCAAGCAACAAGCCTTCCTCGTGGTCATGGGACTTTGGTGATGGCAGCTCGAGTGCTGATCCGACTCCGGTTCACACCTATTCGGCCGGTACCTACTCGGTGACCCTCAATGTCGCCAACGCCGACGGAAGCGACTCAGCAACGAAGACCGACTACATCACGGTCTCCGCCCTGACCCCGCCGGTGGCGAGCTTCACCGCGAACCAGACCTCAGGCAAGGAGCCTCTCGCCGTCCAGTTCACTGACACCTCGACGAACAACCCGACCTCGTGGTCATGGGACTTCGGTGATGGATCGACGAGCGCCGACCAGACTCCGGTTCACACCTATTCGGCCGGAACCTATTCGGTAACCCTCACCGTCGCCAACGCTGATGGATCCGACACCACGGTGAAGACCGATTACATCACCGTTAACGCCCTGAACCCGCCAGTCGCCGGCTTCTCGGCGGCCCCGACGTCGGGGAAGGAGCCCCTCGCCGTCCAGTTCACCGACGCATCGGCGAATGCGCAGAGCTGGGCCTGGGACTTCGAGAACGACGGGATAGTTGATAGCACCGCGCAGAACCCGCTCCACACCTACACCGCCGGCACCTACTCGGTGAAGCTGACGGTATCGAACGCCGATGGCAGCGACAGCGTCGTCAGGACCGACTACGTCACGGCCTCGCCCGCCACCGTGCCGGTCGCCGACTTCACCGCGAACCAGACCTCGGGGAAGGAACCCCTCGCCGTCCAGTTCACCGACACCTCGACGAACAACCCGACCTCCTGGGCCTGGGACTTCGAGAGTGACGGGATAGTGGACAGCACCGCGCAGAACCCGGTCCATACCTATACCGCCGGCACCTACACCGTGACCCTCACGGCGGGCAACACCGACGGCAGCGATACCGAGGTGAAGACCGACTATATCGCGGTCACTTCCTCGAAGCCGCAGAAGTTGCCGAAGGCCATGTTTGTCGCCTACCCGCGGCAGGGGACCGCCCCGCTCACGGTCAATTTCAGGGATCTCTCGTGGGGGAAGCCCACCTCGTGGGCCTGGGACTTCGAGAGTGACGGTATCGTCGACAGCACGGACCAGAACCCGGTCCACACCTACCTGAACCCCGGGCGGTACAACGTCACCCTCACCGTGAAGAACGCGGCGGGATCGGACACCACGACCCGTAAGAACTTCATCACCGTCATCGCGCCGAAGCCTCCCCACGCTGAATTTGCCGCAAGCCCGAGGATCGGGATGGCCCCCCTTACTGTCAGCTTCCGGGACCTCTCCCCGGGTAAGCCCACCTCGTGGGCCTGGGACTTCGAGAATGACGGGATCGTCGACAGCACTGACCAGAACCCGGTCCACACCTACCTGAGTCCCGGACGGTACAACGTCTCGCTCACGGTGAAGAACACGGCCGGCTCTGATACCGCGGTCAGGAAGAACTTCGTCATCGTGATCGCCCCGAGGCCCCCCAGGGCCGGGTTCACCGCAAGCCCGAGGATCGGGATGGCCCCCCTGACCGTCAGCTTCGTTGACCTCTCGTCGGGGAAGCCCACCTCGTGGGCCTGGGACTTCAACAATGACGGGATCGTCGACAGTACCGATCAGAACCCGGTCCACACCTATGCCGCGGCAGGGGCCTACACCGTGAACCTCACCGTGGCGAACGGTGCGGGATCCGATTCACGGGTCATGAAGGACTACGTCACGGTGAAGGGTGAGAAGCCGCCCGAGGCCATGTTCTCCGCCTCGCCGCTGCAGGGGACCGCGCCGCTCACCGTCGCCTTCCGCGACATTTCGAAGGGGAACCCCGTCACCCGCGCGTGGGACTTTGGTGACGGCTCAACCTCGACCGACCCGAACCCCACCCACACCTATGGCACGCCCGGGAAGTACACCGTGACCCTCACGGTGACGAACGGCGCGGGCTCGGATACGGCGGTGATGAAGGACCTGATCACCGTGGACGCAAAGAAACAGCCAGGAACCGGCTCGGGGAACCAGGGAGATAAGGGCAACGGGGAGGGCGGTAAGCCCGGGAATTCGGGCGACCGGCCCAAGATAAAGCTGAGCTGAAGGGAAGGATCCTCCCCCTCCCGATTTTCCCTTTTTCGTAACCTGGTCAGAGGATAGCGAAGGCCGCGGCGCACCGTGCGAGGATCTCCCCCTCGCCCGTGTCCTTCCTGACCTCGCTCTCGGTGAAGGCGACCCTCCGCCCCTTCCTCACCACCCGGCCGGTGGCGACGAGGGTGGCCCCCTCCCGGGCGCCCTTGAGGAACGAGGTCGTCTCGGAGATGGTCGCGATCCGCTCGTCCGGCGAGATGACCGTGTAGAGGGCGAGGGCCATGGCCTCGTCGGCCATCGCGGTGAAGATCCCCCCCTGCATCCAGCCCACGCCGTTGTGCATCTCGGGCCTGACCTGCATCGAGAGCGCGGCCGTCCCCTCGCCGATGGAGTCCACGTCGATCCCCATCATCCGGAAGAAGGGGTTCGCCTCCCTGCCATGCCGTTTCAGCTCATCGAAATAGCTCATGCTCTCTTTCTCTTCTCTATGCCGCGAGAAAAGGATTGTGAAAATCGGGCGGAGGTCGGGTTCTTGCGAAGTCGGGTTCTTGCGAACCCTCCCTCACGCCGCGTACTTCGCGGGATCGGAGTCGAACTTCCTCTTGCAGCCGGGGGCGCAGAAGTAGTAGGTCTTCCCCTGGTACTCGCTCTTCCACTTCGCGGTCTTCTCGTCGACGGTCATCTTGCAGATGGGATCAATCGCCATGGTCCTTTCCTCCGGTTGGTACTCTCCTCGCGGGCGGTATATATCCCTTGAGGAGGAGCGAGAGGGAGACCACGGTGACCGAGGACATCGCCATCGCGAACCCCGCGTACTCGGGCCGGAAGCTGATCCCGAAGAGGGGCCAGAGGAGGCCCGCGGCCACCGGTAGGAGCGCGGTGTTGTAGGCAAAGGCCCAGAAGAGGTTCTGCTTGATCCGGGACATCACCTTCCGGGAGAGCTCGATGGCCGCGACCACGTCGATCAGGTTGTCACGGACGAGGACGATGTCCCCGCTCTCGATGGCCACGTCCGTGCCGCTCCCGATGGCGACCCCGAGGTCGGCCTGGGCGAGGGCGGGGGCGTCGTTGATGCCGTCCCCGACGAAGGCGATCACCTCCCCCTCTCCCTGGAGCCGCTTCACCTCGCCCGCCTTCCCCGCGGGGAGGACCTCGGCGAGCACCCGGTCGATGCCGATCTGCCGCGCGATGGCCCCCGCGGTGCGGGCATTGTCACCCGTGATCATGAGGACCCCCAGGTTCATGGCCTTGAGGCGCCTCACGGTCTCCGCCGCCGATCCCTTCAGGGTGTCCGCGACCGCGACGAGGCCCGCCACCTGGCCCCCCGCGGAGACGACCATCACCGTCTTCCCCTCGGCCTCGAGGGCCGTGACCCGCTCCCCGATCTCGCCACCGAGCGGGATCCCGCGGTCCGCGAGGAGGGCGCGGTTCCCCACGAGGACCTCCTCGCCGAGCACCCGGGCGACCACCCCCTTCCCCCCGATGGTGTCAAAGCCGGTGCTCTCCCCGCGGGGGAGGCCCCGCCTCTCTGCCTCGGCGACGATGGCGCGCGCGAGGGGGTGCTGGGAGTTCCGCTCCACGCCCGCGGCGAGGGAGAGGAGGGAGTCGGCGGTGATGCCCGCGGGGACGAGGTCGGTGACCCGCGGCTTCCCGACGGTGAGGGTCCCCGTCTTGTCAAAGACCACGGTCGTGATCCGCTCGGGGATCTCGAGGGCGTCCCCGTGCTTGATGAGCACCCCGAGCTCCGCCCCCCGCCCGATCCCCACCGTGACCGCCGTCGGGGTGGCGAGCCCGAGGGCGCAGGGGCAGGCGATGACGAGGACCGAGATGAGGGCGGTGAGGGCGAAGAGGAGGGTCTCGCCCGCGAGGTAGTACCAGAAGGCGAAGGTGGCGAGGGCGATGGTGAGCACCGTCGGGATGAACCAGGTGACGGCGCGGTCCGCGATCCGCTGGACCGGCGGCTTCGAGCCCTGGGCGTCCTCCACGAGCCGGATGATCTGGGCGAGCACCGTCGCTTTACCGACGCGAGTCGCGCGGAACTCGAGGACCCCGTTCGTGGAGAGTGTCCCCCCGACGACCTGCGTCCCCTTCTTCTTCAGGGAAGGGATCGGCTCACCGGTGATCATGGACTCGTCGACGTAGCTCTCGCCGTCCACCACCTCGCCGTCGACGGGGATCCGGCCGCCGGGCTTCACGACGACCACGTCTCCGGGCACCACGTCCGCGGCCGGGATCTCGGTCTCCGCCCCCGAACGGAGGACCGTCGCCATCTTCGGCGCGAGGTCCACGAGTTTCCGGATGGCGTCGCTCGTCCTCCCCTTCGCCCGCGCCTCCAGGTACCGGCCGAGCATCAGGAAGCCCGCGAGCATGAGGGCCGTCTCGTAGAACATGAAGTCGGAGGTGAGCACGATCCCGAAGGTCCCGAGGACGCTCGCGCCGTACGCGACCCCGATGCCCATGGAGTACATCACGTCCATGTTCAGGACCCGGTTCCTGAGCGCGCGGTACGCCTGGAGGAAGATGGGATAAGCGAGGTAGGCGAAGAAGGGCGTTGCCACGACGAAGAGGAAGATCCCCAGGGGGACGGGGAGCGGCGGGTTGAGGAGCATGACCACCATGAGGGCGAAGCCGAGCGCGAGGCCGACGACCGACCGGGTGAGCTTCCCCTTGAGGTCCTTCGCCCGCGCCTCCCGCTCCAGGTCGCCGGTCTCCTCCCCTTCCACGCCGAGGAACTGGTAGCCCACCTCCTCGATGGCGCGGCGCATGTCGGCGACGGTCACGAGGGTCGGGATATAGGTGACGTACGCCTTCTCGGCCCCCAGGTTCACCGAGGCCCCGAGGACCCCGGGGAGCCCTTTGAGGGCGGCCTCGTTCGTCTCGACGCAGGTCGCGCAGGTCATCCCGCCGATCCGGAGGATCACCCGCTCGGGGACGAGCTCGTAGCCGGCATCGGTGACCGCCTTCTGCAGGTCGGCGGCCTTCGCCTTCTTCGGGTCGAACTCCACCACCGCCCGCTCGAGGCCGAGGTTCACCTCGGCCTTCGTCACCCCCTCGACCCCCAGCAGGGACTTCTCGATGGTGACCGCGCAGGTCGCGCAGGTCATGCCGGTCACCTTCAGCTCGGCCTTCTCCTTCTTTGCGGTGTCTTCCTTCTCCCCGGTCATGGCGGTTCCCCTGCGGGCTCCTGTTTCACATCTCCATCCCGCGGGTTATAGCCGTTTCCCGTGAACGGAGGGCCGGGGTGAGGAATGAAATCTTCTTCACCCCTCGCGGTATGGTATAGGTATCATCCCCCGAGCCCCTCTTCCCCGGAGGGGTCCGCCCCGCGCCCCATGACCCCGAAGGATCCCGAACCCTCCATCCGTGAGGACGATATCCCCTTCCTGGCTGCCTCACGGGAGCTGCCCCCCGTTCGAGCCGGCACCAGCAGCCGCGCGGCGGCACCCGCGCGGGCGAACCCCCGCGACCCGCTGCCACGCGACCCGACTGCCCCGCCTGCCCGCGACGAGAAGGGCCGGGATGCCATCTACGGACAGGTCTCCGCCCTCCTCGAGGAGGGGAGGCTCCGGGAGGCCGAGAACCTCCTCACCCGTGGCCTCGAGATCTACCCCGAGAGCGTCGACCTCCTGAAGGAGCTCGGGGTCCTCTACCATCTCCAGGGCCGGTACGGGAAGGCGGCGCGGACCTTCACCCGGGTCATGAACATCGCCGGCGAGGGGCAGCAGTCCCTCTCCTGGAAGATCGCGGCCCTCTCCCACAAGGCCGTCGGGGAGCTCCGGGGGCCCTCGCCTGAGCAGTCCCTCTCCACCTTCGGCGAGATCCTCGCGATCGACCCGACGGACCGCGATGCCCGCGCGGGGAGGATCACGGCGCTCCGGATACTGGGCCGCGCGGAGGAGGCTCGGCACTTCATCGACGAGGGGCTCGCGCGCGATCCCCGGGACCCCTCCCTCCTCTACCAGGACGGGTGGCTCCGGATGGACCTGGGCGAGGCCGATGCCGCCGAGGATGCTTTCGGCCGGGCGTACCGGGCCGATCCCGCCTGGCCCGAGCCGGTCCTCTCGAGGGCCCTCGCCCTGGCGAGGCTGGGCAGGGACGGGGAGGCCGAGGGGCTCCTCCGGGACTTCGCCGCATCGGGCGGGGATCTCCCCGGGCTCCGGGCAGACCTCGGGTGGTTCCTCGTCGGCCTGCACCGGCCCGGGGAGGCCAGGGAGATCTTCCTCGCCCTCGCGCGGGAGGAGGGGGACACGGGAGGGTTCCACGGCCTCGCGGCCGTCCTCGTCTCCCTGGGCCGCGTGACCGAGGCGTTGCATATCATGGAGAGGCTCGCCGCGTCGTGCCCGAGGGATCCCCTGGTCCAGGTGAACCGCGGCATGGCCCTCGCGCGGGCGGGCGGGGGCCGCGATCTCGCCGAGGGCGCCATCGCCGCGAAGAGGGCGCTCTCCCTCGACCCCAGGTTCGCCCCTGCCCATGCCTGCCTCGGGATCATCGCCTTCAGGGAGGGACGGCCGGACGCCGCCGGGTCCCACCTCGCGGACGCCGCCCGGTTCGCCGACCCGGCAGGCCACCGGAACCTCGGCCTCCTCGCCTGTGCGACGGGCCGCGCGCAGGAGGCCGAGGCGCACCTCCGCACCGCGGTCCGGACCGATCCCCACGACGCCCGGGCATGGGCGGGCCTGGGGGCCCTCGCCCTGGCCGGCGGGAGAGAGGGCGAGGCCCTTATCCACCTCCGGCGGGCGGCGGCTCTCGACCCCCATGATACGGGCGTCGCGCGGGGGCTCGCGCTCGCCATCGCGAGGACCGGCGAGGTGGCCGGTGCCGAGGAGGTCCTCAGGAAGGCTCTCGACCTCGCCCGGGGATCCGCGAGGGCGATGATCCTGCTCGAGCTCGCCGCCCTCCTCGTCCCGTCGGGCGGCAGCGCGGGGAACCGTGTCCCTGACGAGGAGGTACGGCAGGTGCTCAGGGAGGCCCGTTCGCTCAGCCCCGACGACCCGGGGATCCTCTTCTACGAGGGGGTCGCGGCAGCCCGGCTCGGGAACGAGAAAGAGGCCATCGACCGCTTCACCGGGTCCATGGTCAGCGATCGGTACCGCATCCCCGCCCACGAGAACATCCGGCGGATCAGGGAGCGATCCAGGGCCCGGAGCCGGATCCCCGCATGGGTCTCGCCGGCGAGGTCCGTCCTCGCCGTCCTCTCCCTCCTCCAGCTCGCCGCCATCTGGCTCTTCTTCGTGGCGAGGCTCGTGTCCGAGACGGGGTTTGTCATCCTGACCGCGGTCCTCTCCGGGCTCTTCGCCCTCGCCACTTTCTCCCCTGCACGGGGTGGCGGGAACGGGAAGGAACCACCCCTGGACCTCGTCATCTCCGAGCGGACCTACCAGCCGGGTCCCGAGCCCGAGATGGCCTCGCCGCTGATCCGGCTCAGGACGGCCCTGCGGCACTGAAACGGCCCGTCCCGTCCGTTTCCTGGTCCCTGGCCCCGCTTCAGGATTGATGGTGAGCCGGAGGCGGGCCGGGAAGGCCCTCGCGGGCGATCCGGTGGGCCTCGCCGATGGGGACGGGGATCCTCGAGGCCGGGCTCGCGGAGAGGACGACCTCGACGGCGTCCTCCAGTCCGATGGCATAGCCGACCGAGACGTACACCGGCCGGGACCCTGCTCTCGTCCTGACGGCCATACCGATGACCTCGTCCCCGTCCCGGATGGGCGTGGCCGACCCCCGCGCCTCGCCGACCTCCCCCGCTTCCCCGACGAGGATCCGCTTGGCCACCCCGATGGCGGGGATGCCCAGGCAGGCGCCGACGTGGCAGGCGAGCCCCGCCCGCCTCGGGTGGGCCCGCCCGTGGCCGTCCACGAGGATGAGATCCGGGCGGCGGGCGAGTGCCCGGACGGCCGCGATGATGGCGGGCCCCTCCCGGAAGGCGAAAAAACCGGGCAGGTACGGGTACGGGGTCTCCCGGGTGACCCGGCTCCGTTCCAGGACATCGAGCCCGGGGAAAGAGAACACGGCGACGGCCGCGTGAACGGTGCGGCCGTCCGCGGAGTAGGCGGCATCCGCCCCGGCGAGGCTCCTCATCCCGTCGGGGGCCACGGGAGGGGCCGCCTCGACCTCGCGGGCGACCCGCTCCTGGATCACCCTCGCCTCGTCGGGGCTCCCGGGGATGCTCAGCCTGCGGGCCGACGGGCCGCCCATCTCACCGGTTCTTCTCCCGCCGCACCCGCACCGAGGCCGCGTGGGCGGAGAGCCCCTCGGCGCGGGCGAGGGTCTCGGCCACGTCGCCGACGGCCTCGAGCCCCTCGGGGCCGAGGATCTCCACCGAGGCCGTCTTGCAGAAGTGGCGGACGTCGAGGCCCGAGTAGAGCCGCGCGTACCCCGCGGTCGGGAGGACGTGGTTCGTCCCCACCGCGTAGTCCCCGCAGGCCACGGCCGAGTATTTCCCGACGAAGATGGCGCCCGCGTGCCGCACCCGGTTGAGGACGGGGAGGGGGTCGGCCACCTGGATGGAGAGGTGCTCGGGAGCGATCTCGTCCGAGGCGGCGACGGCCTCGTCCAGGTCCTTCACGAGGACGTAGCCGCAGTTCCCGAGGGCCTCCTTCAGGATCTCGCGCCTCGGTTCCTTCTCCGCGAGCCTCTCCACCTCCCTCCCGACCTTCTCGGCGAGCGCCTTCTCGGTGGTGATGAGGACGCAGGCGGCGCGGGGGTCGTGCTCGGCCTGGGCGAGGATGTCCCAGGCGAGGACCCGCGGGTCCGCCGTCCCGTCGGCGATGATCCCGATCTCGCTCGGGCCGGCGGGGAAGTCGATCTCCACCTCCTCCCGGAGGAGGACCTTCGCCATCGTGACGAAGACGTTCCCCGGCCCGACGATCTTCTGGACCCGGGGGACGGTCTCGGTCCCGAGTGCCATCGCCGCGACGGCCTGGGCCCCGCCCGAGCGGTAGATCTCGGTGACCCCCGCGATGTCGAGGGCGACGAGGGTCATCGGGCTGATGGGGGGCGGGGAGCAGGCGCAGATCTCCCGCACCCCCGCGACGACGGCGGGGACGGCGCACATGAGCGCCGACGAGGGATACGCCGCCCTCCCGCCGGGCACGTAGATCCCGACCCGGTCGAGCGGGGTCGTCTTCATACCGAGGGTGATCCCCTCCTCCAGCTCGGTGAGCCAGAGGCCGCGGGGGCGCTGGAGCTCGTGGAACCGGGTGATCCGGGCCTCGGCCTCCACCAGGCTCTCGGTCACCTCCGGGTCGACCTCGGTGTACGCGGCCTCCCGCTCCTCGTCGGAGACCGCGATCTCCTCGAGCTTCACGTGCCGGGAGAGGGCGCGCAGGGCGGCGTCGCCCTCGGCCCTGACCCGCCCGATGATCTCCTGGACCTGCCCCCGCACGTCCTCCATGCTCTGCTGCCGGGATGCGACCCAGGCCCCGATCTCGAGCTCCCTCCACATATGCCCGGTAAATCGGCTGTGAAACGGTTTAAGATTTCTCGCGGCCGGCCGCGGCTCACCGCGCCCGGATCACGGTCCCGACCTGCTCCCCGCGGATCGCCCGCCCGATGTTCCCCGGGACATGGCAGTTGACGATCCGGATCTCGCGGATGTTCGCCGCGTTTGCCAGGAGCTCGACCGTCATGCGCTCCACGACCATGTCCTCGAGGTCCATCTCCATGAGCTCGCCGGCGGTGATCGCGGGGATGAACTCCGCCTCCGGGTTCTTCACCGGGTCCTCGGTAAAGAGGCCGTCCACGTTCTTCCCGATGACGCATGACCGGGCGCCGAGGACCTCGGCCATCAGGAAGGCACCCGTGTCCGTGCGGTGCGGCGGGATCGAGCCGACCCGCGGCGGGTGCTCGTAGAGGCCGTAGGGGGGGGTCCCGTGCACCACGGGGAGCATCCCCATGGAGAGGAGGGAGGGGAGGTTCAGCAGGTCGCCGGTGTGGATCCTGACGCCGTTGTATTTCGAGAGGAGGATCGCGACCATGATGGCGTTCTGCTCGCTGATCTTCGAGGAGAGCTCGGCGAGGACGCCCGTCGGCATCCCGAGGTCGATCCCGATCTCCATGAGGTGACGGACGCGGCCGCCCCCGCCCGTCACGACGAGGATCTGGTGTTCCTTCGAGAGCCCGCCGATCTCGTCGAGGAGCGGGACCATCACCTTCTTCCCGTAGTCCACGGCCGCGTGGCCGCCGATCTTCACCACGTTCAGCCCAGGGAGAAGCCGCAGGGTCTCCGTCCTCGCGGTCTTCTTCATGAGCCCCCGCCGTACCAGCGTTTCTCCCTCGAGGCCGCTCCGGATCCCGAACCGTCCCTCTTCCTTCCGCGCCATGGTGCACCGGTGTACCGGATAACTATTAAAGGGAGGCAGGGGCAAGGGTATAGCCGGGAGACCATGAAGATCTACCTGCGGGAAAGGCAGAAGGTGGGCGAGGGCGTGCAGCAGCCGATGTTCCGGATCCTCGCGGTCACCGGTGGCCAGATCCAGATCGAGGGCACCCACTTCCGGAAGTTCGAGATCGAGCGGATCGCGAAGGACCTCGACGCCGAGGTCGTCTACCTCGAGGCCGAGGGCGAGGGGAAGACGGACCCGAAGAAGAAGAAGCGCTGACCGCCTCCCCCTCCCTCACTCTTTTCGTCGCTTCAAAGTCATCGACAGGTACCGGTTCACTTCTGCCGATTCGCCTGCAAGAAAATACTCAGATCGATGATCCCTGAAAAAAGAAAGGGTTTCAGATCGGAGCCACCGCCCCGGAGCAGGTGCAGTTGAAGGGCGTGACGTTGCAGACGCCCGGCACAAGCGGGGTGAAGAGGCTCTTCCCGTACTTCGCAACGCCATAGTCGCCGACGACCTTCATGCCCTCGGGCGAGATGAGCCAGTTGATGAACCGGTCCGCCTGGACGATGTTCACGTTCGGGTTCTTCGCAGGGTTCACGGCGATGGCGCTGTACCGGTTCAGGAGGGTCGGCTTGTTCGTGATCAGGGGTACCAGGTTGAGCTTGGTCTTGTACGCGAGGAACGTCCCCTCGTCGGTGAGGGTGTACGCTCCCTTCTGGCTCGCGAAGACGAGGGTGTCCCCCATGCCCTTCCCGAGGGAGAGGTACCACGGGCCCGCGCTCGAGACCTGGGTCGTGTAGTTGAACCCCGCCCGGGTCCAGATGCCGATCTCCGCGGTCTGGGTGCCCGAGTTGTCCCCGCGGGAGGCGAAGAAGACGTCCGGGGTGTTATTCATCCCGAGGGTCAGGATCTTTTTGAACCCCGCCTCGGGGGTGAGGTTCGCGATGCCCGCGGGATCGCTCGCCGGCCCGACGACCTCGAAGTAGTTGTACGCGAAGCAGCGCTGGTTGATCCCGAGGCCCTTGTCGATGAAGGCCTTCTCCTGCGAGGGCGAGTGGACGAGGAGGAGGTCGCAGTCGCCCCGGGTCGCGATCTGGATCGCGATACCGGTCCCCTGCTCGGTGATCTTCAGGTTGATGCCGGTCTCGTTCTGGTAGATGTCCTGGACGGCGTTCAGGAGGCCGGTATCATAGAGGGAGGTCGTCGTCGCGATGAGGAGAGTGTTCGGCTCGTGGACCACGGGGGTCGGGGTCGGGGTGACAGCGGCGGTGGTGGTGCCCGCCGGTGCGGGCGTCGGGGTCGCAGGAGCCGGCTGGGTCTGGGTGCAGCCGGCGAAGAGGACCGCGAGCACGAGCACGACGGCGAGTAAACCTATCATGGTTAACTTCACGGAGGGTTGCATGGGCAATCTAATGACAAAGAAGTTATTTAACTATTATCATTTGACCAGATCATGTACATCCTCATGCAGCGTGAGGCAGATATCCGTCAGGGACGGGAGCCCGACCAGAAGATCGGCGGGCTGACGGGAGGTGAAACGGAGTGGCAGGCGAGATCATCGACGGGTTCATCCAGGCCGTCCAGCTGATCGCGAGCGGAGACCCCGAGGTGGTGCGGATCACCATCCTCTCCCTCGAGATCTCCCTCACCGCCACCCTCCTCTCCGCCCTCATCGGCATCCCCCTCGGCGCCCTCCTCTACTACCATGACTTCCGGGGGAAGCGGGCGGTGGTGAACCTCGTCCAGACCCTCTACGCGATGCCGACCGTCGTGGCCGGCCTCGTCCTCTTCCTCTTCATCTCGAACCAGGGCCCGCTCGGCTTCCTCTACCTCCTCTACACGGCGCCCGGGATGGTCGTCGCCCAGATGATCCTCGTCATCCCCCTCGTCATCGGCCTCACCTACGCGGCCCTGAACGGGATCGACCCGGAGATGCGGCAGACCGTGACCTCGCTCGGGGCGACGGGCCTCCAGTCGGTCCGGACCCTGATCCTCGAGGCGAGGTTCGGGATCCTCGCGGCGGTGATCCTCGGCTTCGGCCGGGCCATCTCCGAGGTCGGGGCGGCCATGATCATCGGGGGGAACATCCGGGGCTACACCCGGGTCCTCACCACCGCCATCTCCCTCGCCACCTCGACCGGGGACTTCGCCTATGCCATCGCCCTCGGCATCATCCTCCTCGGGGTCGCGGTGATCGTGAACATCGGCCTGAACCTCCTGCAGGCAGGGTCGGGGTGGAAGGGCTCGTGGACGTCCTGAGCCGGGCCGCCGCCGGGGGAGGCCCATGATCGAGGCGGGCGGGCTCGGGAAGTCGTACGGGGGAAAGGAGATCCTCCGGGAGATCTCCTTCTCCGTCGGCGGCGGGGAGGTCTTCGGCCTGATCGGCCCGAGCGGCTCGGGGAAGAGCACCCTCCTCCGGCTCCTCGACCTCCTCGAGCTGCCGACCGCGGGCTCCCTCTCGGTCCTCGGCGAGGACGCCCTCTCCCCCGGGGCGCGGTTCCGGCTCAGGCGCCGGATGGCGATGCTCCCCCAGAAGCCGGTCATCTTCAACCGGAGCGTCCACGAGAACATCGCCATCGGCATGAAGTACCGGAACGAGGGGAGGGCGTCCATCGACGCCCGGGTGCGGGACGCCCTGCGGGACATCGGCCTCCCCGGCTACGCGCGCCGGCCGGCCCGCACCCTCTCGGGCGGCGAGGCACAGCGGGTCGCCCTCGCCCGGGCGATGGTCACCGGCCCCGAGATCCTCTTCCTCGACGAGCCGACGGCGAACCTGGACCCCGTCTCCGCCGAGCGGATCGAGGAGACCATCCTCCGGCTGAACCGCGACGCGGGGACGACGGTCGTCCTCTCCACCCATGACATGCTCCAGGGCCAGCGGCTCTCGGGGAGGATGGGAGTCCTCATGGACGGGAGTCTCCCGCAGATCGGGACCACGATGGAGATCTTCCACCGGCCGGCGACGAGGAGCCTGGCCCGGTTCGTCCGGGTCGAGAACATCCTCGACGGCAAGGTCACCGGGAACCAGGCCGGCGAGGCGGCGGTGGAGGTATCGGGGAGGGCCTTCTGCGCGGTCACCCCCCTCCCGCCGGGCAGGCCGGTGAGCCTCCTCTTCCGCGCCGAGGACGTCACCATCGGCCTCGAAGGGGGCGCGAGGACGAGCGCGAGGAACGTGTACCGGGGGAGCATCCG
>DATIYO010000014.1:0-3063 GCA_035517575.1 Methanomicrobiales archaeon
TGCGGGTTGTGCGTGTCCGCCTGCCCGGAAAAGGCGACGGCCATGGTGATTCGGTAAACCATCCCCTGCAACCCTGACAAGATGATCGGCCCGATGACCGGTGATTCGGAGAAAAGAGTTGTTTGATTCGGGGTCAAGCAAACATCGCGCCGTACGAGGTGGTGAGCTGGTGCTTGTTGAAGTCGGTGCTCACCTTCTCGATGGCCGCCATGAAGTCCTGCTGGGTGACGACGGTCCGCTCCGACCGGATGGCGAACATCCCCGCCTCGGTGCAGATCGCCTTCAGGTCCGCCCCGTTCTTGCCGTCGGTCGCGAGGGCGACCTCCTTCAGGCTCACCGACGGGACCAGGTTCATCCCCTTCGTGTGGATACCGAGGATGGCGAACCGGCCGTCGGCATCGGGGAGCGGGATCTCGATGATCCGGTCGAACCGGCCGGGCCGGAGGAGGGCCCGGTCCAGGATGTCGATCCGGTTCGTGGCCCCGATGATCTTCACGTCGCCCCGCCGGTCGAAGCCGTCCATCCCCGCGAGGAGCTGCATGAGGGTCCGCTGGACCTCGCGGTCCCCCGAGGTGTCGGCGTCCATCCGCTGGGCGCCGATGGCGTCGATCTCGTCGATGAAGAGGATCGAGGGGGCCTTCTTCTGGGCGAGGTCGAAGAGCTCCCGGACGAGCCTCGCCCCCTCGCCGATGTACTTCTGGACGAGCTCCGAGCCGACGACCCGGAGGAAGTGGGCGTTCGTCTCGTGGGCGACGGCCTTCGCGAGGAGCGTCTTCCCCGTCCCGGGCGGGCCGTAGAGGAGGACCCCCTTCGGCGGGTCGATCCCGACCTCCTTGAAGAGGTCCGGCTTCTTCAGGGGGAGCTCCACCGCCTCCTTGATCTCGACGATCTGCTTCTCCAGGCCGCCGATGTCGGCATAGGTCTCGGCCGGCGACTCGACGAGCTCCATCCCGTAGATCGCGGCATCGTAGCTCGACGGGAGGATCTCGACGATGGCGAGGGACTGCTGGTTCAGGGAGCACCGGACGCCGGGCTTCAGCTGGTCGGGCTCGATGCACTGGGAGGTCCGGACGAGGAACCTCGGGCCCGAGGAGGAGCGGACGATGACCCGGCTCTGGTCCACGACGTCGGTGATGGTCCCGATGACGAGGGGCGGGCTCCGGAGCTGCTCGATCTCGCTCTTGAGCTTCCGGACGTCGCGCTCGTACCGGATCTTCTGGGTCTCGGTGTACCGTTTCTCCACCTCGAGCTGCCTGAGCTGCTCGCGGAGCTCCAGGTTCCGGTTTTCGAGCTGTGAGATCTTCTCCAGCAGGTACTTGTAGATCTCCTCGTTATTCGGGGGATCCTGGCCCTGCCAGGCTGTCTCGCCCATCGGTTTCCTCAAATAGTTATATAGGATGTGACCTATAAAGATGTTTTCGAGACCATGCAGTGCGAATTGTGCGGCGGAGAGATACGCGGGGCTCCCCGGACCGTGCACATAGAGGGGGCCGAGCTCCGGGTCTGCGTCCCGTGCTCGAAGTACGGGACCGAGGTCCAGAAGCCCCGGACGCCGGCCGCCGGGCCGGCAGCCGTTCAGAGACCGGGATCCCCGAGGACCCCCCAGCCGCCGGTGCAGAGGAGGCGGCGTGACCTCTTCGACCGGATGGAGGGGGAGATCGCCGAGGACTACTCCGACCGGATCCGGAAGGCACGCCAGGCGAAGGGCTGGACCGAGAAGCAGCTCGCCCTCGAGATCATGGAGCGGGAGCTCCTGATCAAGAAGGTCGAGAAGGGCGACCTCATCCCCGAGGAGGAGCTCAGGAAGAAGCTCGAGAAGGTCCTCGGGATCTCCCTCCTCGAGGCCGCGGGCGAGGAGGTGAAGTCCCCGAAGGGGAAGGGGATGACCACCACCCTCGGGGATATTATATCCATCAAGAAGTGAAAAGCGGTACCGGTTCCTCTCCTTTTTCAATCTCGAATCCGACGGGAAGAAAAAAAGACCGTGACTACAACTTCGCCCTGATGGCCTCCTTCGCCATCTCGGTGTCGGGGTCGAACTCGATGGAGAGGGACTTCTCGTACGAGGTCACGGCCTCCGAGAGCTTCCCGAGGAACTGGAGGAAGAGCCCGCGGGAGCGCCAGGCCATGGCGAACTTCGGGTTCAGGGAGATGGCCTTGTCGATGTCCCGCATCGCCTCGTTGAAGTCCCGCAGGATCCCGTGCACGCAGCCCTTGCTGTGCCAGAACTCGGGGACGGTGTCGTCGATCTCCACCGCCTTGTTGAAGGACATGAGCGCCTTCTCGTACTTCTTCATGTCGAGGAGCGCCACGCCCCGGTTGTAGAACGCCTCGGCGTTCCGGGGGTCGGTCTCGAGGACCTGGTCGAAGGCCTTCACCGCCTCCTCGAACTCGCTCTTGTTGAGGAGGGTGATCCCGAGGTTGAACCAGGCGTTCGGGTCATGGGGTTTCAGGGTGAGGGCATGCTCGTAGCTCGCGATGGCCTCGTCGAACCGGCCCATCATGTCGAGGACGATCCCCTTCCGCACCCAGGTCTCCCCGTTCGCGGGGTCGATCTGGAGTGCCCGCTCGAAGACCGATGCGGCCTCGACGGGCCGGTCGAGCATGGCGAGGACCCGGCCCTTCCCCTCCATGGCGGGCCCGCTCAGGGGGGCGATGGAGAGGGCGTTCTCGTACGCCGCGAGCGCTCCCTCGAAGTTCTCCTTCGCGGTCAGCGCGTCGGCGGAGAGGACATACGCCTTCACCGCGTTCTCGTCCCGCATCTCCGGGTGGTCGCGGATCACCCCGTCGAGCGAGATGGAGGCCTCCTCCGGCCTCCCGAGCTCCACGAGGACCTCGGTCCGGGCGAGCCAGGCGGCGGTGTCCCTCGGGTTCAGCTGGACGAGCTTATCCAGGCACTGGAGCGCCTCCTCGTTCCTCCCAAGGGCCCGCAGGGCCTCGCTCTTCCTGAGGAGCACCTCGGCCTCCTCGGGCTCGACCTCGATGACCTTGTCGAAGTACCGGATGGCCTCGACGGGCTCGTCCTGGGAGAGGAGGAAGAGCCCCTGGTCGCGCCACTGGTTC
>DATIYO010000015.1:0-6938 GCA_035517575.1 Methanomicrobiales archaeon
GGCGTTCACCTTCGTCCGTAAACCCTCCCCTATCCCGCAGAACTTCACCTTGCGATACGGGGAGATCGGGATGACGATCCTCCCTGCCGCCATGCCCCTCCGGACGAAGTCCTCGGTGACCCCCTCGTCGGTAGCCACCGCCCGTATCTCCTCGCCGACCTTCCCGTTCCTCGCATCCTCAAGAAATGTCATAACCCACCACTATGCGAAGCGACCAGATAAAGGCTTGTTTTTCTGAAATCTAACGAAATCTGGCTTGTCTGGATCGCAAGTAAAGTTGATTTGCGTTACGACAAGGGAGGTTTCGAAAGAAACCGACCTGGAGCGACTCGCCATCAGGCGGGGTGTGACCAAACAGGTTTCCCTCGGTGAAAAGTGGGGCTTTGGGATCCAATTTCTGAGTCTAGTGACAATTTGGACGCTTCCAGGGGAGGAAGGTTTCATAAGAAACAGACCTCGAGCGACGAAGTCGCGAGTTCCGCTTCAGGCTTTGCCTTCGGCTCAACCCCCGCCGCTACGGCGTCCCCCAGCTTGGTAGGTTCTTTTTGGATGGCAGGGGGATCCACCACAAGAAGGTTCGGCCAAGCATCTCAATAAACCTCAGATCGTGTATTCCAAGACCATGGGGGGATGGCCGCGCCGGGGGTGGCGTAGCCCCCCCAAGAGCCCACGAAAAAAATGCAGTTGGCCAATGCACCCCACGTTCAGCTCCCTGTGAGAGGTCATTCATCAGAGCTGTCGAATATCGCCGCGACGGATCGCATAGCTTCATGAAACCTGCCGCCGCACGCTCTGATCAGCCGGTGATCTTCTGAAGGTGAATTTCGGGGGTTTCGTCCCGCTCTCGACCGTCGACTGGAGGGGGCATGCCGTCTGCACGGTCTTCCTCCGGGGCTGCCCGGTCCGGTGCTCCTACTGCCACAACCGGTCCATCCAGGACGGCGAGGACTACCGCGAGCTCGACGAGGTCGTCGCCCTCGTCCGCTCCTCGCGGCTGCTCATCTCGGGCGTGGTCTTCTCGGGGGGCGAGCCGACGATGCAGCCCGAGCCCCTGAAGGCCCTCGCGAAGGCCTCCCGCGGGATGGGGCTCCTCGTCGGGCTCCACACGAACGGCGTCTTTCCCATGGTCCTCGCGGCGCTCATCGCGGGCGGGCTCGTGGACAAGGTGGCCCTCGACATCAAGGCCCGCTGGGAGCGGTACGACAACCTCCTCAAGGAGAAGTACTCGGGGGCGATCAGGGAGTCCCTCGCCATCTGCCGCGACGCGAAACTCGCGGGGGACCTCCCCGAGTTCGAGGTGGTGGTCACCCTCTTCCGGGGCTACGAGGACGACGTGCCCTACATCGCGAAGGTGGCGGAGGGGGTCGACCTGGTGCTCCAGCAGGGGCTGGACGGCGGGGTGAAGCCCCTCACGGGCGACGAGCTCAGGAAGGTCGCGGACCGGCTCGGGCGGGTCGTGAAGATCCGGACCCGGGAGGAGGGGGAGGTGGTGTATGCGGGTGATCGGGGTCGTCGGGTATCCGGCGAGCGGCAAGGGTGAGTTCTCCCGGATCGCCACGGAGATGGGTGTCCCTGTGGTGGTCATGGGCGACGTGATCCGGCGGGAGGCCGCCCGGGCGGGGCTCGGGACGGGCGACGCCGCCCTCGGGGAGATGGCGAAGCGGCTCCGGCGGGAGGGGGGGATGGACGCGGTCGCCCTCGCGACCATCCCGGCCGTCGAGGCCCTGGACGCGCCCCTGGTCGTGATCGACGGACTCCGGGGCGACGCCGAGGTGAAGCGGTTCCGGGAGCGGTTCCCGGGCTTCCTCCTCATCGGCATCGTCTCGGCCTTCGAGAAGCGCCTCGCCCGGTCCTCGGCGCGGGGGAGGAGCGACGACCTCTCCCGGGCCGCGGACCTCAGGAACCGGGACAGGCGGGAGGACGGCTTCGGCCTCGGCCGGGCCCTCGCCGGGGCGGACCGGGTCATCGAGAACAACGGGTCCCTCGAGGACTTCGAGAGGAAGGCGCGGTCACTCCTCTTCGACCTCCGGGGTGCGCGATGAGCCTCGTGCCCTACTTCTCCGCCTCGTCCAAGGTGTGGGAGGACCGGAGCTGGGTCTTCTCCCTCGAGGAGATCGGGTACCGGGGCTGGGAGGTGATGGCCGACGGGGGTTCCTCCTTCGAGGACCCTGAGAACGTGCGTGCCGTCTCCGAGATCAAGGGGAGCACCGGCCTCGCCATCTCGGTCCATGCACCGTACAGCGACCTGAACCTCGCCTCCCTCAACCACCCCGTCTGGAGGGAGTCCGTGCGGCAGGTCCTCGCCTGCATCGACGGGGCCGCGGAGGTCACCGACCGGGTGACCGTGCACCCGGGGTACCTCGCCCCCCTGGGGAAGCTCCTCCCCGACCGGGTGTGGGCCCAGCAGAAGGCCGCCCTCGCCGAGATCGGGGCGTACGGCGCCGACCGCGGGGTGCGGGTCTTCCTCGAGAACCTGGGGGGCCTCAAGGAGGTCCTCTGCCGGTTCCCCGAGGAGATCCTGGGGATGATCGAGGGGATCGACGGGATCGGGTTCACCCTGGACGTCGGGCATGCCCACACCATGGGGAAGGTCAGGGAGTTCCTCGCCGTCCTCCCGCGGGTGGACCACATGCACATCCACGACAACCACGGGACGGCCGACCAGCACCTGGCGCTCGGGGACGGGACCATCCCCTGGGACGAGGTGGGGCATGCGGTGGCCCGCGGGTACCAGGGGATCGTGGTGGTCGAGGGGAGGGATCTCGGGGAGGCGCGGAAGAGCCTCGCGGTCTTCCGGAGGTGTTTCGTCTGACCGGCGAGACCCTCCACGTCCACTTCCTGGGCACCGCGGGCGCCCTCCCGACCCCCACGAGGAACCTCCCCTGCATCATGATCCGGCGGGGCTCGGACACCCTCCTCTTCGACTGCGGCGAGGGCGCCCAGCAGCAGATGATGCGGGCCCGGACGGGCTTCACCGTGAACGCCATCTTCATCACCCACTGGCACGCAGACCACTTCCTCGGCGTCTTCGGCCTCGTCCAGACCCTCTCCTTCATGGGGCGGACGGAGCCGCTCGACCTCTACGGGCCCCCGGGGGTCCACGAGTTCGCCGCGATGGTGAACCAGCTCTCGCGGACCACCGTCCGGTTCCCCATCGAGTCCCACGAGATCCGCGGCGGGGCGGTCGTGAAGTTCCCGGGGTACGCCGTCCATGCCTTCGCCACCCTGCACGGCATCCAGTCCCTCGGCTACTTACTCGCCGAGGACGGGAGGCCGGGACGGTTCAACCGGGAGAAGGCGGTCTCCCTGGGGGTGAACCCCGGGCCGCTCTTCGGCAGGCTCCAGCGGGGAGAGGTGGTACGCATCCGGAAAAACGGGGAGGAGGTGGAGGTGCACCCCGGGGACGTGATGGGCCCGCCGCGGGCCGGCCGGCGGATCTGCTACACGGGAGATACGAGGCCGGTCGGGGACCGGTTCCCTGAGATCGCCGCGGGGGCAGACCTCCTCATCCACGACGCCACCTTCGACGACCGTGACCATGACCGGGCCGTGGAGGTCCACCACTCCACGGCGGGGGAGGCGGGCGCGGCGGCGGCGGCCCTCGGGGTGAAGACCCTCGCCCTCGTGCATATCAGTCCTCGGTACACGGTAACGACGAGCCATGTCGAGGACGCGAAGCGGCAGTTCCCGGGCGAGGTGATCGCCCCACCGGACCTCACCATGATCGAGCTGCCCTTCCGGGACTGAACCGGCTCGGCATGGAGTACCCATAAGAGGGTGGAACGCGAGTACTAGTAGAGAAGAGGAATCCCGCCGCGGGAGGAACGAAGAGCATGGAAGGGGAGAGCAAGGTCATCGTCTACCGCCTGGGCGCGAACTGCGATCTCGGGGAAGTCGAGCAGGGGAAGATCTACAGCGGGAGGGTCCAGGGGTTCGCGAACTTCGGGGCCTTCGTCCTCCTGAACGAGCGGGTGAAGGGGCTCGTCCACAAGTCCAACCTGAAGCAGCGGCACGGCGAGCAGGACCCCATCCTCGTGCTCGTGAAAAACATCCGGCCGGACGGGAGGATCGACCTCGAGGAGGTGACCCCCTCGGTCTTCCATACCGAAGTGGTGGTGAAGAAGTCAGCCCCCGTCCGGCTGAAGGACCTCCAGCGGTCCATCGGGCGGGTGGTGAAGATCCATGGCGAGATCTCCCAGATCAAGCAGACGAGCGGGCCGACCATCTTCACCCTGGTGGACGGGGACGGGATCGCGAACGCCGCGGCCTTCGTCGAGGCAGGCGTCCGTGCCTACCCCGAGGTGCAGCTCGGCGACGTCGTCTCCCTCATGGGGGAGGTGATGCAGCGCAACTCCCAGCTCCAGGTCGAGGTATCCTCTGTCGCCGTGCTTACCGGCGAGGAGGCGCTCCATGTCCGGGAGGAGATCGACCTCACCCTCGAGGCCCGCGCCGAGCCGCCCGAGCTGCCGCTCCTCGTCGAGAGCCCCGTCCTCACGGCCCTCGTGCCCGCGATGCGGACCGTGGCGCGCCGGATCAGGAAGGCGGTCTTCATGGGGCAGCCCATCCTCGTCCGGCACCATGCCGACGCCGACGGGATCTCCGCGGCCGTTGCCGTCGAACAGGCCGTGGTCGGCCTGATCCGGGAGAACGGCGGGGACCCGGACGCGAGCTCCTTCCTCTTCAAGCGGTCGCCGAGCAAGGCCCCCTTCTACGAGATCGAGGACATCACCCGGGACCTGGACTTCGCGACGAAGGACCTGGTCAGGTACGGGCAGAAGCTCCCCCTCGTCGTCCTCATGGACAACGGCTCCACCGAGGAGGACATCCCCTCCCTCCGGATGGCGGCGGTCTACGACCTCGCGATGATGGTCGTGGACCACCACCACCCGGACGAGGTCGTGGACCCCTACCTCGAGGGGCACGTGAACCCCTACCATGTCGGCGGCGACTTCGGGGTCACGAGCGGGATGCTCGGGGTCGAGATCGCGAGGCTCGTCCATGCGCCGGTCGAGCCCCTGGTCCGGCACATCGCCGCGGTCTCGGCCGTCGGGGACCGGTCCGAGGCCCCCGAGCGGGCCCGGTACCTCGCCGTCGCCGGCGCGGAGTACCCCGAGGAGCACTGCAAGGAGATCGCCCTCGCGCTCGACTACCTCCAGTTCTGGCTCCGGTTCAACGACGGGAGGGAGATCGTGAAGGACATCCTTGGCCTCAACGGGAACCCCGATCGCCACCGGGCGCTCGTCGCCCACCTCGTCGAGCAGGCGAACCTGGCCATCGCCGACCAGGTCGAGGCCTCGATGCCCCATGTCGAGGCCCGGACCCTGGGGAACGGCGTCCGGCTCTTCCTCCTGGACGTCGAGATCCATGCCCACAAGTTCACCTTCCCGCCCCCGGGGAAGACCTCGGGGGAGGTGCATGACCGGCTGATCCAGGCGAACCCGGGCGCGCCGGTCGTGACCATCGGGGTCGGGCCGGACTTCGCCGTGCTCCGGTCGCGGGGGGTCATGATGAACATCCCGCGGATGGTGCGGGAACTCAGGCAGGAGATCGTCGGGGGCGGGGTCTCGGGCGGGGGGCACCTCGTCGTCGGGTCCATCAAGTTCGTGGAGGGGATGCGCGGCCAGGTCCTCGAGGCGCTCATCGGGAAGATCGGGGGGGCGCCCGTCCAGCCCCGGTGAGGGCCCGGCCCATCTCCCGACGGGGAGCCCGGAACCCGAAACGATAACTTATTTATAGGCCGCGAGAACCACATTGAGGATCAAACAGGGAGGCGAGTGGATGTCAACCGCGAACCGCATCCGGGAGAGCTACAACGACACCCAGCGCAAGATCCTCTCCTACCTGAGCTCGGGTATCCGGAAGGGGAAGCATTACTTCAAGTCGAAGTACATCGCGAAGGACCTCGGCCTCTCCCCCAAGGAGGTGGGGACGAACATGGGGATCCTCGCCGAGATCTGCGAGGAGCTCTCCATCATCCGGTGGAGCTACTCGAACAGCACGACCTGGCTCGTGACGAGCCGGCCGGCGTGACCCCGCCGCCCCCCTCCGCCCCTTCACCATGCCCAGGATCGAGATCACGGGAAAGATAGGCTTCATCGCGGGCATCGACGAGAAGAGGGACTGCCTGATGTCCCAGGAGCACGCCTCCGAGGACCCGGACGCCCTCTGGTTCAACATCGACCTCCCCAAGGGTCACGGGTTCCGGCCCGGCGACCGGGTGAAGGTCACCGTCGAGAAGCTCTGACATCCCCTTTTTTTCGGTTCTTCTCCGGTAGTTCACCGGCCCGTCAGGCGTACTCCGACGGGGTCTCGAGGGTGATCCGGAAGGAGTCCGCGTTCTCGACCGCGATGACCATGTAGAGCGGCCGGTTTATGGCGACCGCCGTCCTCGTCACGCTCCCGGGGAAGCGGATCTCGGCGCCGTCCAGGATCTGGCCGGTCGTCCGGTCCACGAGGACCATCCGGAACCGGGCGTTCTCGGGGGTCCGCGTCGCGGTGAGGGTCGAGGTCATCCTCCAGACGGGGTAGGGGACGGTGAAGGTCCCGGTGATCCCCCCGTGGGTGTCCTCGACGTACGCGAAGGGCACGGCGGTACTGTACTTCCACGGGGCGTCCGAATAGCCGTACTGGCCGAGGTCGCTCGGGATGAACCGCACGGGCAGACGGGAGTAATCGGTGGTGTACTCGATGCGCTGCAGGACGGGTGCGGGGGTCGTGGGAGCCGCGGAGGGGGTGGCGGAGGGGATCCGGGCGACGGGGACGAAGGGGGTGATCGGGACCGTCGTCGGGACGGTCACCACCGGGACCTGGGGGGAGGGGGAGGCAGGGGGCGAGAAGAGGGCCGTGACGACGACGACGCAGACGATCCCGATGAGGACGGCCGCGAGATCCCCCCGTTCCATAGAGTGATCAAGGAAGCCCGGCCATAAATCTGTTCC
>DATIYO010000016.1:0-13641 GCA_035517575.1 Methanomicrobiales archaeon
CCTCATCGGGCTCAACGGGCCCGGCTCCCGAACCACATTCTTCACGCCGAACACTTCGTCATACCTGCTCTACAATGAGGGGAACCTCTACGAACCACTCTATCCCTTCACCCTCACGAATCCGATGCACTATTATGTCAAGGATCGGGGAACCCTCGTCATGCCCGAATCGATCGATAAAGACAATCCGGGTTCCGGGGTACTGGTCTTCGAGGTCCCGGGCTCAGTTGCCGCGAAGGATTCCATTGTCGAATTCTGTCCCCAGAATGAGTGGTATTACCTGGGGGAACCCCACACACCGGACAACTGGGACTGCAGCTCGAATACGATCAGCTGGAAGCTGGTTTGACAACCCATTTTCTCATTTTGCATCCCCGATAATTGAATATCCTGACGGGAGATCAGCCCCTGGAAATCCGGGTTGATCCGCAGTTATCACATACCTGGAGACCGATAGATCGGATCAGGTGACCATCCATGGGAGCGATCATCGGCATCAACGGAAGCCCGCGGAAGACGTGGAACACCGCGACGCTGCTCGGGCATGCCCTCGAGGGTGCGGCCTCGGAGGGGAAGGAGACCGAACTCGTCCACCTTTACGACCTGGACTTCCAGGGCTGCACCAGCTGCTTCGCATGCAAGCTGAAGGGCGGGAAGAGCTACGGCAGGTGTGCCATCCAGGACGACCTGGCACCCGTCCTTGAAACGGTCCAGGACGCCGATGCGCTGGTCCTCGGGTCGCCGATCTACCTCGGGGCGGCCACCGGCGAGATGCGGTCGTTCCTGGAGCGGCTGGTCTACCCGTACCTGGTCTACGACCCCGGGCGGTCGACCCTCTTCCCGGGGAGAATCCCGACCGGGTTCATCTACACCATGGGCGCGGACGAGGCACGGGCAAGGGAGATGGGGTTCTGGGACCAGTACCGGCTGACCGAGGCCGTGCTCGGCCGGATCTTCGGCTCCTCGGAGACGCTCCTCGTCTCCGACACCATGCAGTTCGATGACTACACGAAGTACGAGTCCTCCGCCTTCGATCCGGAGGCGAAGGCGCGGAGGCACCGCGAGGTCTTCCCCGGGGAATGCAAAAGGGCGTTCGAGATGGGGAAGAGGCTCGGGCGGGCCGGAAAGGACGTGCGGAGAAGACCGAAGCGCTGATGGCGATCGGGAAACTACGGGGAACCAGGAAACAGGAGGATCTGGGATCATGAAGCGGATTCAGCGGGACGACACGCTCGTCTCGGCGGAGATGCTCGAAAGGGCGGTGAAGGACATCCTTGCCCGCACCACCCTGGACCGTTCGTGGGACATCCCGTACCTCGCTGGCTACAGCAGGGACGGGAAGACCATCTATATCGACCGGCACCTCCCCTTCTCGTTCAGGAGCGGGGGAAAGGAGGTCTTCACGGACAAGTTCCTGATCCTGCACGAGTCCCTCGAGAAAGCGGTCATCGACCGGCTCGGCCTCGTGTACCAGCACGCCCACCAGCTCGCGCTCCGCGAGGAGGAAGCGGCGGTCAGGGCGTTCGGGGTCTCCTGGAAGGAGTACAGCGAGTTCATGGACCGGTACATCAAGGAGGCCGCCGACGAGAGGCTGACCCGCATCCCGCCTGACCTCGACATCAAGCCCTACCGCGACGAGCACGACCGCGAGCTGCTGAAGCGGATGCAGGCGGCGATGAAATGACGGCCCGCGGGTCCCCGCGCCATCTCCCCGACGGCCGCTTCGCGACGGGGAAACGGTCATGTCCCTCGCCGATTACATAGGCAGGTACTGGGCCGGCGCCGAGGCCATCTACGGCGTGATCATCGCCATGACCTTCACGAGCGTGCTGCGGGGCGACCCGACGGTCCTCGGGAAGTACCTCGGGAAGACGATCCTCTCGGCGCTCCTCTGCTGCACCGCCTGGGGCCTCGCCGACGGGATATTCTACTCCTGGGAGCGGCGGTACCTGTTCAGGCGTGAGGGCCGGATCATCGAGTTCTCGAGATCGGCCGGCGGGCAGGAATCGGCGGTATCCCTCGTCGGCGAGGAGCTGGACGACACGATCCTCAGGAACATCCCCGCGGAACACCGCGTGAGGCTCTACGGCCAGCTCGTCGGGTTCCTGTCAGGAGTCAAAGGAGGGGAGAAGATGACCCTGCGCGATGCCCTCACCATCGTCACGGGGACCTGCCTCATGTCCGCGGGGGCAGGCCTGTTCATCGTCGCCCCGTTCTTCCTGGTTCCCGACGTCGAACTGGCGCTCAGGATCTCGAACCTCGCGGGGATCCTCCTGCTGTTCGTCGTCGGGTTCTCGAGGGCAGGGGACAGGGAATTCTGTCCAAGGGTCGCCTCCGGTCTCGGCACCTCCCTGATCGGGATCATCATCGCGGGGATCACGATCGTCCTCGGTGGATAACCGGTCGGCGAGAGCCCGAAGGTTATCACGCGTCGCGGACCAGGCGGACGAAGTTATCGATGCGGATGGCGTCCCCCTGCGGGCCCCGCCCCCGCGGGTAGTCCCCCGCGGTACCCGCCTTCGGGTCGCTCCGCTGGGCGCCCGCGCCGTGGACGTCCCGCCACCCGCCGTCCATGAACCCCATCGCCCTCCCGAAGGCGACGTAGACCGCCGCACCTCCCATCCCGTTCGCGGAGACATGGGTCGTGCTCGTCCAGTAGTACGGGTAGTCGGCCTGCCCCGCCTCGTTCGTGACCTGCGTGCTCGCGAAGACGGGGTCGATGGCCGCGGAACCGGTGGTGTCGGGAGAACGCGTGTAATCGACGATGCTCTGGAGCTCCTTCGCGTCCGGCAGCCTCCAGTCGCCGTGGCCGAGGTAACCGGCCGCGTCCTTCCCCTGGACCCAGGCGAGGGCCGCCTGCCAGTCCATGCCCGTGCCGCTGTCCGCCTTCGACCACACGAGCCCCGTGGCCCGGTCGGTGACGGTCCCGTCCCCGTTGTCGAGGAGATCATTCCTGCCATACGACGGGTTGCCCCGGACGCAGATGACAAAGAAGGTCTTCTCGGCCCGCCCGGGCATCGTGGTGCCGTACCCCTTGATGCGGCCGTCGGCGAAGTTCACCCCGAACACCTGGTCCGGGTGGGCGACGTACGCGGTGGACGTGGCCCACTGGGAATCGATGATGCGCTCGCCCGCGCTCAGCTGGCCGTAGGAGAAGGTGAAGTACCGCGTGTCGATGAAGGGAGTCAGGCCCGATGCGTCGGGGGAGGTCGGCAGGGGATCGGTGCCGCGGTAGTCGATGAGGGAGTAGAGCTCCTTCACGCTCGGCAGCCTCCAGTCGCTGTATCCCCCGAAGGTCTTTGCATTGAGGGCCGCGGGGAGGGCCTGGGCCTGGGCGAAGGTCAGCTTATCGGCCGCCGAGGGTGTCCCGTCCCCGTTCGTGTCGGGGGACCGCTGCCAGGTGAGGCCGGTGTTCCCGTCGTAGACGGTGAGCCCGTCAGCGCTCGCGGTATAGGATGCCGTGCGTCCCTGGTGCTGGGCGTCCTGGCCAGAGAAGGGCTGCCCCTGCGCAGGGCAGGGGATCTGGCTCCGGTCGTCGTAGCACGCGACCTGGCCGGTATCGACGATGGGATAGGTGAGCCCGGAAGTGCCCTGCGAGGCTGCCTGACCCGGGGACGCCGTTCCTGCCGCCTGCCCTGTACCCGCCGGCCCGCTGCACCCCGCTGAAAAGAGCAACAGGAGCAAAAGGCCTGCAAGGATGAGAGAGGGGATCTTTTCTCTCATGACCTCACCATCCCGCCGGACGCGGCCTTCCGCGCGTCAAGCCAGACGGTGACCCGGCCCATGAGCGAGAGGACCGCGGGCATGATGAAGATGGCGCCGGCGAGGGAGAAGGCGACGGCGATGAGGGTGGTCACCCCGAAGTTCGCGAGGATGGGGAAGGTGGAGAGGCAGAGAGCCGAGAAGCCGAAGAAGGTGGCGAGGCCCGAGACGGTGATGGCCGTCCCGATCCGGTGGACGCTCTCCTGGATGGCGGCGAGGGGGTCGTGGAGCCGGTCCTCCTCCTCGCCGTACCGCTCCATGACGAGGATGGTGTACTCGGCGGCCACCCCGATGGCCATGGACCCGAGGGTCGCGGTGATGGGCGTGTAGGCGATCCCGAGGGTGAACATGGCCACCGCGTTCCACCCGACGATGAGGATGATGGGGATGATGGGCGAGACGGCATGGATGTGCCGGTACACGATGGCGAGGAAGAGGAAGACGAAGAGGAACCCGAGGCCGGTCATGAGCTCCTTGGACTCGGTGAGGGTGGACATGAGCGTGGTGTAGATGTCGAAGCTCCCCGTGGGGACGACGCTCACCCCGATGGGGGGCTCGAGGAAGGCGATGTCCTTCACCATCTGCTCCTTCAGCGCCTCCTGCTGGGACATCTCGAGGTCGATGGTGGTGAACTGGACCACCCCGCCGAGGGACCCGTGCAGGTACAGGTCCTTCGTCGCCTGCGGGATCCGGTCGAGCACGGTGTCGAGCTGGCTCTGGGTCTCGGGGAGCCCGCCGCCGTTGTACGCGAGGACCGGGGTGACGATGCTCGTCGAGCCGGTGAGCTCGGAGTGGGACGCGAGCTCATGGTCCTGGAAGTCCTTTAACCATTTCACCGTGTCGAGATCGGTGAGCGGCCTGCCCTCGACCGAGAAGGCAGCCGTGGTCGTGGACCCGAGGATCCGGGTGACCTTGTCGATGTTGATCTTCGCCGGCATGTCGGGCGGGACGAAGGCGTTCTCGTTGCTCTGGACGGGGATGGCTGCGTCGAGCTGGAACCCGGCGAAGGCGATGAAGCCGGCGATGAGGAGGACGGGGACGGGGTTCCTCGCGATCTTCACCGAGACGTCGGTGAGGAACTGGCCGTACGAGAAGGATCCCGGGTTCCGCAGGAAGCCGGGTCCGTTCGGGGGGGAGAGGGCCCCCTCTGAACCGGACCCGAGGATCCCCTTCTTCACCTTTCCACCCTCCCGGCCCTTCTCCACGGGCCCGAGGGCGGTGTCGCAGGCGCCGGTACCCACGGCATAGCAGACCTCCCGCTTCTCTCCCTTCGGCCGGTAGCCGAGCAGGAGGCCGAGGGTCGGCATCCCGATGCAGGAGACCCAGTAGCAGGTGAAGATGCCGATGATGGCGACGAGGCCGAAGGACCGGATCATGGGGACCTCGGCGACGAACATGGCGAGGAAGCCCATGCAGGTGGCGAGCATGGCATAGAGCACCGCGGGGCCGGTCCGGGTCACCGTGTAGAAGACCGCGTCGGCGAGGGAACCCTTCCTCGCCTCCTCGTCGAACCGGGCATGGAACTGGATGGCGTAGTCGATGCCGAGGCCGATGAGGACGGGGAAGGCCCCGACGACCGCCATGTTCAGCTGGATGCCGGCGAGGCCCATGAGGCCGAGGGAGCTCACGAGCCCGACGGCCACGAGGAGGACCGGCAGGAACCGGTACCGGACATAGGCGAAGAGGACCCCCATGACGACGATCATGAGGATCATCGCGCCGCCGATGAGGATCCCCATGTTCGCGGAGAGGCCGGCCCGCATCTGCTGGGTGAAGGCGGGAGAGCCGGAGATCTTCACCTGGACGCCGGGCGGGGGGTCCGAGCTGGCCACGATGGACTCCACGTTCGCGAGCACCGCGTTCTCGGTGGGGGTGGAGAGCCCGCTGTCCAGCTGGATCTCGACGAGGGTGAGGAGGTTCGACGGGACGGCCTTTGCCCGGAGATCGGCGGGGAGGGCGCTCACGATCCGGTTGATCTCCACCTGGGAGGTGGGGAGGGTGCCCCCGTGGTAGGCCTTCAGGACCTCGACGATGCTCCCGGTCGAGCTGATATGCTTCTGCTGCCCGATGTCCCTCTCCAGCCGGTCGAGGTAATCGACGATCCCGGGGTCGAGCGGGTTCGCCGTCTCGACGATGAGGATGATCGCGTCCGACTGGAAGTACTCGGTGTAGGTGCTCTGGACCACCCCCTGCGCCGAGTTCGCGTCGATGTAGGTCGTCCACCCCGTCTCCATGCGGACCTGGGTCATCCCGACGATGCCGGTGCAGAAGATCGCGACGACGAGGAGGGCGACGAGCCGGGGCCTCCGGTTGATCAGCCCCGCGAGCCCCTCGAAGAACCGCTGGATCACCCTCCCGTCACCCCCGTCGCGCAGAGGCCGGCGGTATCTTTAAGACACCGTGCGCTATATTGACTAGTCAGTCTAATCTCATAAGGCTATGCATGCGGCGGTTCGGCCCCCGGGACGTGCCCCGGGGAAGGGGAAGGAGGCGGGGCACAGGGCCGCGCGGCTGGAGGGCGGCCCTGGCGGTGAAAAGGATGGGAAAAGGAGGGTTCATCGGAGACCGGCTTCGGGCGACGGAGTCGCGAACCGGGACCGGATCCTCGGGGCCGCCCTCCGGCTCTTCACGACCCGGGGGTTCCACCACACCCCGACTGCCCAGATCAGCAGGGAGGCCGGGGTCTCCACGGGGACCCTCTTCCACTACTTCCCGGACAAGAACACCCTCATCGACGAGCTGTACCTCTCCATCCAGAGGGAGGTGGCCGAGGCGATCCGGGCGAGGGACGACGCCACCCTCCCGATGAGGGAACTGCTCGAGGGGTGTTTCCGGCGGTACATCGCCTGGGGCGTGGCGAACCCGGGGAAGGTCGCGTTCCTCGACCAGTTCTACAACTCGCCGAGCATCGGCGACGACGTGAAGCACGAGGCCCACCGGGAATTCGGGTGGCTCTCCGAGATGCTCGCCACCGCCATCCGCGAGGGGGTCGTCCGGGACCTGCCGCAGGACTTCTACTTCGTCATGATCCCGCAGGTCCTGAGCGGCATCCTGGCCCTCATCCGGGAGGGGCGGACGACCCTCACGCCCGACGAGATCGTCAGGTACGGGCTCGCGCTCCTCCTGAAAGAGTGACCATCCCCGGGCGACGGTGGCCGCGCTCACCCGTTGAAGTGGTGGTGGTCGTAGGTCGTCCTGAGGAACTCCTGCCTGCGCTGCCCGCTCCCCGGGTGCGGCGGCCGGAGGTACCCGATGGACGGCGTCTGGACGGCGGGGCAGAACGGGCAGACCGCCCCGCCGACGTCGTTCGCCTTCTCCCTGGCCGGGCAGTAGTACACGCCGTCGACGAGCTCCACCCGGTCCCCGCCCGGGAAGGGGGTCCCGACGGCATGGGCCGGTTCGCCGAGGACGAACATCGGGAAGGCCGCGAGGAGGTACTTCAGGAACCGGAGCCGGGGGTCGCCGTCGGGGGAGGACGGCCCGCACTCCCTTGCGACCATCCGGAAGAAGCCTGCGGAGGAAGCACCGACGGGTTCCTCCAGGTGGGAGAGGCTCCCCTGCTGGGACATGAGCCGGATCTTCTGGTACGTGCCGAGAAGGTGTTCCGAGACCTTCTCCGTGACCCGCGACCGGTACCCGGGCTCCACGTCGGCCACCTGGAGCGAGAAGTTCCGGATCATCTCGTGGAGGTCTCGCGGCGGGTAGGACAGGACCAGGGGGGCGATCAGGGCCCCGAGATCGCCCTGGGTCCGGGCTGCTTCGAGGCGGCGGCACTCGGCAGGAATGTCCATGGCTGGATCTCCTCCCCCCGCGGGGGAGCCTATAAGATGAACCATCCGGAATATGGTACCCGCGGGCCCTTGAAGGCATCGCGGGGAGGGTTACCATGAAGCGGAAGGTCATCGGGATCGACGAGGAGAAGTGCACGGGGTGCGGGGAGTGCATCCCCGACTGCCCCGAGGGCGCGCTCCAGGTCATCGGGGGAAAGGCGCGGCTCGTCTCGGACCTCTTCTGCGACGGGCTCGGGGCCTGCGTCGGGACCTGCCCGGAGGGGGCCTTATCCGTCACCGAGCGCGAGGCCGGGCCGTACGACGAGAGCGCCGTGATGGCACGGATCGCCCCCCAGGGCGAGGCCGTCATCCGGGCGCACCTGGAGCACCTGCTCGCCCACGACGAGCGGGGCCTCCATGACCAGGCCGTCGCGTACCTCCAGGCGAACCACATCCCCGTCCCGGAACATGGTCCGGCGGGATGCCCGCCGCCGTCGCCCGGCCAGCGTGGCCGGCACCCGCACCCGTTCGCGGGCTGCCCGGGGTCTGCCGCGAGGAGCATCCCGGGGGGCAGGCATATCGACGGTCAAAAGACCCCCGGGCCTCAGGCCTCTGAGCTCCGCCAGTGGCCGGTCCAGCTCGCGCTCGTCTCCCCCGACGCCCCGTACTTCGACGACGCCGACCTCCTCGTCTCGGCCGACTGCGCCCCCTTCGCGTACGCCGGTTTCCACGGGGAGCTGCTGCGGGGCCGGATCCTGGTCATCTTCTGCCCGAAGCTCGACTCCGACCTCGACGCGTACGTCGCGAAGCTCGCGGAGATCTTCTCCCGCCACACCCTCAGGTCGATCACCGTCGTCCACATGGAAGTGCCGTGCTGCGGCGGGGCCGGCTACGTCGTCGAACGGGCACTGGAACGGTCGGGAAAGAAGATCCCCGTGAAGGACGTCACCGTCACCATCGACGGGCAGCTGGCCTGAACCGGCGGGTCGTCCCCCGCCGGATCGGCCCGCCAGCCGGGAAGGCTGGAAATTGGAGGTCACGGGGCCGTACCCGGCGGGTACGGCTGGAGGACGAGGGGCGGGCGGGGAGGCTGCGAGAAGTCGAAGTCGTTCTTCAGGTCCCCGAGGAGGGCGACGCTCTCCCTGACGGTCGGCCTCCGGTCCGGCCGGTTGTCGGTCGCGGGGTCGATGCGCTCGCCGCCGAGGAAGTCGTCCTCGATGAATTTCAGGTACGCGTCGAAGCTCAGGGTCTGGTGGTCGATGTACCCCTTCTTCGCATAGGGGCTGACGACGAGGCCGGGGACCCGGATCCCGTACCCGTTCCTGTCCACCACGGGGGGCACGACATGGTCGTAGAACCCGCCCCAGTCGTCCCACGAGATGAAGATCGCGGTGCTGTTCCAGTCGGGGCTCTCCATCGCCGCGTTGACGATCGCGGTCACGTACGCCTGGCCGGTGGAGACCTTCGCCGGCGGGTGCTCGCTGTCCCGGTCGTTCGGGGTGATCCAGGCCACTTCGGGGAGCCGCCCCTCCTTCGCGGCGGTGAAGTAGTTGTCGAGGGACTGGATGTTCCCGAGCTGCCTGTCCTCCCTGACCGTCTCGAACCAGGGGAGCGGGTTCCAGATCTGGGGCACCCCGACCCGCTGCGGCCCGGGCGTGCAGAACATCTCGTCGTTCTCGCAGTCGGGCTGGGAGCCCTCGTCCAGGTAGTACGCCCAGCTCACGTTCTCCCGGTGAAGGAGGTAGGTGAGGTCGGTCCAGGCATAGTCGGGCTCGTCCTCGGTCCCGTTCGGGAGCCTGACGAGCTGGCCGGGGGCCTGGAGGGCGTCGACGCAGCTCATCGGGTCACCGTTCCTGCACCTCGCCGACCAGGCCGAGACCATGAAGAGGTGCGAGGGCAGGCTCCAGGAGGCGGCCGACTCGAACATCCGGTCCTGCAGGACGAACTCGTCGGCGTACCGCCAGTAGTTCGGGATCTCCCGCCGGTCATGGTACCCCATCACGTCGGGGGTGGCGAACCAGACCCGGCAGCCCGGGATGGAGAAGGTCGCGTTGCAGGAGAGCCTCAGGCCTTCCTGCTGCATCCGCACGAACCCGTCCATCTGCCCCCCGTCGATGTCGTTCACGGAGTCGTACTCCCCGTGGGGCCCGGCGATGTTCGTGTCGTTCGCGTCATGGTAGGGCCGGACGCACTCGCCCGTCGCCGGGTTCGGGTTGCAGACCGACGGGACCCCGTCCGCCATCGGGATACCGTCGGCGCCGGGGTAGGTCCCGAAGTAATGGTCGAAGGCCCGGTTCTCCTGCATGACGATGATCACGTGGTGGATAAGGTGGATGCCGCCCACCGGCGCGGGCACGGGGGATGGCGTCGCAGGGGGGCCCGGCGGCGCGGTGCAGCCGGCGCAGAGGACGAGGGCCGCGAAGACGCACAGGATCAGGAGCAGGGCAGGGGATCTCCCGGATTGGACGATCATATGACTTCTCTCGGTGGAAGAGGGGGATGTCCACGGGATAAAAGAATTTTGGATATTCCCGGATTTTGGAACGCCGGCCCCGGTCGCCCGGGACCGGCGACAGCGGCTTCCCGTCCCGGCAGGGCGCCCCCGTTACTTCTCCGGGGGCATCAGGACGGACTTCACCGGGTTTTGCCCCCCGGACTCGGGCGGGGAGGGCTCCACCCCGAGGAGGCCCCCGATGACGTTCACCACGCTCTGGCCCGCGGGGACGATGATCTTCGTGTTGCGCATGAGGGAGTTCTCGGCGACCTCGAGCTGCCTGAGGGTGATGGCCGTCCCCGTGAAGTACTGCTTCGCCGCCTCGTTCACGAGCCGGATGGCCTCGGCCTTCCCCTCGGCCTCGAGGATGGTGGCCTGCCTGACCCCCTCGGCCTGCTTGATGGCGGCGCGCCGCTGGCCGTCGGCGTTCGTCTCCGTCGCCGTCGCGAAGTCCACCGCCGCGGTCTTCTCGTTCAGGGCCTTCACCACCCGGTTCATCGTCTCCTGGACGTCGGGGGGCGGCTGGATCTCCTTGAGCTCGGCCCGGACGATCTGGATCCCCCAGGCCGCGGTCTCCTTCGTCAGGGCATCGGCGAGGTTCAGGTTGATGGTGTTCCGCTCCGAGTTCGCGGTCTTGAGGGTCATCCCGCCGATGATGTTCCGGAGGGTCGTCCGGGCGAGGGCGACGATCTGGTCCTCGTAGTTGAAGACGTTGTACTGGGAGGCCTTCACGCTCTCCTCGTCGATCTTCACCTTGAAGTAGATCTGGGCGTCGACGAAGGCGTTCAGGTTGTCGCTCGTGATGATCTCCTGCCGGTCGGCGTTCACGAGCTTCTCGGTGATGTTCACGGCGTAGAGCTTCTGGACGCCCGGCAGGATCCAGTAGAGGCCGGGATTGCCGTACCGCTGGTACTTCCCGAGGAACTCGATGAGCACCCGGTGCGTGGGCCGCACGATCCGGATCCCGAGGCAGAGGTACCCGACCACGATGGCGGCCGCGACCGCCCAGGGGGGCTCGAGGGTGGCGATGTAGACGATGGCCCCGGCGACGATGGCCGCGGCGATGGCCATCCCGGAATTTCCCGTTTCACTCTCGGTTGCCATGATATTCCATGGACGGTACCCCTATATAATCCCGTAATCGTCCCGCCGAACCCGTTTCACGACCGCTCGGCCATGATGCGGCCGACCCATTCCGTCCTTTCGGCGTCCGTGAGCGGGGCGGGGACCGGCCAGCCATCCTCGAAGGTGGGGGCGGTCTCCCGGTACATGACCCCGAGCCCGATCCTCGCGTCTGCCGAGTAGTCCCATTCCCTCGCCTTCAGCAGCGCCGCCCCCCGGTCACCCGCGTCCGCCGCCGGCCAGGGGTAGACCCGCTCGTCGTAATACGCGGTCAGGTCGTTGTAGGTCGCGCAGATCTGGAGGATATCGACGAAGGAGAACCCGCGGTGCAGGATCGCCTCCCTGATGAGTCCCTTGAGCTCCTCCCGCCGGGCGGTGTACCCCCTGCCGATGAAGGTGGCGCCCGAGGCGAGCATCAGCTCCACCGGGTTCAGGGGGCGCTCCTTCTCGCCCTGCGGCGTGGAATGGCCGCGGTACCCGTACGGGGAGGTTGGGGTGAACTGGCCCGTCGTGAGCCCGTACACCCGGTTGTCGTGGACGAGGACGGTGATGTCCAGGTTCCGCTTGGCCGCGAAGACGAGGTGGTCGAGCCCCTCGGCATAGCAGTCGCCGTCGCCGGCCACGCATAGCACTTTGAGATCGGGGTTCGCGAGCCGGATGCCGGTGGCCACGGGGATCGTCCTCCCGTGGAGGGAGTAGAAGCCGTTCAGGTCCAGGAAGTCGAAGAGCTTCCCGTGCTGGCCGATGCCCGCGACGAGCACGACCTTCTCGACGGGGAGCACCCCCTCGCCGTCGAGCGCGGCGAGGAGGTCCTTCAGGGCGTGCTGCACGGCGAAGTTCCCGCACCCGGGGCACCAGGTGTTCTTCGCATGGCTGATGAGCTCGATCCCCTTCATGCGAGCACCCTCCGGAGCTCCAGCTCCAGCTCGTCGAGCAGGAAGGGCCGTCCGTCGTATTTCAGGACGGTCCCCGAGGCGCGGTACCCGAAGCCGCGGACCAGGCCCGCGAGCTGGCCCGACTCGTTCGTCTCGACGGCGAAGAACCGGTCGACGCCCTCCATGGCCTTCCGGAAGCCCTTCTCGGGGAACGGCCAGAGGGCGACCGGCTGGACGACCCGGAGCCCGAGGGCCTCGCCGAGTTCGCCGCAGACCCCCTTGTTCGACCCCCAGCAGAGGATCGCGGTCGCCGCGTCCGGGACACCGGCGACGTTCACCGGGTGCAGCCCCTCGATCTCGGCGGCGAGGCCCGCCATCTTCCTCATCCTTTTATCGGCCATCGCCCTCGTGACCCCCGGGTCCTCGGTGGTTATCCCGTCGGCGTCGTGGGCATGGCTGTTCACCCTGATCACCTCGCCCTTCGCGGGGGGATACCGCAGCGGCGAGATGCCGGTGTCATTGATGGCGTACCGGAGGTACGGGTGGGCGGTGCCCACGGCCATGACCGGGCCCGCCTCGTGGGCGATCGTCTCCGCGGGGTCAAGGCTGTACACCCCCTCGCAGATGATCCGGTCGGGGAGGAAGAGGGCGGGGAGCTGGTACTTCCAGGCGAGGTCCATGGCGACCCGGATCCAGGCCCTCGCCTCGCCCGCGTCGCCGGGCGCGAGGACGAGCCTCGGGAACTCGCCCTGCCCCGCGTGGATGGCGAACCCGAGGTCGGCCTGGGCGGTGTAGGTGGCGAGGCCGGTGCTCGGCCCGGCCCGCTGGCCGATAACGATAACAACGGGGAGCTCGGCCATCCCCGCGAGCCCGAGCGCCTCCACCATCAGGGAGAAGCCGCCGCCCGACGTGCCGACCGCGGCCCGGGTCCCGCCATAGGCGCACCCGAGGGCCATGAGGATGACCGCGATCTCGCTCTCGGGCTGGATGGACCGGACCCGCGTCTCGCCGGCCCGGGCGGCGAGGAAGTGGAGGAGGTTCGAGGTCGGGGACATCGGGTACGAGAGGTAGACCCCGAGGCCGGCCTCGACGAGGCCGATCCCCATCGCCTCGTTCCCCGTGAAGGCGGGGAGTTTCGTCCCGCCCAGAGGGGGGATGCGGAGCCGCTCCTCCGAGAGGTCGTAGGCCCGCCGTGCGATGCGGAGGTTCTGGGCCGTGCCCTTCCGGAAGGACTTCGTGAGCACCGCCTCGGCGACCGGCCAGGGGACCCCCGCCGCCCGGGCGAAGGCGCCGAGGATGGCGGAGTTCCCCATGACGGCGGGGGCCTGCTCGGCGTCGAGAATCGACCGCACGGGGATCCCGATTCCCGGCGGGTACTTCGCGGTATCGGTGTTGTACACCACCGCGCCGCCGGCGTTGAGTTTCGGCGCGTGTTGCCTGAGGGTCTCCTGGTCGAGGGCGAGGATGACGTCCACCTGGCTCCTCACCGCGCCTATCCGCTTTGCCGCACCCCGGACGATGGCGAAGTTGTGGCCGCCCTTGATCAGGGACGGATAGTCGAAGAGCATGTGCACCCGGTACCCGAGCTGCCCCAGGAGATGGGCGATGATCTGGCCGG
>DATIYO010000017.1:0-2703 GCA_035517575.1 Methanomicrobiales archaeon
ACCGTCGAGGAGCGCGAGGGGTACGTCTCGGTCAGGGGAAAGAACGCCCCTCCCGAGGCGATCTCGGAGGTCCACCGGGCGTTCCCCGGCTCGAAGAAGTTTGAGGGACACGTGGACGTGCGGGGCCATCCCCTCGGCGAGGTGGAGGAGCGGGCGCGGGAGATCGAGCGGGAGCACGGCGGGTACGGGTTCTTCATCCCCTCGTCGACGTACCACATCTTCATGCCCGGGCTCCAGGGCGGGAAGATGTCCTCCTCGGTCCCCGAGAGCCTCTTCTCCTTCGGCGAGCCCGACGAGAGCATCGCGAAGAAGGTGAGGAACGCCCTCACCGGAGGGAGGATGAGCGTCGAGGAGCAGAAGCGCCTCGGCGGCGAGCCAGACAGGTGCTCGGTCTTCCTCCTCAACCTCTTCCACCTGGTGGAGGACGACGGGGAGCTCGAGGAGATCCGGAAGGCGTGCAAAGAGGGCTGCCTCCTCTGCGGGGATTGCAAGAAGCAGACGCTCGACAGGGTGTGGACGTTCCTCGCGGACTTCAGGGAGCGGATGGACGCCGCACCGGCGGGAGACGGATAGAGATGGACCTGACGGCAAACGAGAGGAGGCTTCTTGCGGCACTCGGGAAGCGGGGGCGATCGGGGACCGCCCCGCTCGCAAAGGATCTCGGCACGACAGAGGAGGCGGCCCTCCAGTACGCACGGCTCCTCGCAGAGCGGGGGCTCGCGGAGATCCACAAGAAGGCGAGGAAGCGCTACACCCTGACCGACGAGGGGAAGGAGTACCGGGAGAAGGGGCTTCCCGAGCGGCAGCTCCTCGGGAGCTTCGAGGGGAGTATCCCGATGAAGGAGCTCCAGGGAAGCCCGCAAGCGAAGCTCGGCATCGGCTGGATGCGGAAGAAGGGCTGGGTCACGATCCAGGGAGGCGTCGTGGCAAAGAAGGGCGACGCCCCTCCAGGCCCCGACGAGATCGCGCTCGGGTCGCCCGCGGCGGGGGGCGAGGGGGCGAGGATGCTCGTCGAACGCGGCCTCCTCGCGGAGCACGAGGAGGTCTCCTTCGAGGTCACCCTCACGAAGGCGGGGACCGATGCCCTCTCGGCAGGGCTCGAATCCGGGGCCGGGACCGGGACCCTCACCCGCGAGCAGATCACCTCGGGGGCCTGGAAGGACCTCCGGCTCAGGCGCTACAGCCTCGAGACGCACCCGAAACCGGTCGTCCCCGGGAAGCTGCACCCGTACCAGCGGCTCATGAACGAGATGCGGGAGATCCTGCTCGACATGGGGTTCACCGAGCTCTACGGGGGGATCGTCCAGTCGGCCTTCTGGAACTTCGACGCCCTCTTCCAGCCGCAGGACCACCCCGCCCGCGAGATGCAGGACACGTTCTACCTGGACGAGCGGGCTTCCCTCCCGCCTGATTACGAGCGGGTGAAGGCCGCCCACGAGAACGGCGGCGGGACGGGCTCGACGGGCTGGGGCGGGAAATGGTCAGAGGCAAAGGCAGAGCAGTGCGTGCTCCGGACCCACACCACCCTCCTCTCCATCCAGCACCTCGCGAAGAACCCGAAGCCGCCCGTGAAGGCCTTCTGCATCGGGCGGGTCTACCGTCGGGAGGCCATCGACCCCACCCACCTCCCCGAGTTCGAGCAGCTCGAGGGCATCGTCATGGACGAGGGGGTGAACTTCACCCACCTCCTCGGGTACCTGAGCGAGTTCTACCACCGGATGGGCTTCCCCGGGGTCCGGTTCCGGCCGGGGTACTTCCCGTACACCGAGCCGTCGGTGGAGCCCGAGGTCTACGTCGAGGGCCTTGGCTGGGTGGAGCTCGGCGGGGCGGGGATCTTCCGCGAGGAGGTCACCCGCCCGTGGGGGATCGAGCACCCGGTCCTCGCCTGGGGCCTCGGCGTCTCGCGGGTCGCGATGCTCACCCTGGGCCTCAAGGACCTGAGGCAGCTCTACCGGAGCGACCTCGGCTGGATCCGGGAGAGCCCGGTGCGGCGCCCTGCCTGACGGCCCGGGGCCGCGGGCGGCATCACCCTTTTATATACTGCGTCGCCGACTATCTCCTATGGTTCACGGGGAAGGGAATCCCAGGATCAGGGTCCCGCACCGGGTGTACGAGCTCCTGGGGGATCCGCGGCTCGGCGAGTTCATGGAGATGACGCGGGAGAACCATGAGCGGGGGTTCGTGATGCTCCAGAGCCACCTCCTCCACGAGGCCGACCGGACGGGGGACCGGCGGTTCGGGGAGCTCCTCGAATGGCTGAAGAAGCACAGGCAGGAGTTCTTCTTCGGGGTCTCTTACGGGTTCGAGGACGGGCGGTGAAGGGGCCCGGGCGGCCCACCGGATGAAGAAGCAATTCTAATATACCTCCGCCCGAAGTACTGCTAGCTCAGGATCAGGACCGGCCCCCCCGCATGAACGCGAAGATCAAGGTTCCCCGCGATGTCTTCGAGGTCCTCGAGACCCTGAGAACCGGCGGCTTCATCGACATCGCACGCAAGGAGAAGGAGAAGGGGTTCCTGATCGCCCTCACCCACTGCAAGTTCGAGTACGAGAAGAAGAAGGACGCGAAGTTCATGAACACCTACGAGTGGCTGAAGCGGCACAAGCACGAGTTCTTCTGGGGCGTCCTCGACGGGTTCGAGGTCGGCGGGTAGCCGGCCCGCGGCGGGATCGATCTTATGCCGGCGTCCCCTGCCGATGAGC
>DATIYO010000018.1:0-4675 GCA_035517575.1 Methanomicrobiales archaeon
ATGGAGAGCCGGCTGAGGACCATCCAGACAGGGTGCCCGAGGTCGGTCGTCCACCACATCCAGTCCGCAGGGCCGGAGATGGGGGCGAGGAAGTACATGAGCCCGCTCTGGGCGGTCTGCCCCGAGAAGGTCCCGAGGATCGTGATCCCCACGTTCGAGAGGAAGAGGCCGATCATCTGGATGTTCGCCTGGAGCACCCGGACGAGGATCATGGGGAGCACGCTCGCGTAGATGAGCTTCACGGGGAACCTGGCCCGGATCCCCCGCACGTTCGTGTGGGCGAGGGGGATCTCGACCCTCGTCGACTCGACGTACACGATGACGAGGAAGATGGTGACGGTCGTGACGAACGCGATGAGGTTGGGGGTGAAGTACTGGAGGTAACTCCCGCCCGAGAGGCCGATGGCAAAGAGCCGGGGGAAGAACCCGACGGGATAGGGGTCCTGGACGGCCTGCCAGGCGAGGAACCCGTTCACGATGGACTGGGAGATGCCCGCGACGATGAAGAGCCCCACGCCCGAGCCGATCCCGTACTTGGTGACGACCTCGTCGAGGAGGAAGATGAGGACCCCGCCGATGCAGAGCTGGAGGAAGATGATGAAGGCGAGGAGGCCGGTGTTCCCCCCGAAGAGGTTCGCCGCGATGGTGGCGTCCGGCCGCATGAACCCCCCGATCAGGTTCGGCACGGCCTCGACCACGATCATGACGAAGATGAGGAGCTTCTGGAGCCCCATGTAGATGACCTGGCCCCGCGCCTCCGAGGTGTCGATATCGAGGAGGTCGGCACCCTTCAGGAGCTGGAGGACGATGGAGGCGGTGACGATGGGCCCGATCCCGAGGGTGATGATGGTCCCGCTCGCCCCTGCAAGGAGCGCCCGCCAGTAGAGGAAGAGGTCCTGGGACGTGGGGTCGAGACCGAAGAGCAGGATGTTCGAGAGGATGAAGTAGAGGACGAGGACCCCGATGGTCCAGAAGAGCTTTGTCTTGAAATGGACGTGCCCCTCGGGGCTCTTCACCGAGGGCATGGCCGCAAGAAGCGGCTCCATGCGGTCCAGGATGGCTCCCATACGTTCACCAGGGGGGTCAGACGACGAGCGCCTGGCCGCCCAGAGCCTCGAGTTTCTTCTTTGCCGCTTCCGAGAACGACCCCGCGGAGACCTTCATCTTGCGGGTCACCCTGCCGCTCCCGAGGATCTTCCCGACCCCGATGGCGGCGGCGTCGACCGCGAGGGTATCCCCCTCGAGCTTCGCGAGGCCCTTTGCGAGGAGTCCCTCGGCCATGACCTCGAGGGTCCCGACGTCGATGGTCCCGGGGTCGTCTCTCTGGTCATGGGAGAACCCGTCCTTCCCGAAGGTATTTCCCACGAGGTAGTAGCGGACGAAGTGGTGCTTGCACCCTCCCGCATGGCCCCGCCCGCCGCGCGAGCCGCCGCCCCGGCGGTTCTTGTGCGTGCCCCCGCCGCATGTGCGGGACCCGCGATATTTGGATCGTTTGTTCACTGGCACCGTGGTCACCTCATCTTGTACAGGAGAGTATTGATCTCCTTGCCATAATACCCGAGGGCTCCGCCCTGCTGGAAGGTCCGCTTGAGGGTGCGGTGCCCCTTCCGCGGCGGGTGGAGGCGCATCACGGGCTTGAGGCCGGGGAGGTCCCTGAGGGCCGCCTTCCCCGCCGCCACCGCGTCCGCGAACTCGGTGATCGTCGCGAACGGGGAGTTGGCCTTCACGTATTCGTCGGTGAGGGGCCGGTTCCCGACGAGCCGCCCCCGCGTCGCGAGGACGGTCGAGAGGATCCCGGCGTCCACCTCGCCGTACGCGACAAAGTCCTTCACCTTCCGGATCATCCCGAGGTACTCGGGGGTGTCGGGGACGACGACGCAGTGGTTGATGTGGTGGAGGCGGAGCATGGACAGGGTGTCCTTGATCTCCTGCCGGGTCTTCACGACCCCCCGCACCTGGACGATGGCGTACATTACTGCACCCTCCCCACCCGGCGGACCATGTTCGTCTGCATGAGGGCGTTGAAGGTTGCCTTCGCGAAGTTGATGGTGGTCCGGGTCTCGCCCGACGAGAACCCCCAGACGTCCTTGATCCCGGCGAGGCCGAGGACCTTCTTCGCGATGTCGCCCGTGACGAGGCCGATCCCCTGGGGGGCCGGTTTCAGCGTCACCCGGACGGACCCCGCCTTCCCCGTCACCTGGACGGGGATGGAGTGCTCGAGGTTGCACCCGCACTCCCAGGACCCGCAGCCCCGGTTCACCTTGATGATGTTCAGCTTCGCGTCCTTGATCGCCTTCGTGATGGCGTTCCCCACCTGGGCGTCCTTCCCCTGGCCGAAGCCGATGTACCCGTTCCGGTTCCCGACGACGACGACCGTGCGGAACTTCACCCGCCGGCCGGAGTCGGTCATCCGCTGGACCATCGTGATGTCCAGTACCTCGTCCGCGAGGTCGGGGAGGAAGGCGTCCACGATCTGGATCTCCTTGATGGGCTTCCCGCTCTCAAGGACCTGGTCGATGGAGGTGATCTCGCCGCTCGCGACCATCTTCCCGAGGCCGGTGAGGGGGATCCATCCCTCGTTCTCTGCCATGTCAGCTCACCTCCTTCATGATGGCCGCTGCCACCTGGTCGACGTTCTTTGCGAGCTCCCCGACCCGCTGGGGGGCGAAGGCCGCGATATGCTCGCCCCTGACCCGGCTGTCGTCGGGGAGGATCTCGTCCCCGTGGGGGACGGCGAGGCCTCCCTTCACCGCGCCCTTGAGCGCGGCAAAGACCCGGGCACCCGGCGAGGCCCGTGCGAGGCCGATATCGAGGACGGCGCTCGCGTAGCCCGCCTTCCGGCACCGTGCGGCAAAGAGGATCCCCGTCAGGTAGGCCGCGGGGGTGTTCGACCGCGAGCCCGTGTACCCGTAACCCGCGAGGTCCCGCGAGTAGGCCGCGACGAGGGTCCTGTCCCCCTCGGGCTCGGGGACCGAGAGCTGGATGATGATCTCCCGGTTGGTCTTCCGGACGACCATCCTCGGGTGCTCCGAGAGGAGGAGCTTCCCCCGGGCATAGTAGTCGGTCCGCCCCTCGCGGCGCCTTCGGAAGGGGATGAAATAGCGTGGTCCGGTGCTCATGTCACTTCCCCTTCCCCTTGACGATCTCGACCTGCGACTTCATGTGGGCCACGCTCCTGAACTGGCCGCCTGCAGCCTTCCGATAGAGGAGCCGGTAGAGGTGCGGGTCGATCTTCCCCTCGTCCCTGAGGGCCCGCATCGTCTTCCTGATGGCGCGGATCCGCTGGACCCACTGGGTCTTGCTCGGCCGGCGGGCGCCCGCCGCCCCCCGCCTCTTTCCCGGGCCCCTGCGGTGGCCGTAGGCACGCTTCGCGTCCCGCTCCCGTGCCCTGCCCCTCGAGACTCCCTTCTTCGGGTGGGCGCGGATCACCCCCTCCTTGATGAGGGTGCGGAGGTCGTCCCGGGAGATGGCTCCCTCGACGTCCGTGGCCCGCTCGGGGTCGAACCAGACCCGGTTCACCCCGCAGCCGAGCACGCTCGCCGCGAGCCTCTTCTGGTTGCAGAGGTTACTCATCGCCGTCAGCCTCCTCTGCCTCTTCGACAGGCCCCTCTTCGGCCGCGGGGGCCTGCAACGGGTTCAGGACCCGGAAGCCGGCATCGAGGGCCTTCTTCTGGATCTCTGTCTTCTTCTTCCTCCCGACACCCGCGGCTATCCTGACCGCGTGCACCTCGGGATCGAGCGGCGCGAGCATCCCCTCGTTGTACACGAGCATGTCCGAGAGCCCGCACGGGTGCAGGCCCCTCACCGCCGCCGGGCTCCCGTAGCCCGGCCGGGGGAGGGGGCCCTTGGCCTTGATCTGCCTCCGGAGCTTGTTGTGCCGGCCCTTCGGCTTGCGCCAGACATCGGCGAGCCGGTCCTTCTCGTGGACGCCCCTCCGCTGGAACCTCGCCCGGTTCCCGGCCCGCATCCGGATGAGTCTCATCTTCTCGTCTGCCATGTTCACGCCCTCTCCACGATATAGACCCCGTCCTGGAAGACGCGGGGATCGCGCTCACGGATCCGGGTCGCATGCTCGATGTTCGCGGCGGTCTTTCCCACGGACTCCTTGTCGATGCCGGTGACCGTGACCTCGTCCGCCCCGAGGGCGACCTTCACGTCCTTCTCGATCCGGGCGAAGCGGGACCGCTTCTCACCGAGGAAGTTGCCGACCTCGATCCGGTCTCCGGCGAGTTTCAGCTGGATCGGGAAGTGGCTGTACACAACCCTCATCCGGTACTGGTATCCCTTCGTGACCCCCGTGCACATGTTCTGCACATGGGCCGCGTAGGTGCCACAGACCGCGAGGATCTTCTTCCTCGTCGCGTCCGTGGAGATGGTCATCTCCCTGTCGGTGACGGCAAGGGAGACGTTCGGGTAGTACATCTCCCGCATGAGCATCCCCTTCGGGCCCTGGACCTTGACGAGGGTTCCCTCGATCCGAACGGTCACGCCCTCGTGGATCTTCACCTTTCGTGTCGTTGTTGCCATTGTCCGTCACCCTAGTACACGTACCCCAGGAGCTCCCCGCCGATCCCGAGCTTGCGGGCGTTCTCGTGGGCCATCACGCCCTTTGCGGTGGAGATGATGAGCATCCCGAAGTTCTTCCCCGGGAGGAACTGGCTCTCCCAGCTCTCCA
>DATIYO010000019.1:0-6809 GCA_035517575.1 Methanomicrobiales archaeon
ATGAAGGTTCTCGGGTTGAACGCGAGCCCGAAGGGGAAGGAGAGCCAGACCCTGCGGCTCGTCGTCGCGGTCCTGGACGGGGCCGAGGTGGAGGGGGCGAAGACCGAGCTCGTCGACGTATGCGACCTGGACATCAGCTTCTGCACCGCCTGCGGCGCCTGCTACTCAAAAGGGGAGTGCTCGCAGGTGGACGACTTCCCCGACCTCTTCGACCGGATGCTCGACGCCGACGGGATCGTCCTCGGCTCGCCGAACTACATCGACCAGGTCTCGGCGCAGATGAAGGTCGTCTTCGACCGGATGGCGGACGCCATCCACTGCCAGATGTTCTCGGGGAAGTACGGCTGCTCGGTCTGCACCGCGGGCGGGAGCAACGAGATGGAGGTCGCGGGCTACATGAACCGGGTCCTCAACTCCCTCGGCGCCCTGGTCGTGGGGTCCGTGGGGGTGGCCTTCCGCGGGAACCCCGACGCGATCCTCCCTGCAGAGAAGAAGGCGTACGAGCTCGGGCGGGACCTCGCGGTCGCCATCCGGACGAAGCGCTCCTACCCCGACCAGGAGGCGGTCCTCAAGGCCAGGCAGGAGTACTTCTGCCAGCTCGTGCAGGCAAACAAGGACCGGTGGGCCCACGAGTACGACTGGTGGGTCCAGGCCGGCGCGATCAAGGCGAAGAAATAACCCCCTTTTTTTTTCCCGGACCTGCTCCACCGGCCGCCCTTCACCCGCCCGACGGGAAAAGCAGCTTTCAGGGCAGGTCCCCGGGCGCGGACCCCTTGCTTCCCCACCCTTCATATACTCCGGCATCCCACCATCTCCTGCTACCATGGCCGACGAAGGGTACCAGACCGCCACCGTCCAGGGGAAGGAGGTCCCCTGGGACGCCGACCAGCTCCGCCGGATCCGCGACCATCCCTGCTTCTCAGAGAAGGCCTGCCATGCCTTCGGCCGGATGCACCTCCCCGTCGCCCCGAAGTGCAACATCCAGTGCAACTACTGCATCCGGGACTTCGACTGCGTGAACGAGTCCCGGCCGGGGGTCACGACGAGGGTGCTCTCCCCGACGGAAGCCATCGAGATGGTACGAAAGGCCCTCGAGAAGTTCACGTACATCAAGGTCCTCGGGATCGCGGGGCCGGGCGAGCCCCTCTACAACGAGGAGACCTTCGAGACCCTCCGGCTCGCGAAGGCCGAGTTCCCGAACCTGATCAAGTGCATCAGCAGTAACGGCCTCCTCCTCCCGCAGAAGATCGACCTCCTGGAGCGGTACGACGTCGGGAACGTGACCGTCACCTGGAACGCCCTCAACCCGTCGACGGGGGCGAAGATCTACTCCTTCGTCACCTGGGAGGGGAAGCGCCTCCACGGCGAGGAGGGCGCGGCGCTCCTCATCGCGAACCAGCAGGAGGGCATCCGCGAGGCGGTCAAAAGGCACATGATCGTGAAGGTGAACACCGTCTACATCCCCGGGGTGAACGACATGGAGATCCCCGACATCGCGAAGAAGGCGTCGGAGCTCGGCGCCTACACCTTCAACGTCATCCCGCTCATCCCCCAGTACAAGTTCGCGGGCGTGACCCCCCCGACGCCCGCCGAGAAGCGGAAGATGCAGGACGAGTGCTCGAAGTACATCCGGCAGATGCGCCACTGCCAGCGCTGCCGCGCCGACGCCATCGGGAAGCTCGGCCACGACGTCCAGGGCTGCCTGTACTCGGGATCTGAGTGAGGCGGCTTCTACTCCCCCTATTTTCTCCTTGATTGCCGGTATAGTACTTCAAGGATTCGGAACTCAGTTTTATTCGGGTTATTCGTTTTTGTCATGGGCTCTTGGGGGGGCTCCGCCACCCCCGGCGCGGCCATCCCCCCATTGCCCGGGATTTCATGATCGGAGGTTACCGGAAAATCATGACCAGAGGTTTCCGGGAAAACAGGAAACCATATCCCAAACAGGTTTATCCCCACGCGGGGGTTGCCACAGCGGCGGGGGCGAAGCCCCCGAGAGCGTCCGCATCGTTCCCGAAAAGTCCACCAGCTTATAGCCGGGAAGGGGCCTGAAAAATATGGCGGATATCCAAGGGTTGCTTCTCCCCTCCATAATGCGGCGAAGCCCGAATCCCAAGGAGCATCGAAGCTCCTGAGTAGGGTTCGATGTTCGATTCATGAGAAGGAGGAGGGAACCGACCTACGACTCTTCCCTCGGGACGACCCAGGGCGGGTTCCCGTCGTCCCCGTGGTCGTCGTGCCTGACCTCGACCTGCATCCGGCTGATCTTCCCGTAGATCCTCTCCTTCCGCCGGATGGGCCACCAGCCGTAGAGGAAGGTGTTCACGGGCTCCCACATCGCGACCCAGCTCACGATGAGGAGCCCGCCCGCGACCCATGCGGCGAAGCCGTGCTGGGTGTACGGGGAGATGAGGACGGAGATCGCCCCCATGACGAGGAGGAACCCGATCCCGATGGCGAGGCTCGCCCGCCCCTGCCGGAACTTGAACCTGAGCTCCCTCGCCGCCGAGGCCTCGAGGTAGTTGAAGTGGTTCCGGATGGCCGGCTCGAGGGTCTTCGCCTCGGCGCACTCGGCCTCCTCGCAGGGGAGGTGGATCACGATCTTCATGGCCTGCGCGAGGGGGAAGTCCTGGACCATCTCGGTGAGGTACGCCTCGGCGTCGGGGTCCAGGTCCTTCTCGAGGAAGGGGGAGGGGTCGAGCGAGTTGAAGATCTGCATGACCTTGCGGAGCCGCATCTCGATGAGGATGGCGCCGTTCTCGCTGTTGTAGTGCTCCTCGATCTCGGTCATGGCTTGCAGTATCAGGTGGTGCTCCCTCCCCCATGAGGGTTTCGGGCTGCCTTCCTGCCGCAACCCTGAAAATCCCGCGATGCCCATGCTTCCGGTAATGGGCACCCTCCGCCTCCGCGCCGACCAGCCCCTCGACCTCGCCCTCACCCTCTCCTGCGGCCAGGCCTTCCGGTGGGAGGAGCGGGACGGGTGGTGGGAGGGGGTCGTCGGGGGCAGGCACTGGAGGTTGCGCGAGGACCGGGACCTGCTCGGCTTCGAGGGCCCGGACAGCCCCGAAGTCCGGCGCTACCTCGCCCTCGACGAGGACCTCCCCGCGATCCTCGCGGCCGTCGACCGCGACCCGGTCATCCGCCGGGCCATCGCGGCCTGCGGGGGGCTGCGCATCCTCAGGCAGGACCCGTGGGAGATCCTCGTCTCCTTCATCTGCGCGACGAACACGAACATCCCCCGCATCCGGAAGATGATAGCCTCCCTCGCCGTGAACTTCGGGGAACGGGTCCCGGGCGCTGGCGGAGCCCGCTATGCCTTCCCCACCCCCGACGCCCTTTCGGGATCCTGCGGCGGAGACCTGGCGGCCTGCCGGCTCGGCTACCGCGAGCGGTCGGTCGCCGAGGCGGCGGCGAGGGTGGCGCAGGATCCGGGCATCCTTGACCGTATCGCCAGGCTTCCCTTCGACGAAGCACGCGGCGTCCTGTTGTCGTTCCGCGGGATCGGCCCGAAGGCCGCGGACTGCATCCTCCTCTTCGGGTACCACCGGCTGGAGGCCTTCCCCGTGGACGTCTGGATCCGGCGGATCATGTACGCGCACTACCTCCCGCCCCTGCCCGGAGCGAAGGTACCGTCAGAGAAGGAGGACCGGCGGATCCGGGCCTTCGGCCGGGAGCACTTCGGGGCCTTCGCCGGCTATGCCCAGGAGTACCTCTTCTGCGCGAGGGAGCGGCTGGACCGAGGCCGGGTCCCGCGAGGGACCGGGCCTGTCCGGGGAGGAGGAGGCGCGAAGCGGCTCCTCCTGTCCAGGGGGGGTAGGGGCCCCTCTGGACGGGGCAGGGGCCCCTCCGGACGGGGACCGGTCAGGTCCCCTGGCTCCAGCTCTTCTGGTACTCGACCTGCCCGTCGGTGAGCCGGTCGATGGAGATGCCGAGGGTGGCGAGCTTCCGTCGGGCCACCGTCTCGTCGATCTCCTGCGGGACGTCGTGCACCCCGGGCGCGAGCCCCTTGCCCTTCTCGGCGATGTACCGGGCCGAGAGGGCCTGGAGGGCGAAGGAGAGGTCCATCACCTCGACCGGGTGCCCCATGCCCTTCGGGGTCGCGAGGTTCACGAGCCTCCCCTCGGCGAGGAGGTGGATGGTGCGGTCCCCGAACCGGTAGCTGTCGATCCCGTCCCGGCGCACGATCTTCTCCGCGTGCGCCTCGAGCCACTCCCGGTCGACCTCGACGTTGAAGTGGCCCGCGTTCGCGAGGATGGCGCCGTCCCGCATGGCCCGGAAGTGCCGCCCGGTGATCACGCCGGTGTTCCCCGTCGTGGTGATGAAGATCTCCCCGACCTTCGCCGCCTCGTCCATGGTCATCACCGCAAAACCGTCCATGTGGGCCTGGAGGGCGGTCCGCGGGTCGACCTCGGTCACGATGACCCGGGCGCCGAGACCGGCCGCCTTTCTCGCAAGGCCCTTCCCGCAGAATCCGTAGCCGGCGATGACGAGGCGCTTCCCTGCCATGAGGACGTTCGTCGTGATCATGATCGCCGAGAGGGCGCTCTCCCCCGTGCCATGGACGTTGTCGAAGTACCGCTTCATGGGCGTGTCGTTCACGGCGAGGACGGGGAAGGCGAGGGCGCCCTCCGCGGCCATGGCCCGGAGCCGGTGCACGCCGGTCGTCGTCTCCTCGCAGCCGCCGGTGACCCCGGGGAGGAGGTCGCGCCTCTTCGTGTGGAGGGCGTAGATCAGGTCCATCCCGTCGTCGACGGTGAGGGAGGGCCGGGCGTCGAGGACCCGGTCGATGGCCCCGTAGTATTCTTCGACGGTCGCCCCGCGCTTCGCGTAGCAGTGGACGTGCGGCACCTCGTTGAGCGCCGCGGCCACGTCGTCCTGGGTGGAGAGGGGGTTGCAGCCGGTGATGTGGACCTCGGCGCCCGCGGCGGCGAGGGTCTCCACGAGGACCGCGGTCTTCGCCTCCACGTGGAGCGCCATCCCGACGGTGAGGCCGCCGAGGGGCCGGTCCTTTTCAAACTCCTTCCGGATGGAGGAGAGGACCGGCATGTACTGCCTGGCCCACTCGATCTTCAGCCGGCCCGTGCTCAAGCCCCACCCTCTCCTCTCGCCGGCCGGGCGGTCACCCGGCGCGAGGCCCCCGTGCCCTGGGCGGCCCCGCCCTCGCCCTGGACCCAGAAGTCGATCCCGTAGTCGCCGATGCCCGTGATCAGGACCCCGTTGCCCTCCTGCCATCTCTGGGCCGTGTCCGAGAAGGAGACCTGCAGCCCGTCCTGGTACTCGTTGGAGGAGGGGCCGAAGACGTCCCAGGTGTTCTTACCGTCGAGGTAGATGTAGACCGAGAGGTGCGCAGGCCCCCTGGCCGTGAAGTCAGCGTAGACGGGCTCCCTGTACCCCTCGCACTGCACCTCGGGCGATGCCTCGGTGTCCACCCCGACGCACTCCACCGGGCTCGTCTGTGCGGACCGCTCGAGGACCGGTTCATCGGACCCTGCCGTGCTCGTCCTGATCGGGCCGGGCACGGTGGCCACCACCGACAGGAGGTACGGCTTCCCGGCCGGGGCGGGGGGGATCTCGCGGGCGGTCAGCTCGAGCATGGTGACCTTCTCCGTCCCGATGAGGGAGGTGCTCCAGCCCGGGGGCACCCCCCCGAGCCGGCCGCCCCCTATCATCTCGAGGACCGCCGAGTTCTCCCTCCCCTTCGACGGGATCGGGAGGAAGAGGGTGACGTTATCGATGGCGGCATCCGGGGCGATGCTCACCCGGTATTCGTAGGTGCTCGAGAGCGTCGCCCGGTAGGTGATCCCCATGTACACCGAAAGGGACAGGACCGCGAGGAATACCACCGAGACCACGGCGAGGACCGCGAGCACGATCGAGAGCGTTCGTTCCATCCTCTCACCACGCTTAAGATGATCGCTCATCCTACTTGAACTCATGCGGGCGACGGTTCCAAATCCCTAAATAGCGCCCTCCCCATCTGTACATGGTGCTCACCAAGCGGATCATCCCCTGCCTCGACCTGAAGGACGGCCGGGTCGTGAAGGGCTGCCACTTCCTCGACCTCCGGGACGCGGGCGACCCCGTGGCCCTCGCGTCGAGGTACAACGAGCAGGGGGCGGACGAGGTGGTCTTCCTCGACATCACCGCCTCACGGGAGAACCGGGGCATCATCCTCGAGGTCATCCGGCGCGCCGCCGACCAGCTCTTCCTCCCCCTGACCGTCGGCGGGGGGATACGGAGCCTCGAGGACATCCAGCAGATCCTCCGGGCAGGGGCCGACAAGGTCTCCATCAACACGAGCGCGGTGAACGACCCGCCCCTCATCGACCGCTCCGCCGCCCGGTTCGGCACCCAGTGCATCGTGGTCGCGATGGACGTCCGCCGGCGCCTCGACGACACCGACGGAAAGGTCCCCGTCCCTCTCCCGGGGGGGGAGAGCTGCTGGTACGAGGTGGTGACCTACGGCGGGAGCCGGCCCACCGGCATCGACGCGATGAGGTGGGCGAAGGAGGCCGAGGAGCGGGGCGCGGGGGAGATCCTCCTCACCTCGATGGAGACCGACGGGACGAAGGCCGGCTTCGATCTCCCCGTCACGAGGGCGATCTCGGAGGCCGTGGGGATACCCGTGATAGCGAGCGGCGGCGTGGGCACCCTCGCGCACTTCGCCGAGGGCTTCACCGGGGGGAAGGCCGACGCCTGCCTCGCCGCCTCGGTCTTCCACTACGGGGAGTTCACGGTCAGGCAGGTCAAGGAGTACCTCGCGGGGCGCGGGGTACCGGTACGGCTCTGAGGTCGAGCTCGAGAGCCGC
>DATIYO010000020.1:0-3305 GCA_035517575.1 Methanomicrobiales archaeon
CCTTCGGGGGGGCATGGTCCGAGTAGTACTGGACCAGGAACTCCTCGAAGAACTCCGGGGATGCGCCGAAGATGAACTCCTCCTTCTCCGAGAGCGTCCCCCGTTCCACCGAGAAGAGCATGAGGTACACCTTCTCACCGGTCTCCAGGTAGTTGATGATGTCCTCGTCATGGTCCCGCTGGCGTTCCACCTTCTGACGGTTGGAGAGGTGCTCGACGGCCGCGATCTGGTCCCTGACCACCATCGCCCCCTCGAAGTCCTGCTCTTTCGCCCGCCCGGCCATTTCGTCCTTCAGTTCCGAGAGGAGCTCCGCCGATCCCCCCTTCAGGATCGACTCCACCCGCCTCACCCGGCGGGCATACTCCTCCCGCGATATCCCCCCGACGCACGGCGCCGAGCAGGAGCCCATGTGGTGCCGCAGGCAGGCCCGCTTCGGGAGCCGCCGGCAGGTGCGGAGGCCGAAGGCCCGCTTCACCGCCCGGAGGACATGGTCCCGCTCCCTTGCAGACACGAAGGGGCCGAAGTACGACCCGTCCTCGGACGGCCGCCGCGCCATCAGGATCCGGGGGAACTCCTCCTTCGTGAGCATGATGTAGGCATAGGTCTTCGCGTCCCGGAGGTCGATGTTGTACCGCGGCTGGTGGCGCTTGATCAGGTTGTTCTCGAGGACGAGGGCCTCGACCTCGTTGTCGGTGAGCAGGAAGTCGACCGAGTCGATCCGGTCGACCATCGCCCGGATGCGGGGGTCGGCCGACTCCCGCCGGAAGTAGGAGGAGACCCGCTTCTTCAGGTCCTTGGCCTTGCCGATGTAGAGGAGGGTCCCCTGGCTGTCACGGAAGAGGTAGCAGCCCGGCGACGACGGGACCTGCCTCGTGTCAACCATGGCCGTTCAGGATCCGGCCGAGGAACTGGCCGGTGTAGCTCGCCGCGACCCGGCTCACCTCCTCGGGTGTCCCCGTGGCGACCACCTCGCCGCCCTGGTCGCCACCCTCCGGCCCGAGGTCGATGAGGTAGTCCGCCGACTTGACGATGTCCAGGTTGTGCTCGATCACGACGACGCTGTTCCCCCGCGAGACGAGGTCGTCGAGGACCTGGATGAGCTTCTTCACGTCGTGGAAGTGGAGCCCCGTCGTCGGCTCGTCCAGGAGGTAGAGGGTCTTCCCCGTCGCCCGCTTGGCGAGCTCCCGGGTGAGCTTGATCCTCTGGGCCTCGCCGCCCGAAAGCGTCGTCGAGGACTGCCCGAGCTTCACGTAATCGAGCCCCACCCGTGACAGGGTCTCGAGCTTCGCCCGGATGGAGGGGATCTTATCGAAGAGGGCCATCGCCTCCTCGACTGACATGGCGAGCACGTCGGCGATGGACTTCCCCCGGTACTTCACCTCCAGGGTCTCGCGGTTGTACCTGGTCCCCTTGCACTCCTCGCACTCGATAAACACGTCGGGGAGGAAGTTCATCTCGATCCGGATCAGCCCCTCGCCCTGGCAGGCCTCGCAGCGCCCGCCCTTGAGGTTGAAGGAGAACCTGCCCGGGGTGTAGCCCCGGATCTTCGCCTCCTTCGTCTCCGCAAACACGTGCCGGATGTCGTCGAAGACCTTCGTGTAGGTCGCGGGGTTCGACCGCGGCGTCCTCCCGATGGGGGACTGGTCGATCACGATGACCTTGTCGATCTCGCCCCCGAACTCGATGGAGTCGTACGACCCCACGGGGACCCGGGCGTGGTGGAGCGCCCGCTGCATCGCCCGGTACAGGATCTCGTAGATGAGGGTCGACTTCCCCGAGCCCGAGACCCCGGTCACGGCGGTGAAGACCCCGATGGGGATCTTCACGTCGATGTCCTTCAGGTTGTTCTCGCGGCAGCCTTTGAGGGTGATGAACTTCTTCGACCTGCGCCGCTTCTTCGGCACGTCGATCTTCATCTTCCCGGAGAGGTACAGGCCGGTGAGGGAGTCCCGGTTCCCCTCGATCTCCATCGGCGTCCCCTCGGCGACGACCGCGCCGCCGTGGATACCCGCCCCGGGCCCCATGTCCACGACATGGTCGGCGGAGCGGATGGTCTCTTCGTCGTGCTCGACCACGATGAGGGTGTTCCCGAGGTCGCGGAGGGCCTTCAGCGTGTCGATGAGCCGGCGGTTGTCCCGCTGGTGGAGGCCGATGGAGGGCTCGTCCAGGACGTAGAGCACGCCCGTCAGGTTCGACCCGATCTGGGTCGCGAGCCGGATCCGCTGGGCCTCGCCGCCCGACAGGGTCCCCGCGGCCCGCGAGAGGGTGAGGTACCCGAGCCCGACCCGCTCCAGGAACCGGAGCCGGTCGTTGATCTCCTTCAGGATCTGGTGGGCGATCTCCTCCTCCTTCGGGTTGAGCGGGAGGTCGCGGAAGAACGTCGTGCAGCCGCTCACGGGGAGGTCGGTCACGTCGACGATGGACTTCCCGCCGACCTTCACGGCGAGGACCTTCTGCTTGAGCCTTTTCCCGTGGCAGACCGGGCACGGGGAGACCTGCATGAACTTCTCGAGCTCGTGCCTGCGGTACTCGGACTGGGTCTGCTTGTAGAGCCGCTCGGCCTGGGGGAGGAGCCCCTCCCATTCCCCGACGTGGGACCAGTGGGCGTCCCCGTTACTCATCGACATCGAGAACCGGATCCGGTCCGAGGAGCCGTACATGAGGGCGCGGTACTGGTCCTTCGTGAGGTCCTTGATGGGGGTGAGGACCGAGAAGTCGAAGTGACGGGCGATGGCCCCGAGGTACTGGGCGCGGTACCCGTCGATGTAGTTCCGGTAGAGGGCGACCGCTCCCTCGGCGACGGACTTCTCCCGGTCGGGGATGATCAGGTCCGGGTCGAACTTCATCTGGATCCCGAGGCCGTTGCAGCCCTCGCAGGCGCCGAAGGGGCTGTTGAAGGAGAACATCCGGGGCTGGAGCTCCTCAAAATCGATGCCGCACTCGGGGCAGGCCATGAGCGAGGAGTAGGTGTGGACCTTCCCTTCCTCGTCGAGGGCCATGACGAGCCCGTCCTCTGACCGCGAGAGCGCGTTCTCGCAGGCCTCGGCGAGGCGCGAACGGTCGTCGGTGGCGAGCCGGTCGATGACGATCTCGATCTCCTGCTTCCTGTACCGCTCGAGCGGGATCTCCTCGTCGGTGCGGTGGATCTCGCCGTTCACCCGCACCCGGGCGAACCCGTCCTTGTGCAGCTCCCGGATCAGGGCCTGGTAGGTGCCCTTCTTCTGGCGCACGACGGGGGCGAGGATGGTCACTGTCCCCGGGTGCTCCGCGGCGATCCGCTCCGCGATCCGCGCGGGGGTCTGGGA
>DATIYO010000021.1:0-17010 GCA_035517575.1 Methanomicrobiales archaeon
GATCGGGAGGCCCTGGGGGCACTTCTCCTCGCACTCGCCGCAGTCCTGGCAGCAGGAGGCATATGCCGGGACCCCGTCGAAGAAGCCCCCGAGGAACATGGCGTACCTCTGCTGGACCGACTCCTTCGCATCGTACATGAACGCCTGGTTGTAGAGCTCGAAGCACTCGGGGATGCTCACCCCGTGGGGGCAGGGCTGGCAGTACTTGCAGCCGGTGCAGGGGATGGCCATCCGCTTCCCGAACTCCTTCTTCACCCTCCCGTATATCGCGAGCTCCTTCTTCGAGAGGGACCCGGGGATGCCGCCCTCGGCAGACGAGATGTTCCGGACCACCTGGTCGAAGGTGGACATCCCCGAGAGGGCGACCGTCACCTCGGGGTGGTCCCAGACCCAGCGGAGGGCCCATTCCGCCGGCGTGCGGCCTGCGGGGCCCTTCTGCCAGAGCTCCGAGATCCCGGGGATGTCCCTCGCGAGGAGGCCCCCGCGGATCGGCTCCATGACCACGACCCCGAGGCCCTTCTTCGCCGCGTACCGCAGGCCCTTCGTCCCCGCCTGGTAGTCCTCGTCCATGAAGTTGTACTGGATCTGGGCAAAGGTCCAGTCGTAGGCATCGACGATCTCCCTGAAGAGCTTCGTCGTGTCGTGGAAGGAGAACCCCGCGTGCCGTATCCTCCCGTCGGCGATGGCGTCGTCGAGGAACCTGAAGACCCCGAGGGAGGTGAGGTTCTCCCAGAAGGCCCCGTTCAGGCCATGCACGAGGTAGAAGTCGATATGGTCGGTACGGAGCTTCGCGAGCTGCTCGCCCAGGTACCGGTCCATGTCCTCCCGCGACTTGACGAGCCAGCTCGGGAGCTTGGTCGCGATGTGCACCCGCTCGCGGTACCCGTCCAGGAGCGCGTTCCCCACCGCCGTCTCGCTCTCCCCGTTGTGGTAGGGGTACGCGGTGTCGACGTAGTTCACCCCGTGGTCGACCGCGTACCGGATCATCCGGGTCGCCTCGGGCCCGTCCACGTGACCGTCGGGGAGGACGGGGAGCCTCATCGCCCCGAAGCCGAGGATGGAGAGCTCCGGGTCCGCCTTCTTCATCTTCCGGTAGAGCATGGTGTCGTCCCTCTCGGATATCCAAGCTTCCTGTACTCACCCGCCTCATGAAACCTTCCCACGGCGGTCTCAGATGCCTTGATGTTCTCCCTCGTTTCATTCTTCCCAAGGGGGCTCACCGCCCCGATCGAAGCAGTGGAGGATATTTCCTTGAAATTCCGAGGCAGCCAGACCGAGAAGAACCTGCTCGCCGCGTTTGCCGGCGAGTCGCAGGCACGGACGAGGTACAGCTTCTTCGCGAGCGTCGCGAGGAAGGAGGGGTACGAGCAGATCTCGGGGATCTTCCAGGAGACATCGGACAACGAGCGGGAGCATGCCCAGCTCTTCTTCAACCACCTGAAGGGCGGCATGGCCGAGATCACCGCGTCCTACCCCGCGGGGGTCACGGGGACGACCGCGGAGAACCTGGAGGCGGCCGCCGAGGGGGAGAAGTTCGAGTGGGGGACCCTCTACCCCGGTTTCGGGGACGTCGCCGAGAAGGAGGGGTTCCCCGACGCGGCAAACACCTTCCGGCAGGTGGCGAAGGTCGAGGCGTACCACGAGCGCCGGTACCGGAAGCTCCTGGGGAACGTCCGGAAGGGCACGGTCTTCAAACGGGACGCGCCGATAAAGTGGAAGTGCCGGAACTGCGGCTATGTCCACGAGGCGGCCGAGGTGCCCCTGAAGTGCCCGGTCTGCGCCCACCCGAGGGCCTACTTCGAGGCCTGGTGCGAGAACTACTGACCTTCCGCCTCCTCCCCGAATCCCCGTTTTTTTTCGGCTTTCCCGACGAAAGCCATCAGGAAACTCCGGACGGAACCCTGCCCGGAGATCGCGTCCCCGCGGGTTCACGCGTGGCTGCCCGCACCCTCCCGGTTCGCCCGCACGAGGAGGACGACCGCATAGGCAAAGGCGGCGATGGTCACGAGGATGGCGATATCGAAGAGGAAGTTCACGTAGTCCTGGATGACGTCGAGGCTCCCGATGAAATACCCGAGGAGGACCGTGATGACGCACCAGAGGACGGCGCCGACGAGGTTCGCCGCCGCGTAGTACCGGTAGTTCATGGCGTCCAGGCCTGCCACGAAGGGGGGGAGGTTGACCGCGGGGATGAAGCGGCTCACCACGACGGACAGCGGCCCGAACCGCTCGATGAGGGCCCGGGCCTTCTCGATGTTCCCCGCCCTGAGGATGTGGGGGCAGAACCTGTGGCAGACCGCGAGGTTGAGGAGCCTCGCCGTCCAGTAGTTCAGGTCGTACCCGATGTACGCCGCCGCGATGGAGACGAGGAGCACCCACTCGAGGGAGACCTGCCCGCCCACCGCGAGGGCGCCCGCGAGGAAGAGGATGGAGTTCTCGGGGACGGGCGTGATGATGAAGACCGCCCCGAGGAGGATGATGACAAAGACGAGGAGGTAGAACATGGGCCCCGAGTGAAAGGACGGGGCGAGGAGGTTCGGGGCGGAATCGGGGATGAAGCTCAGGTTGATCGGGATCATGCGGCTCGGCTCTGTGCCGGTATCTGCTATCCCCCCATGCAGTATATGAATGATTTGCCGACCCGATGGGGACCATGGCGGGCGGTGACCTCAGCCTTTATGGAGGGGAAGGGGTAACCTCCATCCATGACCATCCAGGTGATGCCCGTCGAGGGGCTCCCGCTCATCCACGAGGGGGACGACATCCCCGCCCTCGTCTGCGACCGGATCGGCTTTCAGGACGGGGACATCCTCGTCCTTGCGTCGACCATCCACTCGAAGGCGAAGGGGTACACGAGGAAGCTCGCCGAGATCGCCCCTTCCGAGAGGGCGAAGAGGATCGCGGCGCGGGACAGGGAGGACCCGCGGTTCGTCCAGTCGGTCCTCGACGAGGCGAAGGACGTCCTCCTCGAGCACCCCTTCATCCTCTCCGAGCTCCCCTTCGGGCACATCGGGGTCAGGTCCGGGGTGGACCGGTCCAACATCGAGGACGGGATGGTCATCCTCCTCCCCCCCGACCCGATGGGCGGGGCGCGCGAGATCCGGGACCGGATCCGGTCCATCGCGGGGAAGGACGTCGGGGTCATCATCACCGATACCTGCGGCCGCGCCTTCCGCAGGGGCCAGACGGGGAACGCCGTCGGGTGGGCGGGCTTCCCCGCCATCCGGGACTACCGGAACGACACCGATCTCTTCGGGCACGTCCTCCTGATCACCGAGGAGGCGGTGGTGGACGAGATCGCGGGATTCGCGAACTTCGTGATGGGCGAGAGTCACCAGGGGATCCCCGCGGCCGTCTTCCGGGGCTGCGGCCGGTGGACCGGCCACGACGACCTCTACTTCCGGGCCGCGGAGGACATCGTCCGGAAGGCCATCGGGGCGTACCTCGCGGGGAAGAAGGAATAACCTGGCCCCGCAGATCCTCCGGTCCTATCCCCGCCGGTCCACGAGCCGCCTCGGCCTTCCCTCGGACCGCGAGATCTCGAGGCTCCCGGGTTCCGCGAACCGGAAGGCGAAGGTGAGGGACCCCCCGTCGTGGGCCTTCCCGAGGAAGGGGTTTTTCCCCAGGAAGCCGCGGATGAACCTGTCCCGGATTCCCTCCCGGTCCGTCGTTGCGGGGTCGAGGACCTCCATCGAGACCTGGAGCACGGCCTCGTCCTTCCGGCCGCACGAATAGAGGAATGACTCGTACTCGCCGGTCAGGTACTCCATGTTCTCCCGCTGGAAGACGCCCCGTTCGACATCAACTCGGTTGAAGTACGCACCCCCGGCCTGGACGCTCTCTGCATCCCTCGTGGGGTTCATGATGCGCAGGTGGGTCCGGCCGCACGGGCACCTCTCCCGCGAGATCACCGTGGAACTGTCCTCGGTGTCGTAGTTGAGGAGGAGCGTGCCGCAGCGCTCGCCCTCGCCGATCAGGGTGGAGAGGACGATCCTCCCGCACTCGCCGTCGGGGACGAAGGACCGGAGCGACGGGTCGTAGATGTCCAGGTGCACGAGGTCCTCGGGGACGTGCAGGCCGAGGTGCCGGTCGCACTCCCCGCACATGGTCCCCTCGGTGGAACCGTAGGTATTGTGCACCGGGCACCCCCAGATCTCTTCCAGGTAGGCCCTGGACTCGGATGCAAAGGGTTCCCCTCCTGCCACGAGCCTTGACACCCCGGAACCGGTGGGCTGGATCCCTGCGCGCGAGAGCGTACGGGCGAGGGTGAGGAGCTTGAAGACCGACCCGACGATCGCGGTCGGGTGGTACCTCGCCATCACCCGGTCAGGGGACCTGCAGGTTCCCTCCGGGATGACGGTCATCCCTATCCCGCGGGCGGCGAGGGTCATCGTATTGGCCCCCACATTCTTCCCGTAGGTGGTGCAGATGACGACCCGGTCCCCCCGTCCGAACCCCTGGGAGACGAAGGCGCGGGCGTACTTCTCCGCGTACCGCTCCCAGTCCTGCCAGGTGAGGAAGAAAGCCTTCGGCGGGCCGCTCGTCCCGCTCGTCTCGTGGACCGTGAAGACCTCCTCCCAGCCCACGCTCCGGAAGAGGAAGTCCCCTGTCTCCGGAGGCTGGTTTGCGCGGATGGTTCTCCCCGAGACGATGGGGAGGGAGAGGAGATCCTCGTGGGTCTTCACGCCGGCGGGATCGATGCGGTTCTTGTCGAACCATGACCGGTAGAACGGTGAGTGCTCGTAGGCGTATGCCACCGTGTATTTCAGCCGTTCGTCGATGATGGCATCGAGGGCGTCGCGATCCCTCGTCTCGACGGCCTCATGGTAGAATCGGGACGGCATGCTCGCACCAGTGGTGGGGGCCCGGGGTATAAAAGGGGAACCGTCGCTGCCATGGCCGCCAGGCCGACACGGCCCGTGATCCGCCCGGCTACGGCCGGCCAGCCCGTCTCCTCGCCTTCACCAGGTTGAGGAGAAAGTACACCACGAGGACGAAGGTGGCGAAGAGGAGGAGCGGGTACTCCAGCTCCCGGAGGACGTCGATCCCGAACTCGGCCGAGCCGACGAGGATGATGAGGACCGCGATCCCGTAGAGGAGGATCTCGCTCCGGATCCCCTTCAGCGCCTCGAGGAGGGCATCCCCGAGAGCCGGCTGGTCAGCGTCTGTCGTCCCTGCTTCCCCCATGTTTCCCCGCTCCCGCCGCCTCCCCGATCCTTCGAGGAGACACGATACGGTACGAGGATATGGGTTCTCTCCTTAAAAGAAGGGTGAGGTGCGGCCTGCGTGAAGGTGTAAAAGGGGGGGAGGCCTACTCCGCGCTCCCCTCTCCCTTCGCCTGCCGCCTGAAGCTCTCGAGGAGGACGATCTCCTGGACCCCGGGATAGAAGTCGAAGATCTCCTGGACGACCCGGCTCCGCCAGAGGAGCCAGCGCCGGTCGTACATGATCGCCGCGGGGAGGTGGATGGTGACGACCCCTCCGTCGACGGTCACGTCCATGGCGCGCTGGGTATAGAGCTGGATGAGTCCCTTGATCTGGTCGGGCTGTGACTCGACGATCTCCTCCACCCTGAAGGAGTACGTCGCGGTCTTCCCCGCGAGGGGGTGGTTGAAGTCGACGACGACCCGCCTCCCGATGATGTTTGCCACCGTCCCTTCGCGGTTCTCCACCTCGACCGTCTGGCCGAGGGAGGGCTTCTCCGCGAACTTCGCGATGGAGACCGACTCCATCCGGGTATCGTCGTGGACCCCGAATGCCTTCTCGGGCGGGACCTCGACCGTCCCCTCGTCCCCGGCCTCCTTCCCGACCAGGGCATCGTCGAGGCCGACGACGACGTGCCGGCTCCCCACCCTGACGACGACGGGGCCGTAGACGGCCTGCGGGTTGTGGATCCCCGCCTCCTTCGCCACCGCCTCGTCGGTGGTGTCGAAGACCCGGTCGCCGATCTTCCCCGTGTAGCTCAACCTCACGAAGGATCCTTCCGTGACTGCCATATCCTATCACCTTGCCTTTATGAAGTCAGGATGAGGGGACTTATATTTAACCGGGGTGCACGGATCATGGGGACCATCGGCGTTCCCCCGTGGCGATGGTCGGGATGATGGAGTACGAAGTCAAGATCCGGGTGGCAGGCCTCGGCCCGGTCAGGGCCCGGCTCGCGGCCCTCGGGATACGGCCCGGCTCCCGGCTCACCGAGCGCGACCTCTACTTCAATGCGCCGGACCGCGACTTCGGGACGACGGACGAGGCCCTGCGGATCCGCTCGACGGAGGCCGGCGCGACCCTCACCTACAAGGGGCCGAAGCTCGGCCTCGCCAGGGTGAAGGCCCGCGAGGAGCTCATCGTCGCCATCGACCGGCCCGGTGCGATGGAGGAGATCCTCGCCCGGCTGGGCTTCACCCGCACCGCGGCGGTGGAGAAGGAGCGGGAGAGCTATCCCGTGGAGGGCTGCTCGGTCGCCCTCGACGAGGTGCGGGGGCTCGGCTCCTTCGTGGAGATCGAGGCGCCGGCGGGAATGGCAGGGGACGAGGCGGTCGCCCTCATCGGGCGGGTCAGGGAGGAGCTCGGGGTGACCGGGGAGGAGACGACCCGCTCGTACCTCGAGCTCGTCCTCGCTACACGGTGAGGAGCTCGATCCTGATATCCCCGGACTCCTCGCCCAGGGTGATGAGGGCGCAGTTCCCCTCGGACGCGGGCCCGGGGTTCACGACGACGACCCCCTCTTCCTCGACGACGCCCTTCGCCTCGTGGATGTGGGCGCAGCAGACCAGGTCGAACTGCGGGAGGTGCTTCCGGATCGCCCCGCTCCCCACCCGCGCCTCCCCCACCCGGTCGAGGGTCCCGAGGGGAGGGGCATGGCAGACCAGGATGTTGTGGACGTTCTTCTCCCGCTTCGCCGCCGCTTCGGTGAGGAGGGCGTCGATCTCCTCTTCCGAAAGCTCGTAGGGGGTCCCGAAGGGGGTCTGGTTCGACCCCCCGAGGCCCGTCAGGGTCAGGTTCCCGAGGCTCATCGTCGAGCCATGGAGCGAGACCGCCTCCGATTCCTCGATGGCCGCGGGGAGCTCCCGGGGGTCGCAGTTCCCGGGGATGGCGAAGCACGGCACGTCGATCCGGCCGAGGAGCTCCAGGGCGTCCTCGCAGGGCCCGAACTGGGTGAGGTCGCCCGCGATGATCACGAGGTCGGGGTCGAGGGCGAGGAACGAGTCCACCTTGTCGTACCGTCCATGGAGGTCGGCGAGGAGGAGGACCCGGGTCATGAAGGAATATCTGCCTCCTTTCTTGAAAACCTTGCGCCGGGGTCGATCCAGGTGCCGGTCAGCTTCCCGGCGAGGGCGAGCCTCCCCAGGAGCCGCTCGGCGCGCGCCCCGACGGGTCTCGGGGCGGTCCCCGCGAGGGGGGTCCCGGGGAGGGGGATGAACCGGTGGAGCCTGACCCGGCCGGGGCCACCGGTCACCTGCCGGATCAGGTCAAGGGTCGCGACCTCGTCCTCCTCGTTCTCGAAGGGGAACCCCACGATCAGGTCGACCAATGGCGTGAACCCGTGGTCCCGCGCGAGCTCCACGGCACGCAACCCGTCCGCGACGGTGTGCCCCCGCCCGATGCGACGGAGGATCCGGTCGCTCCCCGACTGGATGCCGAAGGCGATCCGGGTGTTCGCGCACCTCCCCGCGATGATCTCGAGGGCCCGGTCAGAGACGAACTCGGGCCGGACCTCGTTCGGGAACGTGCCGAAATAGACGTTCCCCTCGAGCGCCGCGAGCAGCCGCTCCACCCTGTCGAGCCTCGGGTGCCTCCCGTCCGACCCGTACGCGAGGGCGTTCGGCGAGACGAGCCGGACGTCGCGGTGCCTGCGGGCCGAGCGCGCGATGGCGTCGATGGACCGGTGCCGCATGCAGGAGCCGAAGATCCGGGGCGTCTGGCAGAAGGCGCAGCCGAAGGGGCAGCCGCGGGAGATCTCGGTGTAGCCCTTCATGACCGTGAAGGGCGGGAAGGCATCGAGCCTGACCGAGTGGTCGACGGGGAGCCCGCCGGCCGCGGTGACGACGCCCGGGACAGGGCCCTCGCCCCCCTCTTCCAGGTGCGCGAGGAGCCGCGGGAGGGTGTACTCCCCCTCGCCGACCACCACGTAGTCCGCGTACCGGGCGACCTCCTCGGGGCACGCCGTCGGATGGGGGCCGCCCGCGATGGTCGTGCAGCCGGCCGTGCGGATCTCCTCGTGGAACGCGGGCTCGTCCAGGGAGTTCAGGGAATAGCAGGTGACGTCCCCTTCGGGGGAGTCGACCGGACGGAGGTTGAAGCCGTAGAGGGAGCAGGCGGCAAAGAGGGCCGCGCAGGTGTTCCCCGCGGCGTTAATGCGCCTCCAGTTCACCCTCATACTCGATCTCCCCGGTGTCCCCGTCCACCCTCGCCATCACCCCGTTCCGGAGCTCCCCGAGGGCGACCCCCGGCCGGTCGATGAGGGGGATCCCCCCGATGATGGCGCCGGTGACGATGATGGGCTCGGCCTCGGCGTTCACCATGCCGGCCGGCGCCCTCCGGTTCCGCGCGAGGGCATAGAGGACATAGGACCCGACCGTCGAGCCCTTGCCATGGGGGAAGACGAGGACGGTCCCCGCGACCCCCTTCCCGAACAGGGGGTGGCCCTTCTCGATGACCTCGCCCGTCTCCGGGTCGACCCCGCCGAGGAAGGAGATGGGCTCCGGGGAGACGAGCACCGGTCCCCTCCCCTTTCCACCGGCGAGGGCCCTCCCCCGGATGAGAACCGACATACCTAATAAGTCTCTCAGGTGCGTATAATAGGGTAAGCATGGACGACACCGTCTCCAAGAACCCGGTGAGCGAGGGTGATCTCCTCCAGCTGAAGCTCGAGCTCCAGGAGATACAGGCGCAGGTGCTCGACCTCAGGATGAAGAACGAGAGCCTGCAGAAGGAGCTCGCCCAGCTCAGGAGGGAGAACGCCCAGCTGAAGCGGATGCCCCTCTTCGTCGCGGCGGTCGTCGAGGTGATGGAGGGCGGGGAGATCTACCTGCGGCAGCAGGGGAACAACCAGGAGTACATCACGCAGGTGAACGAGGAGCTCCACAAGACCCTGAAGCCGGGGACGAAGGTCGCGGTGAACAACGCGCTCTCCATCGTGAAGGTCATCGGCAACATCTACGACGCGCGGGTGAGGGTCATGGAGCTCGACGCCTCCCCCGACGTGACCTTCGAGAAGATCGGCGGGCTCAAGAAGGAGATCGAGGAGGTGCGGGAGGCGGTCGAGTACCCGCTCACGAAGCCCGAGGTCTTCCGGAGGCTCGGGGTCGAGCCGCCGAAGGGCATCCTCCTCCACGGCCCGCCCGGTACGGGGAAGACCCTGATAGCAAAGGCGGTCGCCCACCAGGCGAAGGCGACCTTCATCCGGATGTCGGGGAGCGAGCTCGTCCACAAGTTCATCGGCGAGGGGGCCCAGCTCGTCCGCGAGCTCTTCACCCTCGCCCGGGAGCGGGCGCCCTCCATCGTCTTCATCGACGAGATCGACGCCATCGCGAGCCACCGGACCCATGACGGCACCTCGGGGAGCGCGGAGGTCCAGCGGACCCTCATGCAGCTCCTCGCCGAGATGGACGGCTTCGACAACCGCGGCGACGTCCGGATCATGGCCGCGACGAACCGGGTGGACATGCTCGACCTCGCCATCCTCCGGCCCGGCCGGTTCGACCGGCTCGTCGAGGTCCCGCTCCCGGACACGGGGGCGCGGCGGGAGATCCTCAGGATCCACTCCTCCCCCATGCACCTCGGGAAGATCGACCTCGAGGAGATCGTGCGCCTGACCGACCAGGCCACGGGCGCCGACCTCCAGGCCGTCTGCCGCGAGGCGGGGATGAACGCGGTCAGGAGGGGGGCCGACGAGGTCGAGCAGTCGGACTTCCTCGCGGCGGTGAAAAAAGTGCGGAGCGAGCCGCCGGCCATGGACAACCGGATGTACACGTAAAAGGCCACCCAAAAGGCCACCCATCCGGTTTTTCAGCCGGCCCGGACTCTTTTCTGGAGAGAAAATCCAGGCCGGCGGTCAGGCGGTGTTCATCACGCCGTCGTCGGCGGCCGGATCGGTGACGCTGCGGCGGCCCCTCTTCATCCTGGTGAAGATCCCGTCACCATAGATGCCGTAGAGCCGGCCGAGGTGGTTCGTCATGTGGTGCATCTCGGAACGGTACTCACGCGAGTACTTTCTTCCGTTCTCCGCGAGCTTGTGCAGGTAGCGCACGAACTGCGGGTGGACAGCCGGGCAGCGCTCCTCGATGAGCTTCAGGAAGAGGTGCTTGAACTCGAGGTCAGAGATCACGGCAAGGATGCCGTAGTGCTCGAGCCGGGCCTTCGGTATGCCCCGGTTCTCCTCCACGAGCGCGGCGATCTCGTTCACCGCGCCCATGACATCGGTCGCGTTCACCCATGGCTGGAGGTTCTGCTGCTTCATGGACATCATCTGCTGGGTATCGATGTTGGGCAGCGCTGCATAAAGATAAATATCCCTATGAGTATTTATAATTTACCTTTATCCGAAATGTCTCCGAACTATAACAACTATCTTTTAACGACTAATAAAAGTGAGATTCATATTCAAGTGGATTTTACTGGTCATAATCATGTTTCAGGACTAATTTCAAGTCTTTGTATTTTTATCCTCGATTCAGAAGGGCAAATCTTGAAGATAGTTTTCTTTTCAACCGATATCCTCAAATAGATCGATGAGGTGAAAAAATCAGGCCGATGAGCAGGGTCGGGAGGGGGAGAGGTTCACGAAAAGGCGCTCACCGGAACCGCATGAGCATGACGAGGATGTTGGAACCGACGATGGCGAGGACCAGCCAGACGCTCACCCAGAACCAGATCCCCTGGGCGAGGAGGAAGGTCGCCCAGAGCAGCCCGACCAGGCTGATGAGCCAGAAGAAGAGCCATGTCCTGAGCGACCCGATGTAAACCACCTGCCGGTTACCAGATAAAAATGTGAGCGCAGGTATCTTGAATTTTGTTAGAGCCGGGGGGAGCCGCCACCCGCCAGGGCAAACCCGCGGTATCGCCCCCGAAAACGGATCGGCCCGGCCTGGATCGGGGCCGGTTCACTTTCCCGTGTCCCGCATCCTCGAGAGGGCCCGTGAGAGGAGCCCCCCCTTCTTCGCCTCCTCCCTCCTCTCCTCGATCCGGAGGATCTGCCGGTAGAGGGCCTGCTCCTCGCCGGTGACCTGCGACGGGTTATCGATCCGGATCCGCGCGACCAGGTCCCCGCACCGCTCCCGGGTCTTCACCCCCTCCCCCCTGACCCTGACCGCCGCCTCGTGCTGGATACCCGCGGGGATCTCGACCCTGACCGTCCTCCCGTCTATGGTCGGCAGTTCGGTGGACGACCCGAGCGCCGCCCGGGCCGGCGAGATATGGACGGGGGTCTCGAGGTCGTCCCCCTTCCTCGCGAACCTCTCGTGGGGCCGGACCGCCACCTCGACGTAGAGGTCCCCCGACGGGATCTCCGCGTCCCCCTCCTTCCCGAGCCCTTCCTTCCTTATGCGCATCCCGCTGTCGATGCCGGGCGGTATCCGGACCGTCACCCTGCGGACCGCCTGGGTCGCCCCCCATCCGCCGCACTGGCCGCAGGGGGCTTCGGGCACCCGTCTCCTGCCCCCGCACTCCCTGCAGGGAGCGGAACCCGGGTCGACGAAGCCCGGGGAAGCCCCCGCCCCCTCCGCCCCGCTCCCGCCGCAGCGCGGGCACGGGCGGAATACCCCGGTCATGCTCCCCGTGCCCCCGCAGGACCTGCAGCGGGCCGCGTACGGGACCTCGATCACCCGCTCCCCGCCGAGGACCGCCTCCTCGAGGCTGACCTCCAGGCGCACCAGGATGTCCGAATGCGGCTTCGGCCTGAACCGGCCCGCCGGCCCCCACCTCTCAGAGAAGAAGAGGTCGAAGGCGTCGCCGAACCCGCGGAAGTCCACGGGGCCCGCCGGAGCGGGGGAGTCGCGGCACCCGGCCGGCGACCGCCGGTACCCGTCGTGCCCGAGGGCGTCGTACCGCGAACGCTCCTCGCGGTTGGAAAGGACCCGGTACGCCTCGTTGATCCGCTTGAACCGGTCCTCGGCGCCCGTCTCGCCGGAGATGTCGGGGTGGAACCTCCTCGCGAGGGCATGGTACGCCCTCTTGATCTCGCGGTCCGGGGCGTCCTTCGGGACGCCGAGGATCTCGTAGTAGGTCTCACCCATCCCCCACACCCCCCGTTTCCGTGCCCCCGGGGCATTCCCCGGAGCCTGCCCCTGCGTGAGAATCTATCAAAATCCCTGATATAGTATTCCCCCTCACGGGTGGGCGGCGGCCAACCGCCATCTATTAGTTTTATGAGGAAGAAGTCGTGCGTATGAAATGGGCGCTCCTCTCGGTGTGGGACAAGACCGGCCTCGTCGAACTCGCGGGGGATCTCGCGGCCCACGGCGTGGAGATCCTCGCGTCGGGCGGGACGGGGAAAGCCCTCGCAGGGGCGGGGATCGGGTTCCACGAGATCTCGGCGTACACGGGCTCCCCCGAGATGATGGACGGGCGGGTGAAGACCCTGCACCCGAAGATCCATGCCGGCCTCCTCGGCCGGAGGGGGGTGGACGACGCGGTCATGGCGGCGGGGGGCATCCACCCCATCGACCTCCTCGTCGCGAACCTCTACCCCTTCGAGCGGATGTCCGCCCAGGGCCTCCCCCTCGCCGAGCTCGTCGAGTTCGTCGACGTCGGGGGGCCGGCGATGATCCGGGCCGCGGCGAAGAACTACCGGGACGTCGCCGTGGTGACCGACACGGCCGACTATCCCCGCGTCAGGGAGGCCCTCGGGCGCGGAGGGTTCACGCCCGGGGAGCGCCTCGCCCTCGCGGGGAAGGCCTTTGCCCGGACCGCCGCGTACGACGCCGCCATCAGCAATTACCTCTCGGGGCTCGGCCGGCCATTCCCCGATGTATTCACGGCCCAGTTCAGGAACGGCCGGATGCTCCGGTACGGCGAGAACCCCCACCAGGCCGGGGTGGTGTACGGGGAGTCGGGGATCGCCGGCGCGGTGCCCCTCCAGGGGCGGGAGATGTCGTACAACAACTACCTGGACATGGACGCCGCGGTGGCCCTCCTCCGGGAGTTCGACGAGACGGCCTGCGTCTGCGTCAAGCACAACAACCCCTGCGGGGTCGCGACGGGCGACGACCTGCGGGAGACCTACATCGCGGCACGGGAGGTCGACCCCGACTCGTCCTTCGGGGGGATCGTCGCCCTGAACCGGCAGGTGGAGGCCGGCACGGCAGAGGAGATCTGCCGGACCTTCATCGAGCTCGTGATCGCCCCGTCCTTCACCCCCGATGCCCTCACGGCCTTCCGGGGCAAGGAGAAGATGCGGGTCCTCGCCCTCCCCGAACCGGTCCCGGGGCCCGCCCTCCGCTCCATCGACGGCGGCCTCCTGGTCCAGAAGACCCCCCCCTTCACCGAGCACTGGCAGGTGGTGACCGAGCGGGACCCGACCGCCGCGGAGCTCGCGGCCCTGCGGCTCGCCTGGAAGGTATGCAAGTATGCCCGGTCGAACGCCATCGTCTTCGCCGACCCGGTCCGCACCATCGGGATCGGGGCCGGCCAGACGAGCCGGGTGGACGCGGCAAGGATCGCCGTGATGAAGGCGAGGAGCCCGCTCACCGGTACCGCCGTCGCGTCGGACGCCTTCCTCCCGTTCCCGGACACCCTCGAGGTGGCGGCGAAGGCGGGGGCGACCGCCCTCGCCCAGCCGGGCGGGTCCATCCGGGACCGGGAGGTCATCGGGGCGGCGGACCGGCTCGACATGGCGATGATCTTCACCGGCGTGCGGCACTTCCGGCACTGAACCATCGCGGCCGGCAGGCTCGCCGCCGCCTTATCTCCCTGTAAAGGGAGTATTTTTATCCAAAAACCGCAGATTCGGGGATTTTACAAGATAGTTATATATACAAAGACAAAAAGAGCTGGTGGCGGTGAGAACATGGATATCGGCAGTGCGTTATCAGATTCGCTGGAGTATGCAAAGGACGCGGTCTGGGGGAAATGGGTCCGGTGGATCCTCCTCCTCGTGAGCTCCATCATCTTTCCCCTGATCCTCGGGTACCTCCTCGAGGTGCTGCGGGGGAAGAAGCCCGCCCCCGAGCTCGCGAACTGGGGGACGCTCTTCATCGACGGGATCAAGCTCTTCATCATCGGCCTCATCTACCTGATCCCGACGGCCATCGTCGGCGTCGTCTTCATCGGGCTCCCGCTCCTCTCGTCCTTCCCGGCGGGGATGATGGGGTACCACACCGGCCTCCTCGCGAACTGGAAGGTCCTCGTCTTCGGCGCCTGCCTCACGGCCCTCGTCACCTTCATCGTCGGGCTCGTCGAGGTCGGCGGGGTCGTCCGCTTCGCCCGCAAGGGCGGCATGGGCGAGGCCTTCAACTTCGGCGGGATCTTCGCCGACATCGGGAAGATCGGCTGGGGCTTCTACATCCTCGCCCTCATCGTCCTCGCCATCGTCGTCATCATCATCCGGGCGATCCTCACGTTCATCCCCGTGATCGGCTGGTTCCTCGCGTTCATCGCGACGCCGCCCCTCGCCATCTTCGCGACACGGTACATGGACCTCCTCTTCGGGGACGTGCCCCAGGCCCCCGCACCACCTGCCCCCTGACCCCGGTCTTCCCCTTTTTTGAACAACTCCCTGCCGACAGCCGATAGTGCCCTTCTCGTTCCCGTCCGGTTGCTGCCCCCGTCTGTCCCCATCCCGAACGGGGAAAGGATGACCCCTGGATTCATGAAAGACCCGTATATCCCGCCATTTCTCCCGGGACGTTTCGGATCGTTCATATAGGAAACCGGTGCATCCCGGTAGGGTGAACCCTGTGGACATCCGAAAGACCATGACCGACTCCCTGGACTATGCGAAGGACGCCGTCTGGGGGAAGTGGGCGAGGTGGATCCTCCTCATCGTGAGCACCATCATCTTCCCCCTCATCCTGGGGTACACGCTCGAGGTGTACCGCGGGAAGAAGCCGGCCCCCGAACCCGCGAACTGGGGGACGCTCTTCGTCGACGGGCTGAAGCTCTTCGTGATCCAGCTCGTCTATGCCATCCCCGTCTTCATCGTGCTCCTCGTCTTCGTCGGGGGCGGTGCCCTCCTCGCGACGAGGGGGACGCCCGGTGCCATCATCGCGGGCGTCGGCTCCATCGCCCTCGGGGTGATCCTCACGGTCATCGTCGCGGTCATCATCGACTTCATCGAGGCGATCGGGATCGTGAGGTTCGCCCGGACGGGAAAGATGGGCGAGGCCTTCAACTGGGGCGCGATCCTCGACCGGATCGGGAAGATCGGCTGGGGCCCCTACCTCGCCGCCATCATCGCCGTCTTCCTCGTGGCCTTCATCATCGCGATCATCGTCTCCCTCATCCCCGTCATCGGGATATTCCTCGTCTTCATCATCGCCCCGCCCCTCACCCTGTTCGTCGCGAGGTACGTCACCCTCGTCTATGACAGCGTTCCGCCCGAGGCCGCACCACCGGCGGCACCGGCCCCCTGAACCCCCTCTTTTTCCCGGACCCGATACTTAAGCAGGGACGACGCCATCAGGGGAGTGGTGAATCCTGTGAGCGTACTCAGGCACGTGGGAGTCCTCTCTCTCGCGAAGATCTCGGCCCTCATCGGGCTTATCGTCGGGCTCGTCGTCGGGATCTTCTACGGCACCCTCTTCCCGGTGATCATCCCGGCCACCGCGGGTCTGCACCCGCTCCAGGCCCTCGGCCTCCCGGTCTTCGTTGTCCTCGGGATCGTCCTCGGGGTGGTGGGCGGGTTCATCCACGGCGCCGTCCTGGCGTTCCTGTACAACGTCTTCGCCGGCCGGGTGGGCGGGGTCGAGATCGAGCTCGTCTGATCCCCCCAACCCTCCTTTCCCGGCCGGTTTCCCCGCCCGGGATCGCGGGGGGGAGCATTTCGCAATGTATAAAGCCCCCTCGCCCGAAGGGAGGGTGAGGTGTGTTCCATGACTGTCCTCAAGCACGTGGGTGTAATGTCGGTCGCGAAGATCACGGCCCTCTTCGGCCTCATCTTCGGGATCATCTACGGCCTCCTGTTCGCATCCTTCGCGGCGGTCTTTGCCAACGCGATCCCGGGCATGTCCGGTCTCTTTGCCGGCGGTCTCGGGGCCGCGACGATCATCGTCTTCATCATCGCTGGCCTCATCGGCGGGTTCATCTACGGCGCCGTCATGGCCTTCCTGTACAACGTCTTCGCCGGCTGGGTCGGCGGGGTCCAGATCGACCTCGTCTGAAGCCTCACTTCCCCCCTTTTTCAAACGGCGACAAGGTATTTACCGATCCCGCCCGATCCCCTCTTATGCCCCACGATGCCTGCCCGAACTGCGGCGCCGCGCTCACCTTCAGGGAGGCCGATATCTGCTGGAAGTGCGGGTTCCGGATCAAGCCCCTCCCCGAGGGGGCGGAGGAGGGGGACCGGTGGGCCATCGGCATCGCCGCCGGGCTTTTCGTCGCACCGCTCCTCATCGCCGCCATCATCGCCGCCATCGTCTTCGGGATGGCAAGCGGGGTGGAGCGGACGAAGACCGTCGCCGCGACGGCGAGACAGGAGGGGAACGACATCTATGTGACCTGGCAGGGCGGCAGGGATAACGCCCTCGTGACGTCGTACACCGTTTCTCTCGGTGGTTCGGTGCCCACCGCGGGTTTTCCCCCGTTGATAGGGAATACCACGAGGATCGGAAACGGAACCGCGGGGCCGGATCATGTCGTGGTGATGGCATCCTTCACGGACGGGTCCCGGCAGGTGGTGCTCGATACCTACGTCTGACCGGCGATTCCCGCCCATCCCATATCCCCCTCAGGGAAAACTTACGTTTATATACCATGCCCTCTCACGTTTTTTCGGTGTTCGGCCATGAGTGATCGTTTTATTTGCTGAAATGCGCTTTTTTGACACCACGTTACGGGACGGGGAACAGACACCGGG
>DATIYO010000022.1:0-9137 GCA_035517575.1 Methanomicrobiales archaeon
GAAGCAGATCGCCGAGCTCGAGGCGATGGGGACCTCGGTCCCGACGATCCGCGGGGTCCTTCGGGGCGCCAAGGCAGAGCCAGGCGCCATGGAACCGGCCGCCGGCGAAGGCGGGGAACCCGCCGCCAGGCCCGCGGAGAACCTCACCCTCGGCGTCCTCTCGGACATGAAGGCCCTCCAGGGGGCGAACGCGGAACTCAGGGAGCAGTTGGGTGCCCTGCGGGAGAAACTCGCCGAGCACGAGCAGCGCCTGATCGGCCACCAGCAGCAGATCCGGCTCCTCAGGCGGGACCTCGACGAGATGAAGACCGACTCCCTCGCGAGGAGCCTCGAGGAGCGGAGCAGCAATTTCTGGGAACGGCTGTTGCCTGCAAAAGGGGGCCTGCGGCGATAGTTCGCAGGGACTTTTTTTCCCAAAAAGGCCGGCCCCCCCACCGAAGCCCGCAGTGACTGCACCCGAAAAGGGCGTCCCTGCCGCCATGCCTTTTTCCGGTTTCAATTTATGCCCGGAACCGATAGGTATATATCTTCTCTTACTGACGTGCACGAAGGAAAAGCAGCATTTCTGGAGGTACGTATGCCTGAATTCCTGAATCCCTTCACCGGCGTCGTTCCGGATCGGAAGATGACGAAGGAGGAACTGGTCCGCGCCATCCGGCAGGACCTCGCCGCCGAGCACGAGGCGGTCCACCTGTACCTGGCCCACGCCGACGCGACCGACCACCCCCTGGCAAAGGCGGTCCTCGCCGACATCGCGAACGAAGAGCGGGTCCATGCCGGCGAGTTCGCCCGGCTCATCGCCATCCTCACCGGCGACGAGGACTCCTTCCTCGCGAAGGGTGCAAAGGAGGTCGACGACCAGGTCTCGGCCCTCGGCGGGAAGGAGAGTGCGCCCGCGCCGGCGGCCGGCCAGAAGACCGTCGGGTCCCTGAGGGAGTGAGGGGACGATGACCGACGAAACCCTCCTCGGGCGCGGGGACGCACCCGTGAGCGCGGAGACCTGGGAGCTCCTCGACTCCACGATGGTGGAGGCGGCGAAGGGGATCCTCGCGGGGAGAAGGCTCCTCGGCATCAGCGGGCCCTTCGGCCTCGGCCTGAAGGCGGTCCCGATGTCCGACGGGAAGGGGAGGAAGGGGTTCATCACGAGCGAGCTCGTGCCCGTCCCCCTCATCGAGACCACGTTCTGCCTCGGGAAGCGGGACATCGCGGGCTTCGAGCGCGATCGCGTGGCCTTCGATGCCTGCGCCGTCGCTACGGCCGCCTGCGCCTGCGCGACCGCCGAGGACGCCCTGGTGTTCGAGGGGGCGCCCGGGATCGGCGGCCTCCTCTCGGCGAAGGAATCGCCCTCGGTCACCCTCTCTGCCTGGGAGGGGACGGGGGCCGCCGCCGACGAGATCATCGCCGCCCTCACGGCCCTCGACGACGCGGGCTTCCACGGCCCGTACACCCTGGGCCTCGCCCCGAAGCGGTTCAACCTCCTCTACCGGCGGTACCCGCAGGGCGAGGGGACCGAGCTCGACCACCTCCGCACCATGGTGACGGGCGGCATCTTCAAGGCGCCCGCCCTCGGGGACGGCGGCGTCCTCCTCGCGGTGGGGAGGCAGTACGCGGAGATCGTGATCGGGCAGGACATGACCGTCGGGTTCATCGGCCCCGCTGCCGAGAACCTGGAGTTCTCCATCTCGGAGAGCCTGGTCCCCATCGTCCATACCCCCGAAGCCGTCTGCGTGCTGAAATAAGAGACTCTTTTTTTCACCCCGCTGCAGGGCGATCGCCGTCCGCCAGGTGCCTCCCTCCTCAAAACCCGAGGAGGAAGATGAGGACGAAGTACACCCCCATCGCGATGAACCCGACGGGGACGCCGACCCGCGCCCATTCCCGGCTCGTGATGCCGAGCTTCCCCGCGGCGACGATGTTCGGGATGTTCCCGGGGATGAGCATCCCGCCCGAGACGAGGAGCCCCACGAGGGCGGCACGGATCTGGATGAGAGAAAGGTACGGCCCGATCTCGGCCGCGGCCAGGGTTGCGTTGTCGAGGACCGCCGAGACCATGTTCACCCAGAAGAGCCCGTCCGCGGGGATGCCCGCGACGAACTGGATGATGAGCGGCCGGAAGCCCTCGCCCAGGAACACGAGGGCCATGATGAAGAGGTAGACCTTCGCGGCCCGGAGGACCACCTCTTTCGGCGTGCCCCGCTCCACCCTGCAGAAGACGGGGCTCCCCGTGCCGATGTCCCTCACCCAGTACGCGGCGAGGATCCCGAAGGCGAGGATGCCCGGGAGGATGTAGCCCCCGAGCATCGCCGCGAGGAAACCGAAGCCGGCCCGGTACGGCGGGCCGGCGAGCTTCGAGACCGCGATGGTGGAGAGGGGCTCGCCGAGAGGGGTGAGGGCGGCCCCGAGGCCGATGGCAAAGCAGGCGACCACCGCGAGCCGGATCTTGGGCTCCTTCGGGAGCGGGAGGGCGCAGAGGACCTCCACGAGGAGCACGGCGGCGAGGATCGCGGATATCAGGCTCGAGAGGAGCCCGAGGGCCACCACGAGGAGGAAGGCGAGGGCGCCCATCGGGACGGCGGAGACGAGCGCCTGGATCGCCCTCTCGAGGGAGCGGTACGCGAGGTATATCACGAACCCCGCGATCAGGATGACCTGGACGATCCCGATCGGGACCCCGAACAGGCTCCCGATGAACACGGGGGTGGCGAGGGCGTCCCTCAGGATCTCCCAGGACCAGCCCGTCGCCACTCCCTCGACGGAGGCGAAGCCCGCGACGGTGAGGGCGGCGACCCCGCAGGCGAAGAGGAACGCCTCCAGGTTCTCCTCGACCCGCCGGACCAGGAACGGCCCCGCGAGGACGATGGCGAGGATGGTGACGAGGCCGGCGGTCGCGAGGATCTCCATGCAATCACTGACTCCGCACTCCCCGCAGGGGAGGCTACCGGATACCGTTTGGCCCCATCCGTCTAAAAGGGAGCTCACTCCTCCCTGGACCGCCCCCGACCCAACCCTTTTTATGAGCCCGTTTCCCATGCTAACAGGTGCGAAGGACCGTGAGGAGGGGTTGCGCGTGAAGCACGTCGCCGTCATCGACTACGGCCTCGGCAACCTGCGGAGCGTGATGCGCGGGCTCGAGCGGGCGGGCGCGAGGGTCTCCATCACCTCCGATGCCGCCGAGATCGAGGCCGCGGACGGGATCGTGCTCCCGGGCGTGGGGGCGTTCCGCGACGGCATGGGGATGCTCGGCGGCCTCCGGTCCACGGTCACCGATCTCGCGGGAAAGACCCCCCTCCTCGGCATCTGCCTGGGGATGCAGATGCTCGCCGAGTGGAGCGAGGAGCACGGCCTCCACGAGGGGCTCGGCCTCGTCCCGGGCCGCGTGCGGCGGTTCCCCGCGGCAGAGGGCTTCAAGGTCCCCCACATGGGGTGGAACACGATCCGGAGGGTAGGGGACGACCCGCTCTTCGACGGGCTCAGGAAGGAGGAGTACGTCTACTTCGTCCACTCCTATTACTTCGACACGCTCCCCGGGTATGCCGCGACGGAGACGGACTACATCCTGCCCTTCGCTTCCTCGGTCTGCAAGGGGACCGTGCGGGGGGTGCAGTTCCACCCCGAGAAGAGCGGGGAGACGGGCCTCCGCATCCTGCAGAACTTCATCGGGATGCTGTGAGGCCTCTCATCCTTTTCTTTCCCGTCTCCACTTCCACAGTTCGTACCCGAGCATCACGGCGATGACGAGCACCCCGCCGAGGAAGAACACGAGGGCGAGCGGCGGGATTCCCGGTGCCGCGGTCGCCGCCTCGGGAACGGTGGGAGTCACCCCAAAGGTCGATGGAGCCTGCGTCTCGTTCGCGGCCCCCTTCAGGAGATGGTCGGCCACCGCCGAGCCTGCCTCGGAGGGTGCACGCTGGGCGGCCGACGGGAGCGCGTTCTGGACGGCCGTCGGGGCGAGCGGTGCGAAGGCCGGCCCGAGGAGGGCGAGGACGATGCTCGCGAGGGCGACGATGGCAAAGATCGAGGCGTAACGGAGCAGGATGCCCTTCAGGTCCCCTCCCCGTGGAACCACGATGACCATCTGGTCCCGCAGGCCGTAGACCTTCATCTCCCGACCCTTCTGGGACCACCGGCGCTCCACGACGCTGATGATCCCCGCGTCCACCAGGTTCTCCAGGTGGTACTGGACGGTGGTGATGGGGATCGAGAGCGCCTCGGATATCTGGGTGGAGGCCTGGTTCCCGTCCTTCAGGAGCTGGAGGATGTCCCCCGCCGTCCGGCTCGCGATGGCCTTCGCGATCTTCTGGGCCTTCTCATCGCCCGGTTCCAGGATGATGACGCCGCTCCCCGCGGCGCTCCCCGGGGGCCGGGCGGGGCCCGTGCCGCCCGTGCCGTCAGGCATGTAAGACCTCCCTGACCTCTTTCATCGCGAGGGCGAGGGCGTCCCCGACGGCGTCGGCGTTCGGGCCGCCTCCCTGTGCCCGCTTCGGGTTCCCGCCGCCCTTCCCGCCGAGGGCGGCGCAGACCTTCCCGACGAGGTCGGCGGCGCTCACCCCGTCCTTCCCCGAGGCGCCGGCGACATGCACCGGCCCGTTCCCGCCGGCGAGGACCGCGACGCCCCCCCGGTCGGCGATCCGCTGGGCGAGGGCGACGAGGTCCCTCGGCGCGAGGTCGATGCGCCGGACGAGGACGGGGACGCCGTTCAGGAGCTCGGGCTCGGCGGTCTTTGCCTCGAGCTCGGCGAGGCGCTCCCGCAGCCGGTCGATCTCCTTCCCCCGCTCCTTCCACTCGGTGAAGAAGCGGGTCGCCGAAGCGGGGAGCTTCTCGGGCTGGACCGAGAGGGCCCCCGAGGCATCGGCGAGGAGCCGCTCCACCCGCTGCATCTGGTAGAGGGCCGCGATCCCCGCCGAGAACTCGATACGCTCCACCCCGTCCTGGATGTGCTCGACCCGGATGACCTTGACCGCCCCGACCTCTCCCGTCGAGCGGCAGTGGGTCCCGGCACAGGCCTGCACCTCCCGGCCGACCTGCACCACCCGGATCTCCTTCCCGGGCGGGACGCCGCCCTGGTACAGGTCGAAGCCGAACTTCTGCTCGGCCTTGTCCCGGTCCTCCCACTTGATGTAGACGGGGAGGTCCTGCATGACCATCCGGTTCGCCTCGACCTCGATCCGGGCGAGCTCCTCGGGGGTGATGTGCCTGAAGTGCCGGATGTCGAGCCGGGAGGACTCGCTCCCCTTCTGCGCCCCCGCCTGGTGGATGTGGCTCCCGAGCACGGCCTTTGCCGCGTGGAGGAGGATGTGGGTGCCCGTGTGGTGCCGCATGAGGGAGAGCCGGCGCTCCTCGTCGAGCTTCCCCCGCACCCGCTCGCCCTTCCTGACACCCCCTCCCTTCGTCTGGTGGAGGATGACGTCCCCGAGCTTCACCACCGACTCCACCCGGGAGATGCCCTCCGAGGCGACGAGGGTCCCGGTGTCCGAGGGCTGCCCGCCGCCCTCGGGGTAGAAGAGGGTCTGGTCCATCACGGCGTACCCGTCGAAGTAGTCGAGGACCGTGGCCTCGAACTCCATCTCCCCCGCCGACTCGTAGTAGAGCGGCCGGGTCGGCGGGAGCTCCCTCGTCCTCTCGCGGTACTTCGCGAGGGGGTCCTCGGCGGCACGGGCCTCGCCGGCATGGAGGTCCGCGATCCGGGAGTAGAAGTCGTCGGGGACATCGGCCTCCACCCCCTCCTTCCCCGCGAGTTCCCGAACCGTCTCGGGCGGGATGCCGTGGGAGTCGTAGAGGGTGATCACCTCGGCGAGGGGCACAGGCTCGTTCTTCTTCTTGTAGGCCCCTGCGATCCGCTGGACGATCCTCCCGCCCCGCTCGAGGGTCTGGCGGTAGCGCTCCACCTCCCGCCCGACGATCTCCCGGACCACGGCGTCCTCCTGGACGAAGCCGTCCTTCCCGATGATCGCCATCTGCCGGTCGACGAGGTCGGCGAGGTCGAGGGAGAGGCCGAGGTCATGCATCAGCCTGAGGGTGCGCCGGACGACGAGCCTCGCGAGGTACCCCTCGCGGACGTTCGAGGGGACGATGCAGTCGCCGAGCATGTACGCGAGGCAGCGGGTGTGGTCGGCGATGGTGTAGATCCGCTCCATGGGCAGGATCTTCTCCCCGAAGACCCCGGCAGGGACCCCGATGGACTCGGCGACCTTCCTCCTCATCTCGAGGAGGTTCGAGCCATGGATGTCCATGAGGCCCGCGAACTTCGCGCTCTCCCCGAGGATCCTCGCGTACTCGGGGTCGCGGTAGGCCTCGCCGAGCCCCGCCGCCTCCATGAGCATCGGCACGACCTCGGGGAAGACCGCGTCGTACACGGTGGGGGAGCCCTGCGAGGCCCAGGTGAGCCGCTCGAGGCCGTAGCCGGTGTCCACGATCCGGATCTTCATCGGGTAGTAGGCGTCGCCGCCGAGCGTCACGGGGGGCGACCCCGTGTTGATCCGGCCCAGGTTCATGAACACCAGGGTCGCCACCTCGAGCCCGCCGATGAGCACCTCGACCGAGGGGCCGGCGTTCCCCCCGCCGATCCAGGGGTGCTCCTTGTAGGTGACGCGGGGGAGGTCGGCCCCGATGGAGGCGAGGAACTCGTCGCAGAGGGCGACCGTCCGGTCCTTCCAGTACACCTCGTGCCCCTCGGTGTTGAAGGCATGGTGGGCCATCATCTCGAAGAGGGTGAGGTGCCGTCCCGACCTCCCGACCGAGTCCAGGTCATTGAGCCGGATGCAGGGCTGGGAGATGGTGAGGGGGTTTGCGGGCGGCGGGACGACCCCCGAGGTGACGAAGGGCTGGAAGTCGGCGATGGAGGCGATGGTCAGGTAGATGTCGTCCCGCCACCGTGCCACGACCGGGAACCGCTCGATCCTCGCGTGGCCGTTCCGCTCGTGGAAGGAGAGGAACGCCTCCCGCATCTCCCCGAGGGTGTGCGCCCGGAAGACGGGTTTCCCGATGAAGGCATAGGGCTCGCACGGGGCGTCCCCGCAGAGGGTCCGCTCGGGGTCGCGGGTCCAGAAGGCCGACCCGCAGGAGGCGCAGACCTTCCTCTCGAGGCCGTGATCCCGGAAGTAATCGAGCTGGTACTCGTTCTCGAGCATGGGAACCTTTGTTTCCGTACCGATCTTCGCGATGTTCCGATAAAAACCTCATGCCTCCGGGTTTTCCTGCTTCAGGGTGTCCTGGTACCAGAGGGAGAACTCCTCGTACTGCCCCGTGACGGCGGCGATGCGGACCGCGAGGACATGGGCGCACTCCCCCTTCCTGCGGAAGAGGGCGTCGGTGCAGCTGCAGAACTCGTCCTCGACGACATGCTCCTCGGAGGTCCCGACGACCACGAAGAAGTCCAGGTACTTCTTCACCCTCCCTTCGTCGACGATCTCGAGGGCCTTCGCCCCCCGCTGCCCGTACCGCTCCGCGATGAGCCGTCGTACCTCGGGGGTGAGCCGCTTCTCCTTCTCGAGCAGCCTCCAGGGGTCGGTCATGGGATGGGGGTGACCTCGGGCCGGTCCTCGATGAACTCCCAGCCCATCTCCGAGGCGAGCCTCCTCATGCCCGGCGCCTCCAGGGCATAGTGGGTCGCCTCGATGCAGGGGAGGGGGGCGGAGATGGCGACGTGGTGCTTCAGCTCCGCCGAGAGGAAGGCGTCCGCCCCGCGGCGGGCGGCCCCGGCGAGGAGACCGGGATCGAAACCGCTCCCGCCGACGACGGCGAGCCGGGTGAGCCGCGGCACCGTGCCCCAGACCCGCACGGGCCCCCCCAGCCGGCGGGCGATCTCGGGGAGGCCGATACGGCAGTCCCCGACGAGCCCCAGCTCCATCTGCTCCGGGTTCGCAAGACCGAGGAGTTCACCGAGGGCATCGTTGATCCCCCGCGGGGCGCGGTCGAAGTTCGTGTGCATGACATAGAGGTTCACCTGGTTCGCGAGGAGGGGGGCGAGGAGCCGCCCGAGGGGGCCGGTGAGCGAGGTGACCGGTTCGTAGATCGGGGTGTGGTGGACGACGAGGGTCCCCGCTCCGGCCTCCACCGCCCGGGCGACGACCCTCGGGGTGACGTCGAGGGACGCGCAGGTCGTCCCTGCCTCGGGCCTTCCCTCGATGACGAGGCCGATGCGGCCGGCGTCCTCCGGGTCGGCGAGTTCCGGCGGGGCCAGCCGCTCGAGCTCCCTGATCAGGGCCTCCCGCATCATGAGTACCCGTGTGTCGGGGAGGCATATAGTCGCACTTATTACTATGGATAATAAGAAACATTCATATCTATTAACTGAAAATATAATGGCCATGGAGAAGTCCATCGAGCTGATCAACACCCGGATCCGCGAGGGCAACGCCCGGGTGGTCACCGCCGAGGAGATGCCCGGGATCGTCGCCGAGCTCGGCGAGGAGGGGGCCCTCGCCGAGGTGGACGTGGTCACGACCGGCACCTTCGGGGCGATGTGCTCCACGGGGGCGTTCCTGAACTTCGGCCACTCGGACCCGCCGATCCGGATGTCGCAGGTCTTCCTGAACGACGTGGAGGCCTACGGGGGGATCGCCGCCGTGGACGCGTACCTCGGGGCGACCCAGCAGTCCGTCACCCGGGGCATGGAGTACGGGGGGGCCCATGTCATGGAGGACCTCGTCGCGGGCAAAAGGGTCGAGCTCCGCGCCCTGTCCAAGGGCACCGACTGCTACCCCCGGCGGGAGCTCACCACCGAGCTCATCCTCGAGGACCTGAACCAGGCCATCATGGTGAACCCGAGGAACGCCTACCAGCGGTACAACGCGGCGACGAACACGACCGACCGCACCCTGCTCACCTACATGGGCATGCTCCTCCCGGACTGCGGGAACGTCACCTACTCGGGGGCGGGCGTCCTCTCGCCCCTCTCGAACGACCCCTCGTTCCACGTCATCGGGAGCGGGGTCCCCATCTTCCTCGCGGGGGCGCCCGGGATGATCATCGGCGAGGGGACCCAGCACTCCCCGGGGAAGGGATTCGGGACCCTCATGGTCACGGCGGACATGAAGGAGATGTCGCAGGAGTACCTCAGGGCCGCGACCATGACGGGATACGGGGTGACGATGTACATCGGCGTCGGAGTACCCCTGCCCGTCATCGACCTCGACGTG
>DATIYO010000023.1:0-9417 GCA_035517575.1 Methanomicrobiales archaeon
ATGGAGCGGGGGATGTCCACCATCCACATGATCAGCTTCCGGAAGCACCGGTCGAGCATCATGATGGACATCATCCCCATGATCATCGTCTGGAGCGTCTCCACCGAGGACGACCGGCACCTCTACACCTCGCTCCAGCTCATCGATGTCATCGGGGACGTCTCCAAGCGCTCCATCCTCCACTCGGAGATCGCAAAGGCCATCGGGATGATCGGGATCCTCCAGCGGGACATCCGCGGGGTCCGCGAGGCGGTGAAGATCGCCATCATCATCAAGCAGAAGCAGCGGCGGATCACCTGCATCTCCCACATCCTCGAGCGGGGCTGGTCGTCGGCCCTCGGGAAGCAGCTCGAGGACGTGGTGAGCTTCATGAACCTGATGGGGGAGCTCGCGCCGCCGAGGAAGTACGAGATCCTCTCAGTCCTCATCGAGCACCTCCTGAACCGGGTGAAGGACAAGAAGCAGATCAGCTACACCCTCCAGAACCTGGTCGAGAAGATCCCCGTGTCAAGGGAGTGCATCGTCCTCAAGCTCGTGAAGAAGGCCGAGCTCTCGGGGGACAAGTGGTACTTCGAGCGTGCCCTCGAGTTCAACGAGAAGATCACCGACAGCACCCGGACCCCCATCAAGGAGATCATCGCCTCGTCGAGCTCGGTCGTGGAGAAGACGGGGGACATCAGCCTCCTCATGAAGGCCGTGCCCCTCCTCGACGTGGTGGCAAAGACCTCGCAGGAGTCCTTCCTCCCCCAGTACCTCATGGTGGCAGACACCCTCCTCAAGCGGGGCAACCTCGCGAACGCGGTGGAGATCTTCGCCCGCATCGGCGGGCCCCTCGAGAGCGCGAACAAGGTCGCGATGGACACCTGCGTCCGGATCCTCAGGGAGGGGATCTTCCGGGACGAGACCGAGCTCCTGAAGGAGAAGATCCTCTCGCCGATGGACCCGACGACCCGGGACTTCGTCATCACCCGGGCGGTCACCGAGTTCTGCACCGACGCGGAGTTCGTGGACATCATCGCCCACCTCGCCTCCCTCCAGTCCCTCACCCTCGCCCACAAGACGCCCGGGGTCATCATCCCCGAGTGCATCCGGATCCTGATCGAGCGGAACTTCATCGAGTTCCAGGACCCGTCGGCGCTCCTCTCGCTCGCGAACCAGATACCGAACCGGGCCGAGAAGGAGCAGATCGTCTCGGCCATCGTCATCGGGATCGCGCGGGTCGGGGTCGCCCACAAGAACCGCGACCTGCTCCAGCGCGCCGTCGGGCTCTCCTGCGAGATCAAGGAGCAGCGGCCGCGGTCCGAGGCCCTCGGGCACATCATCGACCAGGCGACCCTCCTCGCCGTCGAGCAGGGCGACCTGGACCTCCTCCACCGGATGATGAAGTGGACGGGCTCCCTCCTCGAGCGGGACTTCAAGCTCTATGCCATAGACAGCGTCATCAAGGGGATGATCACCTACGGCATCCACCACCAGTCGCCGAAGGCCCTCGACGAGGCCTACCTGATCACCCACACGGTGGACGACCCGTCGCTCCAGCAGCAGCAGCGGGAGAGCATCATCGAGGGGCTCGTCCGGGTCGGGTGCATCCGGCTCACGACCGCGGTCACCCCCATCACCCCCGAGGCCCTGAAGTTCGAGGTCGAGCCCTTCGACCGGGCCCTCACCCTCCTCATGGAGAGCGTGAACAGGTCCCAGCTCTCGCTCAAGATCTCGAAGTTCATCGACATCATCCTCGAGTACGCCCAGGCGGCGAACCGGCAGGAGTTCCTGATCCCGCTCACGATGTTCATCTTAAAGATCGAGGACCGGCTCGAGCGGAACGCGATGTTCTACCGGATCTCGGGGAACTTCCGCGACGTGATGGAGGACCTCGAGTCCACCGACCCGTACGAGATCGTGGCCGCGGTCCTCCAGCGGCTCCAGAGCGGGAACATCTCGCCCCTCGTCCTCGACCTGATCCACCGGCTCCTCGAGCAGACCCCCGACTCGTACAAGAAGTTCGCGGGGCTCTGCAACCTCGCCGACTCCTACTACTCCATCCAGGAGCGGGAGAAGGGCACGGACATCCTGAAGAAGGTGTACAGCGACCTCTCGTCCCTCACCGACCCGTACGAGCGGGCGCGGATCCTCGCCGACCTCGCGGGGATGCTCGCCAGGGTGGACGAGGCCCTCGCCCGCGACTGCCTGGAGGCGGCCATCGGCCTCCTGAACCAGGTGAAGGACGAGAAGGGCTCGCTGCTGCGCAAGCACATCGTCTTCGCCATCCTCTCGCTCCACACGCTGAAGACCCAGGAGGAGAACCTGGAGACCGCGCTCGACCTGGTGAAGCAGATCGAGGACCCGACCGAGTACGTGAACGCCCTGATCGCCATCCTCTCCATGGTCATCGCGGGCGAGAAGGCGAAGGAGATCCTCGCGAACATCTACGATGCCATCGCGGCCATCCCGTCGACCTACGAGCGGGTCGCGATGCTCCTCGACGTGGTCCCCCTCGCCGAGCAGTACGGCGACCCGGACGACGCCCTCCGGCTCCTCGAGGAGGCGCGGGCCGAGGTCGAGTCCATCTCCATCCCCTACATCGGGACCATGATCAAGAAGGGGCTCGTCCAGGTCATGCTCATGGTCTACCACAAGCGGAGCGACGAGGCCCTCAGGCGGAAGGCGAAGGACGTCACCATGCGGATCGAGGACGAGGAGGCCCGGTCCCAGCTCCTCGCCCAGATCGGCTATGACCGGGCCGACGCCGAGGTGAGCCCGGTCTTCACCTCCCTCCGCGCGCTGCGGGAGAAGATCAAGGAGGGCCGGAACCCGCTGAACGAGCTCTCGAGCATCACCCACCAGATCAACACCCTCCCCGACCGGGCGAAGCGGGCGGCCTACTACATCGACCTCTTCCGGATCTTCACCGAGTCGAAGGAGGAGAAGATGGCCGAGCGGATGCTCTCCGCTGCCATCGACGAGGCGGCCATCATCCGGCCCCTCTCCCGCCGGGCCTACGTGCTCGGCGACCTCGCGCTCAACGTCTACTCCGCGGGGTTCGAGGAGCGCAGCAAGGACATCCTGGGCATGGCGGTCTACGCGGCCATGAACATCCGGGACGAAGGCCTGCGAGACGAGGTCTTCTACGAGCTCGACGTCGCCCTCCGGATCATCGAGGAGCGGCTCGCGTGAAGACCCTCGAGATACATGCCTCGGGACGGGTCCAGAGCGTCGGGTTCCGGGCCTGCGTCAAAAGGGTCGCGGGGAACCTCGGGATCGCGGGCGAAGTGATGAACCTCCCCGACGGGCGGGTGCGGATCACCGTGACCGCCGAGGAGGTCATCCTCGAGAAGTTCGTCTCGATGCTCTACGGCTGCCCCCGCGCCCTCATCCGCAGCCTGGAGGTGGCAGAGCGCGAGCCCGTCACCTTTCCCGACTTCTCGATAAAACGGTCAGCCGACCGCTGAATCGCGCCCCTCTGCCTCGTCCGCCTTTTCCGCCCCTCCCGTCTCCGCCTGCTCCTGCGGGAACGCGAAGGGCCGGTTCGTGAGCAGGGAGTCCCGGAACCCCGCGACCAGGCCCTCGATCTCCCCGCTCTTCACCGAGACATAGAGGCGCGCGAGGAGCCGCTCGATCAGCCCCTCCGAGAGGTGGCACCGCCGGTCGCCGTACTCGAAGTCCCCCTCCCCGAGCCCCTTCCGGGCGAGGGAGAAGACGGCGTCGTCCACCATCGCGGGCTTCAGGGGCTCGATGAGGTCGAAGACGAGGCTCCCCGTGCCCTCGTGGAGCATGCCGAGGTCCGGGTCCAGGTTCGCGCCATGGACCGCCCGCATGCACTGGGAGAAGAGCATCGCGTACCCGAAGGAGAGCATGGCGTTCACGGGGTCCTGGTGCGGCCGCCTGGTCCTGCGCCGGAAGCCGAGCTCGGGCGGGAGGGTGCGGGAGAGGATCTCGTAGTACATGTCGCCCGTGAGGAGGAAGAGCCGCCTCACCTCGTCGAGTTTCACCAGGAACTCGATCTCCTTCTCGGACGTGTGGAGGAACTCGAGCTCGCCCTTGTAGAGGATCTCCCTCCCCCCCTCCCCGCCGAGCCGCTCGAGCCGGAGGATCCTCGCCCGGATCGCCGAGGTGGCGATGGCGAGGGCGTACCGGTGCGGCTGGGCGAGCTTCTGGACCGCCTTGATCTCCTCGTCGGGGTGCCGCAGGGGAGGGGAGAGGAAGCCGACGGGGTTGCTGTCCTGGTCGAGGAAACTGATGGCGCTCCCCGCCTTCAGGAGGTTGATGATGGCGGTGGTGTGGATGGTGTGCCCTCCGGCGACGACCAGGTGGTGGACGCTCCGCAGCGGGAGGTTCTCGGTCTCGCCCTTCCTCTGGATGATAAGCTGGGTGGGCGTGGCCTTGATGTGCGCACCGTACCCTGACACGGTGAGCCAGGGGACCTTTGGTAAAACCATTCTTTACCCGCAGAACCGGTTTTTCAGCGAAGGAAGGTAGGCGGTCAGGATTACATTAACTCATCGTTTCTGACCGGCCGCCCTGGGAAACCCTATTGTCAGGGAAGGACAGAGTGAGGGTGATGAAACCCGGGGCCCGGGCCGAGTGGGACCCGCTCAGGCACGTCCTCGTGCACGAGCCGGGGATCGAGGTGTTCTTCGCCCTCCTCGCTCCCGAGGCGAACCTGTACGAGAGGTTCTTCGACCACCACGAGGCGCGGTGGGAGCACCGCGAGCTCTCTCGCCTCCTCCACAACAACTTCGGGGTGCGGGTCCACCACCTGAAGACCGCGCTCATGGAGGAGGCGGCAGGGCCAGGCCCGATCAGGGACGCCCTCGTGTCCTTTGCAGAAAAGCGCCTCGGGGACGGAGGGGCCGGCTCCCGGGTGCCCCTCGGCGAGCGCGACCCCGAGCACCTCTTCCGGATCGCGGTCCTGAACCCGGCCGTCGGCCGCGGGAAGGGGAGCCAGGTCCGGCTCGGGAACCCGCTCCACAACCTCTACTTCATGCGGGACCAGCAGGCGGCGACCGACCGCGGGATCTGCATGGCCCGCATGGGGACGCCCGAGCGGGCGGAGGAGGTCGGGCTCACCGGCCTCGGCCTCGCGGCCCTCGGGATCGAGCCGGTCCACCGGATCGGCGAGGGGCGGTTCGAGGGCGGAGACTTCCTGCCCGCGGGGGAGTTCGCCCTCGTGGGCTGCGGGACGCGGACGAACCCCGACGGGGTACGCGACCTCCTCGCGGGTGGCGTGGGGTTCGACGAGGTCGCGGTGGTCCGCGAGCCCAGGCACCCGCTCATCGCGGGACGGGATCCCATGGTGAACATGCACCTGGACACGTACCTGAACTTCCCGAAGGAGGGGGTGGCGGTGGGGAACCCCGAGCTCCTGCGGGACTCGAGGGTGACCGTGTACCACCGATCGGGGGGTGGGTACGAGCGGGGCGGCGACGGGGGGAACCTCGTCGGGTACCTCTCGGGAAAGGGGTTCGACCTCATCGGCATCACCACCCTCGAACAGCTCTGCTACAGCACGAACTTCCTCTGCGTGAGGGACGGGGCCTGTGTCACGCCCGACGCGAGCGTCCTCGCCCCCCTCGTGCTCAAACGCCTCGGGGAGAAGGCTGGGGGCGATCCGGCGAAATACGGGAGGCTCCTTGCCCAGGCAGAGCATGATTACGAGGCCCTGAAGACGGGGTCCGAGTTCTTCCCCCACAAGCGGGAAGTCGATGCCCACGGCCTCGAGATGACCACCGCCATCCTCACCAATGCCACCGGCGGCTATGGCGGGGCCCACTGCATGACCTGCACCCTGTCGCGGTAAGAGCAGGCAAGGATCAGGGGAGCACCCGGGTCCCCGCCCGCCCCTCCAGGGCGTCGACGGCCTTTTCGAGGGATGTCACGATGGCGCACCGGCCCCCCTCCTCGACGAACCTCGCGCAGGCCTCCATCTTCGGCCCCATCGATCCCTCGGGGAACCGTCCCTCCGCGAGCCAGGCCCTGACCTCGGAGGCATGGGCCTCGCGGATCGGCTCGGCGCAGGGGGTGCCGAACTTCTGGTACACCTGGTGTACATCGGTGAGGATCAGGAGGACCTCGGCCCGGATGGCGGCCGCGAGCCGCTCGGCGGTCAGGTCCTTGTCGATGACCGCCTCGACCCCGGACAGGTTGCCCGACGCATCGGCCACCACCGGTATCCCGCCGCCGCCGGCTGCGATGACGATGAAGCCCTCGTCCACGAGGGTGCGGATGGACGATTCCTCGACCACCCTGACAGGGGCCGGCGACGGGACCACCCGCCGGTACAGGCCTCCCTCGACGGGATGGACCGCCCAGCCCTCCTTTGCGGCGAGCTGCTCCGCCTCTTCCCTGCGATAGAACGGCCCGATGGGCTTAACCGGATGCGAGAAGGCCGGGTCGGCAGGGTCCACGACGGTCTGGGTCACGACCGTGATCACCCGCCGGTCGATCCCCGCGTCCCTGAGGGCGTTCTCCAGGCTCTGCTGGATGAGGTACCCGAGCATGCCCTGGCTCTCCGCGCCGCAGATATCGAGGGGCATCCGGGGCAGGGTGTCCTTCGCGCACTCGTTCTTGAGGAGGATGTCACCCACCTGGGGGCCGTTCCCGTGGGTGATGGCGATGCGGTGCCCCTTCTTCACGAGGGCGGTGAGGTTCGCCGCGGCGTACCGGACATGCCCGATCTGCTCCCCTGCCGTTCCCCTCTCGCCGCGCCGGAGGATGGCGTTCCCGCCCAGGGCGACCACGAGCCGCATAGGGAGATGGTGGGGCACCCGGGGCATTTAAACGGGTGGGTGGATCCGAACGCCCATATAATCGGAGGCCCGAAAGATGAGCATGCGATCCGGTGAAGAGGAAGGGCCCAAAGGCCGGGCCCCGTCACGGCCGGTGAAGGGGGCGATCCCTTGAACGGGATCCTCGTCGACCAGGATCTCTGCACGCGCTGCGGGATCTGTTCCCTGGTCTGCCCCGCCGGCATCATCGACACGGCCGAGGAGGGGGCCCTCCCCTACGTGCCGTCGGCGAAAGCACAGTTCTGCCTCCAGTGCGGCCACTGCGAGGCGACCTGCCCGTCGGGCGCGGTCGTCCCCGCGTACAGCAGCGCGGGCACGCCCGGGAGCCCCGCCGCGGCGGACATCCCGTCGGAAACCCTCGGCACCTACCTGAAGAGCCGCCGCTCGGTCCGGCACTACAAGGGGGACCCGGTGGACCGTCCCACCCTGAGGGCGATCCTGGACATCGCCCGGTACGCGGCCTCGGCAGGGAACGGCCAGCCGGTGGAGTGGCTCGTGCTCTACAAGGCGGCCGAGGTGAGGCGGATGGCGGAGCTGTCCATGGAATGGCTCCGCGGGCTCGCCGACACCAGCCACCCCCTGGCCGGCTTCGCCCCGACCCTCGTCCGCGGCTGGGAGAGCGGGCAGGACCCCATCTGCCGCGGGGCCCCGCACCTGCTCGTCCCCCATGTCCCCGACGGGAACCCCGTGACCCGGTTCGACGCCATCATCGCCCTCACCCACATCGACATCGCGGCGCCGGCCTTCGGGGTGGGGACCTGCTGGGCGGGGTTCGTTGCCATGGCCCTGGAGGCCTACCCGCCCGCGAGGGAGGCCCTGGCGCTCCCCGAGGGAAGGGTACCCGCGTACGCGATGATGCTCGGGTACCCGAGGTACCGGGCTCACCGGATCCCCGAGCGCAGGCCGCTCCGGGTCACCTGGAGGTAACATGGACAGGATCGCCATCGGGACGAACTTCTTCATCCCCATGCCCGTGGTGCTCGTGGGGACGACGGTGGACGGGGTGGCGAACTTCATGGCCGTGGGCTGGTGCACCCGGGCGAACGCGAACCCGCCGATGATCGCCTGCGGCATCGGGAACCACCACCATACCCCGAAGGGGATCGCGAAGAACGGGACGTTCTCGGTGAACCTCCCCTCGCGGAAGCTCCTCGAGAAGACCGACTACTGCGGCCTCGTCTCGGGGGCGAACGTGGACAAGTCAGGGGTCTTCGAGGTCTTCTCCGGGGACCTGGAGACCGCCCCGATGATCCGGGAATGCCCGGTCACCCTCGAGTGCCGGCTCGTGAAGTCGGTCCCCCTCCCGACGAACACCATCTTCGTCGGCGAGATCGCGGGAGCGTGGGCGGACCCGTCCGTGATCAGGGACGGAAAACCGGATTTTTCGGCCATCGACCCGCTCCTCCTCACCATGCCCGACAACACCTACCGGACGCTGGGCGCCGCCGCGGGGAAGGCGTGGAGCGCCGGCCTCCGGCTGAAGAAGGGGCCCTGATCGTCAAAACATGCACCATAAATAGCATGCCATGCAACGCCTTACCAGGGATACCGGATGTTCTGGGACGGGCGGACGGAGACCCTGAAGGGGAAGGAACTCGGGGCGCTCCAGGAGAAGCGCCTTCGGTGGACGGTCGCGCAGGCGGCGAAGGTCCCCTTCTACCAGAAGCTCCTCGGCGACGCCTCCGTCCGGCCGGGGGACATCAGGACCCTTGCTGACGTGGCGAGGCTCCCGTTCACCTCGAAAAGGGACCTCAGGGGAGGGTACCCCTTCGGCTTCCTCGCGGTCCCGAGGAGGGAGGTCCGCCGGATCCACACGACCTCGGGGACGACGGGGAAGCCGACCGTCGTCGCCTACACGGGAAAGGACCTCTCGAACTGGGCCGGGCTCATCGCCCGGAACCTCACCATGGTCGGGCTCTCGGAGGGCGACGTCTTCCAGAACATGGTGAACTACGGGCTCTTCACCGGCGGGCTCGGCTTCCACTACGGCGCCGAGCTCATGGGCCTGACCGTCGTCCCCTCGGCGACGGGGAACACGAGGAGGCAGGTCGAGATGATCGAGGACTTCGGGGTGAACGCCGTCCACTGCACGCCGAGCTATGCCCTGCACCTCGCCGAGGTCGCGGAGGAGCTCGGGGCCGGCCTCGAATCCCTCAGGATCGGGTGCTTCGGTGCCGAGCCCTGGTCAGAGGCGACCCGGGGCGAGCTCGAGCGGAGGCTCGGGGTCTCGGCCTTTGACTCCTACGGCCTCTCGGAGATGTACGGGCCGGGGGTCGCGATGGAGTGCCCCGAGAAGGACGGGCTCCACCTCTGGCACGACAGCTACCTCGCCGAGATCATCAACCCGGAGACCGGCGAGCGGCTCGGCCCCGGGGAGAGGGGCGAGCTCGTCATCACCCCGCTCGTGAAGGAGGCGATGCCCCTCCTCCGGTACCGTACGGGGGACATCGCGATGCTCATGGACGAGGACGGCTGCGCCTGCGGGAGGGGGCAGAAGATCAGCCGGATCCTGGGGAGGTCGGACGACATGCTCGTCGTGCGGGGGATCAACGTCTTCCCGTCGCAGATCGAGCACGTCCTCTTCTCCCTCCCCGAGGTCGGCGAGCAGTTCATGGTCTACCTCGACCGGATC
>DATIYO010000024.1:0-13674 GCA_035517575.1 Methanomicrobiales archaeon
CCATCGAGAAGATCCTCGCCCACGGCGGGGCGCTCATGGAGGCCGCCTTCTTCCGGTAAGAGCGACGTTTCCCATCAGGGAAACGGAGCTCGGGCATCGCCTCAGAAGAGCGACGCTTCAGAAGGAAACGGAGCTCGGGCACCGCCTCAGAAGAGCGACGCTTCAGAAGGAAGCGGAGCCCGAGCGCCGTTGAAGAGGTGCGAAGGAGGCGGTGCGAGGTGCGACGTTCCCCATCAGGGGAACGGAGCTGGAGCGACGCGAAGCGGTGAGGGGTGAGACGTTCCCTTTCAAGGAAACGTCACCGCTTCTCCCATTTCTCGAGCTCCTGGATCATGGAGAGGGTCCCGCCCCTCGAGATCTCCTCCCGGATCCGGTCCTCGTTCTTCTGCACCTCCTTCGCCCTCCGCGCCACCTCGTACGCCCGCTCCCTCGGGACGACGACGACCCCGTTCATGTCCCCGACGACCCAGTCGCCCGGCCGGACGGCCTCGCCGCAGCAGCGGATCTCGGCATTGATCTCCCCGAAGCCCTTGGGCTCCCCCGCGTTCGGGACGACGGCCCGGGCAAAGAGCGGGAAGTTCAGCCGCCGGATGTCGTCCACGTCCCGCACGGCGCCGTCGATGACGACCCCCGCGACCCCCTTCTCGAGGCAGCTCCGGGTCGCGAGCTCGCCCCAGGGCGCGACATGGACCCCGCCGTCGTTGTTGATGACGATGACGTCGCCCGGGCCCGCGAGGTCGATTGCCTCCACGGGCTTCGCCCAGTCGCCGGCAAAGGTCTGGACGGTGACCGCCTTCCCCGCCATCTTCACGTCGCCGCAGATGGAGAGGACCCCCTGCATCGCCCCCTTCCGGTGCATCGCGTCCGAGACGTTCGGGGTGGAGACCCCGAGGAAGAGCTCGCGGATATCCTCGTCCCGGGTGCGGCCGGCCTCCGCCGGGGCGCCCGGCCGGTCGATGGCCCGCCGGATCTTCCGGGTGGACCCGGTCACGTCGCCGGACCGGACGATGTTCCCCCCGACGATGACGATCCCCGCCCCCGACCTCACCGCCTCGGCGGCGGAGGCGGCGTCGAGGCCGCCCGCCACGGCGACGGGGATCGAGACCTTCCCGGCGAGGGCCTTCACGAGCTCCACCGAGGTCATCCCCACCATCTGCTGGTCGATCCCCGCGTGGGCCGCGATGATGTCCACGCCGAGCTCCTCGAGCTCCACCGCCCGGGCGACGGGGTCGGGGGAGTTGATCAGGTCGGCCATGATCTTCACGCCGTAGAGGTCCCGGGCCCGGACCGCCTCCCGCACCACCTCGTCGTCGGCGGTCGCGAGGATGCAGACGATCCCCGCCCCCGACTTCGCCGCCATCTCGACCTCGAGGGTCCCCGTGTCCGCGACCTTCATGTCGGCCACGACCTCCCGGCGGGGGAACTCGGCCCGGAGCCTCCGCACGGCCTCCATCCCCGCGCTCTTGATGAGCGGGGTCCCTGCCTCGATCCAGTCCGCCCCGCCGCGGACCGCCTCCCGGGCGATGGGGATCACCCGCTCGAGCTCGAGGATGTCGATGGCGACCTGCAGGATCGGCCGCTCCCGGTCCCCCCCGCCGCCGCGCCTGAGCGGGACCCGCTTCTCCCCGGGGTTCATACCATGGGGTGGGGGGAGGAAGGGGATAAGTTTTTTCCGGGATCCCGGGTCGCGTAGCGAGCCGGGATCGTCAAGGGGGGAAAGGGGCCCCTCGGGACGAAATTGGAGGCTGGGCGGGCCGCGACAGGGTACATGGCATGGGTGACGCAGCGGGGGTGGGAAGGTTCAACTCCGGGGACGCCCGATACTCTCAGGAAGAGAGGGCACCGGATTGACGGACCCGGAGTCACTGAGGACGAGGATAGCGGCCTTCTCGGCGAAGATGAGGCGGGCGGCGTCGAAGAGGGCGCTCGCCGAGCTCGTCGCAGGGGAGGTCGCGACCTACACGCTCCACGACCTCCAGCAGCTCCGGGGATCGGTCGAGCACGACCTCAGGCACGTGCCCCCGCACTACCGGGCGAAACTCGAGCCGCGGATGATGGAGCACCTCTTCGGGACCCACCACGCCATCATGCTCCGGTACCGGCGGGAGGGCTTCCACGACCTCCGGGGGCCGGTCGAGGGGAAGATCGGGGAGTTCTGCGACCTGCTCCTCGGCCTCCCCGACCGCGACGACCGGGACGGCAGGGACCTCCGGCTCGTCCTCCTCTACTACCTCATCGCGGCCTACACCATCTTCGCCTGCGGCCTCCCGGGCCATCCCGTCGGCACCCCCTTCCCGGGCGGCTTTCTCGTGGAGGAGAAGGACGGGACCTATTACTGCCCCGTGCGGGAGAAGGAGGACGAGGTCGAGACCTCCATCTGCCCCTTCTGCCCCGCCGAGCAGAGCCGGCTACCGGGGGACGAACCGCTCTGAGAAACTGATGGCCGAGAGGTCCTTCTTCGGCGGGATGGACATGTCCGCGGGGTACCCCGCGGGGACGAGGGAGACGAGGGTGTACGTGTCAGGCACCCCGAGGATCTCCCGCACGGCACCCGCGTACGGCTTCTTGTCCCCCGCGACCCAGCAGGTCCCGATCCCGTACGCCCAGAGGCCGAGCATCAGGTTCATCGTCGCGCAGGAGCAGTCCTCCAGGTAGTACTTCGCCTTCTTCTCCCCGAAGACCGCGAAGCATGCCTTCGCGTCGGCGATGAACTTCCCGTAGTCGGTGAGGCCCGCGATCTTCGCGAGGGTCTCCCGCTCCTTCACCACCCCGATGAGCCACGGCTGCCCGTTCGCCGCCGTCGGCGCCTGGCGGGCGCACTCCAGGGCGTCGCGGATGGCGTCGTCGGGGATGGGGGTGTCGCGGAACTTCCGCACCGACCTTCGCCCCTTGATGATGGTAGTACCCAGGTTCATACCCGCCGGTTTGGTCGGGGAGCTACATGAGGCTTGCGCGGGCGTCCTGGCACAGGGCGTACCACCGGCGCCTCAGTCCTTGAGAATCCTCGCGCCCGAGCTGTCGATCACGCACCGCTTTCCCCCGGGGATCCGGGCCGCCGCGCAGGCGGCTTTCACCCGTTCCTCGTCGGCCGCCTCGGACCGGGCCCGCCCGACGAGGTCCCGCGCGAGGGAGAGGGCGTCTTCAGGGGTGATCGGGCTCCCGAGGCCGGGGCAGTCCGAGACCGCGAGCTCCCCGTCGACGAGGGCAAAGGGATAGGTCCGGCATATCCACGGGCGGGCGTCGTAGGCGGTGCAGCCGCGGTCGGACAGGAACCTGCACCGCCCCCCTTCGTGCCTGACGCACCAGCCGAAGGTGACCTCCGCCCCGTTCGCCGTCGTGAGGAACTCGGGATAGGGGCGGGCGACCTCTTCCCAGGATCCCGCCCCTGATTCGACCAGGGCCGCGACCTCCTCGTGGGAAGCGAAGACCGTGCCGGAGTCCCCTGCCCCGGGCCGGCAGCAGGCCCCGCACCTCTGGCAGGAAAAGCCGATTTCCCGGATCTCGTCCGCGAGCCGGTGAAGATCCGGGACGGCCTGATGGCTCCCCTCGCGCCGGTCCATGTCAGGGCTCGCGGCAGATCCGGTCGAAGTTCTCGAAGGTGAGCCGGCCGTTCACCGTGTGGCTCACCTCGGGGTGCCACTGGACCCCGTAGAGCCGGTCCTCCGGCCTCGCCATCGCCTCGATCCCGCAGATCCGGGACCGGGCCAGGAGGGTGAACCCGTCGGGGAGCCTCTTCACCTCGTCCATGTGGGATGCCCAGACGCTGGTCTTCGCCGGGTAGCCCGCGAGGATCCCGTCGGGCTCCACGATCTCCACCTCGACGAGCCCGTACCCTCCCATGCTCCCGGGAGAGACAGATCCCCCGCGGGCGAGGGCCATGGCCTGCATCCCGAGGCAGATGCCGAGCACGGGGAGGCCGAGGTCGAGGTACTGGAAACAGTTGCCCGCCCGCTCCATGGCCGGCCCGCCCCCGAGGATGATCCCGCGGCAGCCCTCCCCGACCGCCTCCGGCGGGGTCGTGTTCGGGACGAGCTCGGCCTCGAGGCCCATGTCCCGGAGGCTGCGGAGGATCAGGTGGTTGAACTGCCCGAAGTTGTTCACCACGTAGAGGGGGCGCATGGGAAGTACCTTGGACGTCCGGGCTTTAGAAGGTTTTCAGGGGTCAGTACGCCGCGGCGGTCGAGAGGATCGTCTCCCGGATCTCCTCCTCGCTCCGCCCCATGATCCGGGCGAGGAACATCGCCCCGCCCGCCCCGATCCCCTCTTTCACCTCGCCGATGCAGTACCGGGCGAGGCCGGCATGGCCGAGCGCCCCGAAACCGGGGTCGACGTAGAAGACCCGGGCGCCGATGGTCTCCGCGGTCGCGGCGAACCCGGCCGAGGGGTCGTCCCGCACGTACACGGTGGTGACGACCGCGGGGACCTTCTTCCCCAGCCCCCGGAGCACCGCGGCGACGGCGAGCATCTGGGTACCTCCGGCAAGGACCGTGTCTCCCCCGAAGGAGGACGCCATCCCCGCGGCGGCGGCGATCATCGGGTCACCCCCGATCCGGATGATGTCGAGCGGGTCGGCCGCCCCCTCTGCCTTTACCCGTTCCTGGACCCGGGCGCAGATGGCCTCCTTCAGGGCGACGGGGTTGTCCACGAACGACGACGAGACGCTCGCCGGGATCCCGAGGCCGCGGAGGACGCAGAGCGCCGTGGTGGTGCCGCCCGGCACGCACTCCCCGAGGAGCAGGAAGTCCGAGGACTGCGAGAGGAACCGGCCGAGCTGTTCCCCCCGGGCGTACAGGTCCCGTGCCCGGGGCACGGCGTCCCCCTCGCGGGGGTCTTTCCCGGGCTCGCCGTACAGGTCGAGGCACGGGACGACCGGCCGGCCGGTGAGGCCGGCGTTCACGAACAGGGGCGAAAGACCGAGGAGGGAGGTCATGGCCCGGGTGATGACCGCCGGCGTCGGGCATCCCGTCGGGGTGTTCGGCTTCCACTTCCTGCTCCGGATGACGCCGTGGGTGATGAGCTCCGAGTCGAGGATGGGGGTGAGCACGGTCTTCTCCGGCGACATCCCCGCGCCCGAGACCCCCGGGACCGTCGAGAGGAGGGTGTTCCCGAGGACGATGGCAAAGACCGGCCGTTCGGGACGGAACGGCGGCCTTTCGGAGAGGAAGGGCATACCGATCTCTATAAGAGGCCGCGGATAAAAAATGGATCGAGAATATGTTCGGGATCGAGAAACGGCTGGAGGGGCTCGGGATCGACCTTCCCTCGATGGTGGAGGCCGCGATGGCCCTCTACGTCCCCCACGGGATGCCCCCGGAGGAGGCCCGCGGGGCGATCGCCCGCAAGCTCGCGAGGGCCATGCGGGACCCGAACATCTCCTCCCTCCTCCTCGGGGCGGTCCTCCTCGAGGAGGAGCTCTGCTCGGGGAAGCCCGGGACCATCGGCGGCGACCCGGTCTTCCTCCTCTCCGACGAGATCATCGGGATGGCCATCGCCGAGTACCTCGGCGGGACCTGCGCCCGGTTCGAGTTCACCCGGTACGACCAGAAGAAGCCCGGGATCCTCTCCCGGCTGGGGCCGTTCCTGGACGACGCCGTGGCCGGCCTGATCGCGGGCTGCACCTCGCGGCTCTACACCGAGTGTGTGGAATGACCCTCGAACCGGTCGTCGCCCTCCTCCAGTTCGAGACCCGGCTCCCGCTCGGGAGACCGGCCGACTTCTCCGCTTTCGCCCGCCGCCCCTGGCTGTACCCCCTCGCGGGTTACGTCGTGGGAGGCATCGCGGCCATCGGCGCGTTCCTCATCGGTGCCCGGCCCCTGGTCGCGGCGGCGGTCGCGCTCGCCCTCGCCCTCCTCGTCACCGGCTTCCACCACCTGGACGGGCTCCTGGACTTCGGGGACGGCCTGATGGCCCACGGGAGCCGGGAGAAGCGGGTCGCGGCCCTCGCCGACCGGGCCATCGGGGCAGGGGGGATCGGGCTCGGCCTGATCGTGACCCTCCTCGCCTTCGCCGCACTCTCCTCGGTCCCCTCCGTGGCGGTGGCGATCCTCGCGGGGGAGGTCCTCGCCCGGCTGGGGACGGCCTGGATCACCGTCGCGGGCAGGCCTTTCAAAGAGGGGATCCATGCGACCCTCCATGCATCTGCCCGGCCCGGGGACGGCGTCTACGCCCTCGTCCTCGCCCTGCCCCTCCTGCTCGTCCTTCCGGCCGCCCCCCTCGCCGTCGCGGGTATCGTCACGGCCGCCTCGGTCGCGGTGATGGTCGCCCTCGGCGACCGGCTCTTCGGCGGGGTGAACGGGGACGTCGCCGGCGCGGCCCACGAGGTCGTCCGGGCCCTCGTCATCGTCTCCCTCGCCCTCAGCCTCTAAACCCTTTTATCCAACCGGTGCCCACTCCTAACACAATGGCTCCCCACTACGGCATCCACCTCCGCGGAGGTGTCATCACCGAGCGCGACATCGATCTCTGCACGATCCGGGTGAGAGTCCCCGCGGGGAACCTCACGGTCGAGCAGATGCGGGGGCTCGCGAACATCGCGAAGCGGTACGGGAAGGGCTTCGTCCACATCACCGGCCGGCAGGCGGCCGAGATCCCGCACGTCCTCCCGAAGGACATGGTCCGGATCACGAAGGCCCTCGCGAAGAACGGCACCCCGCTCGGCTCCGAGAAGGACGAGGTGGTGAACGTCGTCGCCTGCCCGGGAAAGGAGCGGTGCAAGTTCGGGATGATCGACACCATCGGCCTCGCGAAACGGCTCGACGAGCGGCTCTTCGGGAAGGAGATGCCGGTCAAGATGCGCATCTCCATCTCCGGCTGCCCCAATGCCTGCACGAGCCCGATGCTGAACGAGATCGGGATCATCGGGCGGGTGAAGCCGAAACGGATCCCCGGCCTCTGCACCGGCTGCGGGACCTGCGCCGAGTACTGCAAGGAGTGCGCCATCTCGATCCGGAACGGGATCTCGGTGCTCGACGATTCGAGGTGCGTCCAGTGCGGGGTCTGCATCCAGTCCTGCCCGTTCCACCTCCTGAAGTCCGAGCACACCCACTACCTGGTCATGGTGGGCGGGCGGCGGGGGCGGCACCCCCGGACGGGCCGGGTCCTGATCGCCCTCGAGGACGAGGAGAAGGTGGTGGAGGCGGTCGAGAAGATCGTCGCCTGGGTCTACCGCCGGGCCTGGAGCGGCCGGCTCCTCTCCGACCAGCTCGACGACCTGCACTTCGACGGGTTCAGGAACGAGATCGCGGCCTCGCTCCAGCAGTCGCCTCAGCAGTGATGGTACAGGGACGAGAAGCCCTCGTTCCCGTCGTCGTCACACTCGATGGCGTCCCCGTCGCGGACCAGGGTGTTGAACATCATCGCGGCGTTCATCAGGCTCTCGTCCGCGACCGTCCCCCTCCTGACATCTTTGTACGCCTGGAGGATCGGGGACGGGATGGTCCGCTTCCCGACGCGGACGCCTGCGCAGTGCGTGCAGTAGGCGCAGTGGGTGTGGGTCGCGACCTCGCCGTCGGCGCACATGACCGTCACCCGGTCCGAGGGCGGGGAACGGAGCAGGAGCAGGTTCTTCATGGTACCGGGATCATAACCGCCCCATGGATAAGAGGATGCCGATCCGGGGGAGAAGGGGGGGAGTGACGATATTTTATATAGTCCTGTCCCCAATAATTTACACTCGCATCGCACGATTGTGAGCCTTGCAATTTCTATCGGAATCTGGAGGATCAAGGAAAATGGCAGCAGCAAAGCCCCATCTCAATCTCGCCGTCATCGGCCACATCGATCACGGGAAGTCGACCCTCGTGGGGAGGCTCCTCTTCGAGACCGGCGCGGTACCCCAGCATGTCATCGACGGCTACCGGAAGGAGGCCGAGAGCAAGGGGAAGGGAACCTTCGAGTTCGCCTGGGTCATGGACAACCTGAAGGAGGAGCGGGAACGCGGGATCACCATCGACATCGCCCACAAGCGGTTCGACACCGCGAAGTACTACTTCACCATCGTGGACTGCCCCGGCCACCGCGACTTCGTGAAGAACATGATCACCGGCGCCTCGCAGGCCGACGCGGCCATCCTCGTCGTCGCGGCCGCCGAGGGCGTGCAGGAGCAGACCAAGGAGCACGTCTTCCTCGCCCGGACCCTCGGGATCAACCAGCTCATCATCGTCATCAACAAGATGGACGCGGTGAACTATGACCAGAAGCGGTTCGAGGCCGTGAAGGCCGACGTCTCCGCGCTTCTCAAGCTCGTCGCGTACAAGCCCGACGACATGCTCTTCATCGCGGCCTCCGCCTTCCAGGGCGCGAACATCGCGAAGAAGTCGGACAAGACCCCCTGGTACAAGGGGCCGACCATCCTCGAGGCCCTCGACACCCTGAAGGAGCCCGAGAAGCCGACCCAGCTGCCCCTGCGCCTGCCCATCCAGGACGTGTACAGCATCTCCGGTATCGGCACGGTGCCCGTAGGCAGGGTCGAGACGGGGATCCTCAAGAAGGGGATGAACGTCATCTTCATGCCGGCGAACAAGACCGGTGAAGTGAAGTCCGTCGAGATGCACCACGAGGAGATCCCGCAGGCGGTGCCCGGGGACAACGTGGGCTTCAACATCCGCGGGGTCGCAAAGAACGAGATCCGGCGGGGCGACGTGGTCGGGCCCGTGGACAGCCCCCCGACGGTCGCGGACGAGTTCACCGCCCAGATCGTCATCCTCTTCCACCCGAGCGCCATCACCGTGGGCTACACGCCGGTGTTCCACTGCCACACCGCCCAGGTGGCCTGCACGGTGACCGCCCTCAAGAAGAAGCTCGACCCGAAGACCGGCCAGACGAAGGAGGAGAACCCGACCTTCCTAAAGACCGGCGACGCGGCCATCGTCCAGATCAAGCCCTCGCGGCCCCTCGTCATCGAGAAGATCAAGGAGATCCCCCCGATGGGAAGGTTCGCGATCCGGGACATGGGATCGACGATCGCCGCCGGCATGTGTATCGACATCGTACCAAAGATGATGAGATAACTATTTTTCGGAGACGGGTTCACGATGCAGAAGGCCAGGATTCGCCTGACAGGCACGGATTGTAAAAAGGTCGAGATGGTCTGCGAGCGGATCCGGGAGATCGCGGAACGGACGGGCGTGAACCTGGCCGGGCCGATCCCCCTCCCGACGAAGCGCCTCGTGGTCCCGGTGAGGAAGAGCCCCGACGGCGAGGGGACCGCGACCTGGGACCGGTGGCAGATGCGCATCCATAAAAGGCTCATCGACATCGATGCGGACGAGCGGGCCCTGCGCCAGCTCATGCGCATCCAGGTCCCGAAGGATATCGGGATAGAGATCGTCCTGGAGAGCTAGAGTATGCGGCGCGGAGCCGCTGCAGTGTGGGACAGGCTCCGCTCCGTCTTCACCTTCGAACGCGTTTTTATCCTCATCCTCGTCCTCACCATCTTCCTCCGCTTCTACCGGCTCGACCTCAAGCTCTTCCACCATGACGAGGCGATCCATGGCTGGTTCTCGTACCGGCTCCTCCACGACGGGACCTGGACGTACGACCCGTCGTACCACGGCCCCCTCCTCTACTACGTCACCGCGGGGATGTTCTGGCTCCTCGGCGACGGCGACGTCGTGGGCCGGCTCGTCCCCGCCCTCCTCGGCTCCCTGATCGTCGCCCTCATCTACCCCCTCTACCGGATGGGGTACCTGGACAGGCGCCAGACCCTCGTCGGTGCGCTCTTCCTCTCGATCTCCCCCGACCTCGTCTACTTCTCGCGGTTCCTCAGGCAGGACATCTTCATGCTCTTCTTCATCATGCTCCTCCTCGTGACCCTCCTCGCCTACCTGGAGACCGGCAGCCGGTGGTACGGCCTCGGGGTCGCCATCTCCGTCGCGGGGGGGATGACCCTCAAGGAGGAGTTCCCCGCGATCCTCCTGATCTTCGGGATCTACTTCATCTATGCCGGCTGGAAGGGGAGGATACGGTTCCCGCCGAAGTGGAAACAGGACCTCGCCATCTTCACCGCGCTCGCCTTCGGGATCATCGCCCTCTTCTACTCGTCCCTCGGGAAATACCCCGAGATGGTCCTCAACGCCGGCCCGCTCGCCATCCAGCACTGGATCGAGATGCACGAGGAGTGCCGGCTCTGCGGCCCCTGGTTCTTCTACCTCATCCTCTTCGTCCTCTACGAGCTCCCCATCCTGATCCTCGCCATCGTGGGGACCCTCCAGTTCCTCTCCGACCACTCCGACCTCCGCAGGCGGATCGAGGGCCTCGCGGGGTGGTTCAGGAAGAGGGAGCCCACCACGGAGGCCCTGGTCGGCAAACTGCAGGCAGGCGTGGCCGGGCCGGCATCGCCGCTCGAGGGGAAGCGGGCCGAGTTCTTCGGGTTCTGCATCTGGTGGATGGTCCTCACCATGGGCTTCTATGCCTACGTGAACGAGAAGGTCCCCTGGCTCATCCTCCCCCAGCTCCTGCCGGCGGTCTTCGTGGCCGTCTACAAGATGACCCCGTTAAAGACGGTCCTCGCCGTCGCCTCCGTCGTCTTCCTCGTCCTCTGCACCTGGCACACCTGCTTCGTCCCCGCCGACGTGAACGAGCCCATCGTCCAGGTCCAGAACTCCGAGGACCTCCGCGGGCTCTTCGCCCAGATCGACAACTCGACGAAGGTCGCCGTCGCCTCGGAGAACTACTGGCCCCTCCCGTGGTACTACCGCGGGGTGCTCGCGAACAAGCTCTCCTACTACGGGAAGAAGGTGGACGAGGCGACCATCTATGACAACAACTTCGACCTGGTCATCGCCTACGACCAGGCGAGCTACGACTCCCTGAAGGGGTACACGAAGCGGACGATCCGGCTGAACTACTGGTTCTCGTACTATGACAACCAGGACCGGCTCCTCGACTGGTACTTCCTGAGGGATGGAAAAGTGGGGAGTATGAACCTCGATATCTTCACCCGAGTTCGTCCCACCGGGTCTTCTTCCGGTAAATGAGGAACCCGCCGATACCGAGGATGACGAGGATGACGATGATATAGGGGAGGAGCGGTGCGAGGTTCGGGAGGCCGGGCAGGGCGAAGCCGCCTGAACCGAGCTCGGTCTTCAGGTCGAGGGAGAGGTTCCATGCCTGGTTCGCGAGGTTGAGGCCGTCGCCTGCCTTGCCGCGGGCAGAGGGATAACTGCCGGTGGTAAAGAGGTCGTTCGCGTTCGAGATGGCCTGGGCGGCGAGGTCCCGCTTGTTGATGATCGCGACGAGCCGGGAGTCGGTGGTCTTCAGGCTGTCGTTCACCGTGAACTCGTTGATGAGGCCGTCGACGCTCGAGAGCTGCGCCTTCGCCTGCTGGATGGAGTAGTCGGCCCATGCCTGGTCGAGCGCCGTGTTCGCCTGGGAGATGTCGGTTGTGATCGAATCGAGGAGGGGCTCTACGCTGGTGGGATCGGAGATCACGTCGTTCGACGCGGTGTTCAGTGCCGTATTGGCGGCATTATACTGCTGCATGGCCGCGTCCACATTGACCCCCATGGCGACTTTCGTATCGATGTCTGCCTTCAGGGCAACGATATTCGCCTTCGCGTTGGCGACCTGCGTCTGCAATGCCTCGGGATTGATGACGGTCCCGTTGGCGTACACCGGGGCGCTCACCTGGTTGGACTGGGGATCGACCTCGAGGGCGCGGACGAGGATGATGCTCCCGCTCGTGAAGGAGGATGGCACCGTCCCCCCGGTCATGGAGAATTTCAGGCTCACCGACTGGTAATTGGTGGTGGGATAGGCCAGGTCGAACCCGCCGATTGTCGCGTGGGTCCCCCCGAAGGTCCGTGCAGGGTTCTCGATCCCGTTGATGACAATGGAAACCGACCAGCTGGCCCCGTCCAGCTGGGTGTAGAACTCCACCGAGTCGTCGGGGTTGAAGGTCATGTCCCCGCTCGAGGGAAGGTTGATGGTCCCGCTGACCTCGGTGATCTGGTCACCGGGTTTCAGGGCATTCACCTGGGTGGGGTTGGTGACGATCCCACCGCTGCTGAGCGCTGCGCACGCCTGCACCAGGCAGAGAATTACAAGAGAGCTAACCAGGATAACTGATAAACGCTTCATACTCCTCCTCACTCGAAGAGCGGCTCGATGTCCTCGTCAAAGAGGGAGACCCGCTTCTCCTTTGCCTTCACGGCATCCTCCTTCGTCTCCTTCGCGATCTCCAGGAGCTCCCGGATCCTGGGGGCGTTCCCCACCGTCGCGAGGACCACGACCGCCGCGATGTAATTGGAGTCCACCGGGTAGTCGCCCCCGCGGACCTCGATCCCGGCGATATTCTCCTCGACCCAGCTCTTCGACTTCTCGACCCCCTTCCGGTCCATCTCCTCGGGCGGGCCCGCGATGAGGACGAGCGCCCGTTCGGCGGAGGAGTAGTCGCAGGGGAGGGTGAGCCGGCCGAGCATCGCCCGGCGGACGAGGGCGATGATCTTCGCCGACTTGTCCTCGCCCAGGAGAACCTCCTCCGAGCCCTCCTTCTTCCCCGTGGCTGCCTGGGAGAGGGAGTCCTTGAGGCCGCCGAAGATCCCCTTCTTCTGCTTGGTACGCTTGGAGACGACCTCGGTCATGGCGTACCCGACGCTCGTGATCCCCCCGCCCCGGAGGGTGTTGATGATCTCGCTCGAGTCGACGACCATCTCGCCGACCCCCATCTTCGTCACCTCGCCCGCACGGAAGAGGACGCCGAACCTCCGCACGATCTCGTCGTTCAGCCGCTCGTAGGCCGACTTGATGCTCTCCCCCTCGTTCTTCCAGGCGCTGTTATCGAAGAGGAAGGTGTTGTCCACCTCGTTCACGAGGGTGGAGAGGCTCCGGGCGGCGTTGTAGGAGTAGAGCCGGCCTTCCTCGGGTGCCGGGAGGATCCCGAGGGCATAGACGGGTTCCCGGTAGATCCTTTTTAATGCCCGTGCAAGGACGGGGGAGCCGCCGGAACCCGTCCCGCCGCCGAGCCCGGCGATGATGACGAAGGCGTCGATGTCATGGGTCCCCCGGGAGTCGATGGCATTGATGATGGTGTCTATCTCGTCGGAGGTGACCTTTGCCCCCGTGACATTGTCGGTCCCCACGCCATGGCCTTTCACCATCGTCTGACCGATGAGGATCCGGTCCCGGAGGCCGATGTTCTTCAGTCCCATCAGGTCGGTCCGTGCGGTGTTGACAGAAATGGCCCTGAAATTCTGGGCGGCCATCTTTTTGTCCTGTTCTATGAACATATCCGCTATTTTGCCGCCCGCCTGGCCGAACCCGATGAAAAATACGCGCATTAAATGCCACCAACCAGCAGGAATCCACTCCCCGGGAGCTCAATTTCCTTAACTCATTTTAATCCAGATAGTTCAAAAACTTTCTTATGCGCTTACCGGGATAAACTATGGGACGAACGATGAGGGTTTGCATCCTTGGGGGGGGTGTATGCGGCCTTGTGGCGGCCCTGCGGCTCTCGGGGTCGGCCGAGGTGACCGTCCTCGAGAGGGACCTCTCGCCGGGGGGATGCCTCTCCTCCTACCGGCTCGGGGATACCTGGGTGGAACGGTTCTACCACCACTGCTTCGCCGGGGATTCCCACCTCCTCTCCCTCCTCGACGAGGTCGGTCTCTCGGACCGGCTGGAATGGCTGAAAGGGACGACCGGCTCGTTCGCCGGTGGGAAGATCTATCCCCT
>DATIYO010000025.1:0-5170 GCA_035517575.1 Methanomicrobiales archaeon
ATGTCGAAGATCTGGTCGCTTCCCGTGGAGGCGAGCCGGCCCCGCTCGGTGGGCTCCTCGACGAGGGCGAGGACCGGGAGCTCCATGGAGATCCCGGGCACGTGCCCGAACATCTTCTCGAGATCGGCCTGGAGGGCGTGCATATAGAGGGAGTTCCTGATCTCCATCGGGCAGCTCTCCTCGCACTGGCCGCAGTTCACGCAGGAGTCCGAGATGTGGACGAACCGGATCATGTGGAACATGAAGGGCACGGGGAGCTGGCCAGGCGGCACCAGGTACGGCTTCTTCGTGCTGCACTCGACGCAGTAGCAGATGGGGCACTGCTCGATGCACTGGTAGCACTTGATGCACCGGGAGGTGTCCTCCATGATCTTCTTCAGCCGCTCGGTCCCCTCGCCGAGGCCCTTGAAGTCCTTCTCCCGCCACTTGTCGGCGAGCTTGAACATGGCCTTCTCGACCTTGCCCCGGATCGCGATGGCGGGCTCGGGGGGCTTCTCGGCCTTGAGCGCCCCCGCCGCGACCGCCTTGTTGAAGAGGTCGGCGCCCTTGTCGCTGCAGATCTCGACGAAGGTGGCCTTCCCGGCCTTGTCGCCGATGACGCCCCAGTTCCCGCAGGCGATGTCAGCCTGCCGCGGGACCTTCATCTTGCACCGGCGGCAGTTCGTCCGCCGGCCGAAGCCGTGCTCCTCGAGCTCGTCGACGGAGATGCCCTTGTGGCCGCCCTCGTACTCGATGATGAACTGCCCCTTGTCGATCTCCTCCTTGTGGACCTTGTCCGGGTCGACGCCGTACTTCTCGGTGATCATCTTCCGGGCAAGGACGGGCGAGACCGACCCGCCGCAGTTCACCCCGATCATGACCAGGTTGTCCAGGTTCACCTGCTTGCGCTTCGCGAGCTCGTAGAGGCCCATCGCGTCGCAGCCCTTGATGGTGATCCCGAGCTTCAGGTCGTTCGCGCCGCCGAAGTACCGCTTCACGAGCTTGGACATGAGGAGGGTCCCGCAGTGGAGCGAGCCCGCGGTCCTGTCCAGCTCCTTCGGGTCGGTGACGATGGTCGGGACCGCGTCGTACAGGTCCTTCCCCTTCTTCACGGCGAGGACCGCGTCCACGATCTTGTTCTCGAGCGCGAACTTCAGGAGGCCGGTCACGGCGCCGCCGCACTCGGCCTTCTCGGCGAGGTCCTTGCTGGTAGTCCAGGCATAGAACATGTCGCCCTTTGCCGCCATTTACTTCGCCTCCGGAATCTTCTCGACCTTCACAGCGCTGTGCTTCAGCTCCGGCATCTTGGACATCGGGTCCCGGGCCGTGCCCGTGAGCTTGTTCGCCGCGGCCTCTGCAAAGTGCATGGTCATCATGAGGACCCCGGGGCCGACCTCGTCGGTCACCTTCGCGAGGGTGTCCACCGTGCCGCGCCGGCTCGTGACCCGGATCTTCTCCCCGTCCGCGATCCCGAGGTTCTTCGCGTCCCCGGTGTTGATCTGGACGAAGCCCGTCGGCACCTCGGTGTCGAGCATCTTCGTCCGGCGGGTCTGGGTGCCCGTGTGGTAGTGGAAGAGGAGGCGCCCGGTCATCAGGGTGAAGGGGTACTCCTTGTCCGCCACCTCGGCGGGCGGCCGGTACTCGATCCCGAAGAAGGTCCCGAGGCCGTCGGGGGCCGCGAACTTCTCCTTGTGGAGGATGGGGGTCCCCGGGTGCTCCTCGGTCGGGCAGGGCCAGTGGACCGACTCGGGCTTCTCCATCTTCGCGTAGGTCGCCCCGAACATCGACGGGGTGCAGGCCCGCATGTCGTTCCAGACGTCCTCGGCTGACTTGAAGTCAAAGCCCTTGAGTCCCATCTTCTTCGCGAGCGCGACGAAGATCTCCCAGTCGGCCTTCGCCTCGCCGGGCGGCTCCACGGCCTTCCTGACCCGGTTGATCCGGCGCTCGCCCGAGGTGAAGGTCCCGTCCTTCTCGGCGAAGCAGGCGCCGGGCAGGACCACGGAGGCGTACTCGCAGGTCTCGGTCCAGAAGATGTCCTGGACGACGAGGAAGTCGAGCTTCGGGAGCTGCCTCATGACGAGGTTCGAGTCCGGGTAGGACACGACGGGGTTCAGCCCCAGGATGTACATGGCCTTGATGGGGTCCCCGCACTGGTCGATCTGCTCGGTGAGGGACACCCCGTACTCCGAGGGCAGGCCCGAGACGCCCCAGGCCTTCTCCATCTTCGACCGGTTCTCGGCGACGTCGGTCTTCTGGTACCCCGAGTAGACGTTCGGGTACGCGCCCATGTCGCAGGCGCCCTGCACGTTGTTCTGGCCGCGCAGGGGGTTGACCCCGACGCCCGGCCGGCCGATGTTCCCGCAGAGCATCGAGAGGTTCCCCAGGGACCGGACATTGTCCGTGCCCGTCGTGAGCTCCGTGATACCGAGGCAGTAGATGATCACCGCGTTCTTCGCCGCGGCGTACTTCTTCGCCATCTCCTTCACGGTGGCGAGGGGGACCCCGTGGATCGACTCCGCGTCCGCGTACTTCTCCGCGACCTTCTTCATGTCCTCGAAGCCCTTGGTCCGCTTCTCGATGAACTCCTTGTCCTGGCCGCCCTCCTGTATGATCCAGTGCATCATCGAGTTGATCAGGGCGATGTGGGTCGACGGGTTGAACCGGACGTACATGTCCGCGAGCCTCGCGGTCGGCGAGAACCTCGGGTCCACGACGATGATCGGGATGCCCTTCTTCTTCGCCTGGACGATCCGCCGCGCCGCGAGGGGGTGCGCCTCGACCGCGTTACTCCCCCAGATGAGGATCAGGTCGGAGTTCACGACGTCCTCGAAGGGGTTCGTCGCCGCGCCCGAGCCGAAGGAGAGGGAGAGCCCCGCGACCGAGGGGCCGTGGCAGATCCGGGCGCAGTTGTCGACGTTGTTCGTCCTGAAGCCGGCCCGGGCGAACTTCTGCATGATGTAGCAGTCCTCGTTCGGGGTCCGGCAGGAGACCTGGAACCCGAGGGCCTTCGGGCCGCCCTTGTCGCCCGCCTCCTTGAACTTCTTCGCGATGAGCCCGAGGGCCTCGTCCCAGCTCGCCTCCTCGAACTTCCCGTTCTTCTTTATCATCGGCTTCGTCAGCCGGTCGGGGCTGTGGACGAACTCCCAGCAGGTGACCCCCTTGGGGCAGAGCTTCCCCTCGTTCACGGGGCTCCGCCGCCAGGGCTCGACCCCGACGACCTTCCCGTCCTTCACCGCCAGGTTGAGGCCGCAGCCGACGCCGCAGTACGGGCAGGTGGTGGGGACGTACTTCAGAGATGGTACCTTTGCGTCTCCCATGGAAACACTCCTGAAACCGCTCCCGGCCGGGGGCCGGAAGCCGGATATGTTGTTTTCACAACACCTCAGCTTAACCCTGTTCCAGCTATAAAAAGGGGATCAATTGACTTACGTCTGAAGTTTATTTTTTCGCTGAAATTTCCACCACTAATAATCATGTCACGGGACCGGCGGGCGGGGCGCTGACGTCGGAGGCTGCGGGGGTGCGCGCCGCCCCGCACCTCCCCAGTCGGGTGCAAAGGAAAATGGTTAACCCGTGGCCCGCCCACCCTTATCCATGCCCCCCGATTCCGCGGATCCCTCCCAGGCGGTGACCGGCCTCATGAAGCGGCTGGGCCTCGACCCCCGGATCCAGGACTACGTGACCCGCTCCATCCGGTTCCACACCCACCCCGCCCCGGGCGTGATCATCGCGGTCTTCATGGTCGACCTCGCCCTCGAGCTCCTGGGGGCCCGGCCGGGCGAGCGGCTCTACGCGGTCTGCGAGACGAAGAAGTGCGCCCCCGACCCCCTCCAGGTCCTGCTCGGGTGCACCACGGGGAACCAGCGCCTGAAGGTGATCCCCATCGGCAGGTTCGCCCTCACCCTGAACCGCCCCTCGGAGGGGACGGCGGTGGAGGGCGTCCGGGTCTTCGTCGACCAGAAGAAGCTCGGGGCCTTCCCCACGATACAGGCATGGTACACCCATGCCAGGGGGTTCGACAAGAAGGGGCGGGAGCCGGCCCTCTACGAGGAGATCCTCAGGGCCGGGAGGCAGATCCTCTCCCACGAGCGGGTGACCCTGAAGGTCCCGAGGAAGGAGGAGTGGGAGTCGACGGCCTGCCCCTGCTGCGGCGAGCTCGTCCCCGCCGACCTGATCGAGGAGGGCACCTGCCGGGGCTGCGGCCCGATGGCGTACTACGGGAAGAAGAAGGCCTGAAATTTTTTTCCCCCGCCCACTCCCCGCGCTCTCCCCCCCGTCAGCCGCTGGTCTCGCCGGGCAGGCGGACCCGCCAGGGGCAGCTGTAGAAGGTCACCCGCGGCGGCCGGGTGAAACCGGCGAGCGTCATGTTCACCTGCCGGGCGAGGCAGATGCCCGTCGAGAACGGGGCCGTGTTGCTCGCGAGGATGGTGACACCGGCGCGGTACACCTTCGCGACCATGCCCGCCGCGAGCCGGCCGGTGAGGACCATGAAGCAGCGGGACAGGTCGGTGCCGTCCAGGAGCGCCCGTCCCACCGCCTTGTCCACCGAGTTGTGCCGCCCGATGTCCTCGATGGCGGACACCACGCGGCAGTGCTCGTCGAGGACGATGCTGCAATGGGTCCCGCCGGTGACCTTCCAGAGAGGGGCGAACTCGTTGATCTTCCGCATCCCGAGAAAGAGCGTCGGGAGATCGAGGGTGATCCCGTCGCCGAGCGGTTCGGTGAGCGACGACCACGTCGTCCGGATCCCGACGCAGCCCGAGCTGCGGATCTCGGTTGCTTCAGGGGTGACCCCTGGCGCGATGGACGATACCGTCGCGTGGATGTCAGGATACTCGATCCGAACCCCTTCGATAGCGTCCATCCCGGGCACGATCCCCTCGCAGACCAGGTACCCGTACGCGAAGGCCTCCAGGTCCCGCGGGGTGATGGTGAGGCTCGCGAGCCGGGTCCCGTTCACGAGGAGGTTCACGGTCTCCTCGACGCAGACGTCCGCCCGCGCCTCGGCGACGCTCTCCCCGTCGATATCGAGGATGTCGTAGTCCTGGGTGACCCCGGGGATGGGGAGGCCTTTTCCTCTGCCGTTTTTTCTCTGTGGGTCGGCCATGGGATTGCTCGTTCGGGTCAATTGCAGGAGGTTGATTCGCGGTTATGGTTCATATTTTGTTGGATTTCCCATTAGAGAGAGATT
>DATIYO010000026.1:0-5457 GCA_035517575.1 Methanomicrobiales archaeon
AGCTCGTTCTTGATCTGGTCCCAGGTACCTGGCCCGTTCTCGAGAAATAAAAGGAGATTTCGTCTTTTTTCAGATGAGATGATGGTATTGAGCAGGTTGGCCATAGAACTGAATGAGTGATGATAACTCGTACCATTTAATGATTGTTTCACTGAACTTTTTTCGTTCCGATGAAGATTCATATCCCATTTTTCCACCGGGTTCAAACTGGTCGGTCAAGAACCGGACGGTCCGATTCGGCAGCCTTTCAGGTATAATCGAGGGCCGCTTCCGGATCCAGGTCCTCGGGTTATTGAGATCCCCTTTGACTCAATAGTGTCTCCGGTTATTTCACCGCCATGCGATCTCCGCCGGCCTCTTCGGTGGAATCTTGCAGGTCCGGTACGCAGGTACCCGAGCATCATCCCTGGAGACGACATTCCTCCTTGGGGGCGGGCCAGGCTTTTATCAGGGGTGGCCGAACCGTCGTTCCCTGCCACGATCTGCTTTATACCGTCGTCGGTAGTACAGCTACAGAGGAAGGTACCTATGGATCAGCAGACCGATACGACAATACCCGACGGACAAGGGGGTACCCCGGATAAACAGGCGCCGGTTCCGTTCTTCATGCGAAAAGGACCGCTCGCCGCGATCCTCTGCATCGTCGTCCTCGTCGGGATCCTCGGGATACTCGCCCAGACCACCGGCCTCGGAACAGGCCAGGCTGTCCCGGCCCCGCAGTGCGGGCAGAAGGTCATCCAGTACCTCAACGCGAACGTGGTCCAGCAGGGCACGGCCGTGTCCCTCGTCTCTGCCGTCGAGGACAAGGGGCTGGACCGGGTGACCGTCCTGTACCAGTCACAGCAGATCACCCTGTACGCCACGAAGGACTGCTCCCTCCTGTTCACGAATGTCCTGAACATGAGCGGTTCCGGAAGTTCCCGCCAGGCCGCGTCGCAGGCGGCGGTTAAATCCGCCCGGCCCGTCGCCGATCTCTACGTGATGGCCTTCTGCCCCTACGGCACCCAGGCCGAAGAGGCCATGGTGCCCGTCGAGAACCTCCTCGGGAACAAGGCGGATATCAGGATCCGGTTCATCACCACCGTCAGCGGGACGACCGCCGGTTCCGTGGAATCCCTCCACGGCTCCGAGGAGGCGAGGGAGGATCTCCGCCAGGCCTGCATCCAGGAGAAGAACCCGGCCCTGTACTGGAAGTACCTCGCCACCTTCGACACCCGGTGTTACCCGCTCTGGCAGAACACGACCGCCCTGGATGCCTGCCGCGCGAACGTCACCAGGTCGCTGGGTCTGCAGCTCGGCGATATCGAGACCTGTGCCTTCGGCTCCGACGGGATCGCCCTGCTGAAAACCGACGAGACCGATGCGAACGCCAACGGGGCCACCGCATCCCCCACGCTCTACATCAACGGGGTGGAATACTCGGGCAGCCGCAGCCCGGAGGCCTTCAAGGAGGCCGTCTGCGGGAGCTTCGACACCCCGCCCGCGGAGTGCGGCACGGCTCTCCCGTCGTCCGAGAACTCACCGACGAGCGGATGCGGGTAACCCCTTTTTCCCTGGTCGGGTCCGGGCCCTGTCGCCACCTTTTCCGGTTTCCCGAACGACGGCCGACGGGATAGAGCAGGAAGCGATCCGGCAATTCCGGTTTCCACCTCCGGAATCCCGCTTTACTTCAGGAACTCCACGAGCGCCCGGTTCACCTCGGCGGCATGGGTCCAGGAAAGGCCGTGCGGCCCGCCCTTGATGACGACGAGTTTACTCCCCTTCACCGCCTGGTTCGTGAGCTGGCCCGTGATGGGCAGGGGACAGATCCGGTCCGCGTCCCCGTGGATGACGAGCGTCGGGACGGCGATCTTCGCGAGGTCCTTCCGAAAGTCGGTGTTCCACGAGGATACGCAGTCATAGGTCCCTTTCGGGGACGCGCCGGCGCCGATCCTCCAGCTGTTCTGGATCGCCGGTTCGCTGATCTGCTTCCCGCCGAGGACGTCCACGTTGTAGAAGTTCTGGAAGAACTCCCGGAGGAACGCGAGCCGGTCCGCGAGGACCGCCTGCTGGATCGCGTCGAAGGCGGCCTTGTCCACCCCGGTCGGGTTGTCCGGGGTCTTCACGAGGAACGGCGGGATCGCGGAGATGAAGACCGCCTTTCTCACCCGGTCCGAACCGTACTTCCCCAGGTAGCGGGCCACCTCCCCGCCCCCCATCGAGAACCCGACGAGGGTGGCGTCCTTCAGGCCGAGCTTCTTCACGAGGGTGTTCAGGTCGTCCGTGAAGGTCTCGTAGTTGTAGCCGGTCGTCGGCTTGTCCGACCAGCCGAACCCGCGCCTGTCGTAGGTGATCACGCGGTGCCCCGCGTCGATCAGGACCTGCGTCTGCCTCTCCCACGAGGCCCCCGAGAGGGGGAACCCGTGGATGAGCACCACCGGCTTCCCCGACCCATGGTCCTCGTAGTAGACCTGGATATCTCCCGAGTTTTCTTTTCCGACCGTGATGTACGGCATTCTTCTCCTCCTCCGATACGGGTGGGCGGATGCCCCGCCTTCATAAAAATGTATGGAACAATCTCACGAAGTGAAACAACCCTGAAAGGAGGGCCGACGGGCATGCCGGTGGCGGGGCAGGTAACCATAATTCCCGGATTATTCCGGGATTATCAATTTCTGCGCACGATCGTCAGCCTTATCATCCGTGAACCCGACGATACCCGTTATGGCCGAGAACCAGAGACCCCCGCTGCCTCCTTTCACCATGGAGACCGCGGCAAAGAAGGTGCGTGCGGCAGAGGACGCCTGGAACACCCGGGACCCCGAAAAGGTGTCCCTCGCCTACACCGTCGACAGCACCTGGCGGAACCGGTCCGAGTTCATCAGCGGGCGGGCCGGGATCGTCGCCTTCCTGAAGCGGAAGTGGGCGAAGGAGCTCGACTACCGGCTCATCAAGGAGGTCTGGGCCACCACGGGGAACCGCATCGCGGTGCGGTTCGCGTACGAGTGGCACGACGACTCGGGCAGCTGGTTCCGGTCGTACGGGAACGAGAACTGGGAGTTCGATGAGAACGGCTTCATGAAGCGCCGGATCGCGAGCATCAACGACCTGCCCATATCCGAGTCGGAGCGGAAGTACCGCTGGCCCCTCGGCAGGCGGCCGGACGACCACCCCGGTTTATCGGAGCTGGGGCTCTAGCCCGGGCTCCAGTTAAAGAACCGCCCCACTCGTCCCGAATGAGAAGACCCTCCCTTCGGCACCGGAGGTATCGCGGAACTCCCGCCTCCCCCATAACCCTTTATGAAGAGAGAACCAATGGATCTACACACAGCGGGCCGGTCATCCTTTTTTCGATGAATCGTCATCAGGGCGGGATTGCATCGGGTTCCCGGGGTTGAATCCATGGAAGCAGTATCCTTCAAGAACCTGGCCCTCTCCCACGAGCTGGAGCGGGCCGTCGCGGATCTCGGGTTCGAGGAGCCGACCCAGATCCAGTCCCTCGCCATCCCGGTTCTCCGGTCAGGGAGGGACGTCATCGGCCAGGCGCACACGGGGACGGGGAAGACCGCCGCCTACGGCATCCCCCTCCTCGAGGGGATCGACCCCCGTCGGCGGTCGGTCCAGGCCCTCGTCCTCTGCCCGACCCGGGAGCTCGCCATCCAGGTGTCGGAGGAGCTCGCGAGGCTCGCGAAGTACCGGCGGGGGATGACCATCCTCCCGGTCTACGGCGGGCAGTCCATGGACCGGCAGCTCTCTGCCCTCGCGAGGGGCGTCCAGGTGGTCATCGCGACCCCCGGCCGGCTCCTCGACCACCTGAGGAGGGGCTCGATCTCCCTCGACGGGGTGCGCTGCGTGGTGCTCGACGAGGGGGACGTGATGCTCGACATGGGCTTCATCGAGGACATCGGGGCGATCCTGGCCCGGACCCCGCGGTCCCGCCAGACGGTCCTCTTCTCGGCCACCGTCCCGCAGGCGATCCTCGACCTCTCCCGCCGGTACATGCGGGACCCGGAGATCATCCGGGTCGTGCACGAGCGCCTGACGGTGCCCGGTATCGAGCAGCACTCCTACCAGGTGAAGGAGCAGGAGAAGCTCGACGTCCTCGCCGACCTCTTCGAGAAGTACGACCCGAAGCTCTCGCTCGTCTTCTGCAACACGAAACGGAGGACCGATATGCTCGCGAGGCGCCTGCGCGCCCGGGGCTACCCGGCCGAGAAGCTGAACGGGGACATGAGCCAGAACCAGCGGGAGCGGGTCATGGCCAGGTTCCGGAGGGGGGAGATCGGGATCCTCGTCGCGACCGACGTGGCGGCACGGGGGATCGACGTGGAGGGGGTCGACGCCGTCTTCAACTACGACGTCCCCAACGACCCGGAGTATTACGTCCACCGGATCGGGCGGACGGCGAGGGCGGGGAGGGGCGGGCGCTCCTTCACCCTCGTCACCGGCGCGGATGCGGAGAAGGTCAGGGACATCCAGCGGTACGCGAAGGTGACGCTCGTCCAGGAGCCGGGGCAGGTGAAGGACCGGCGGGCGGCCGAACGCGACCCGCAGCTGGAGAAGGTGTCGGCGGCCCTGGGAGGGGATCTGGGCCCGTTCCGGAACCGGATCGAGCGGTGGATGGAGCGGGGGCACACCTCTCTCGACATCGCCGCGGCGCTCCTGAAGATCGTGGAATCTCCCTGATCTGCAAACCGGATTATCCGATCACCTGAAGGCCGGGGGAAGGCATTCGGGGGCCGGATAACCGGTAAAGATAATCTCGCGTTAAAGTAGCGAATCATGAGTCTGCGGTTAATACAGTGTTAATTTTATACGAATATGGTTTATCGATGATTTTCTATAAAAGAAATATTTATATAATATAATTGAGATGATCTTCAATCCGGTATGGTCTGCCACCGGTCACCCCCCTCGTCCCGCCAGAGAGACACGCATCTATCTCCAGGACGGGATGACCTTCCATGAACCACCTCGGCCGCCTGATCGGTTTCATCGTCCTCCTGGTGCTCGTGCCGACAGCCGCCCTCGCGGGCACGGCCCTCGGCGGCTGCCCCGTGCTCCCTGCCGACAATGTCTGGAACACCCCTGTCGACACCCTCCCGGTCGATCCCCTCTCCGCGTCGTACATTGCGACGATCGGGGCGGGGACGGGCCTCCACCCGGACTTCGGCTCCGGCCTCTGGGACGGGGAGCCCATCGGGATCCCGTACAACCTCGTGCCGGCCACCCAGGCGAAGGTCCCGGTTTCCTTCGACTATGCCGACGAGAGCGACCCGGGGCCGTACCCGATCCCCGTGAACCCCCTCATCGAGGGCGGACCGAACTCATCCGGTGACAGGCATGTCCTGGTCCTCGACGGGGACTCGTGCGTCCTGTACGAGCTCTACTCGGCCTATCCGGGGACCGGCGGCTGGGCCGCGGGATCCGGGGCGATATTCGATCTCCGGTCCGACGCCCTCCGCCCCGCGGGCTGGA
>DATIYO010000027.1:0-4106 GCA_035517575.1 Methanomicrobiales archaeon
CCGACCTGGTACGGGGACTCCCCTCGCCTGGAGAGGATCTCCCGTACCGCCTCGCCCGTGAGGGCATGGGCACGGGCAGGCTCGGCCGAGAAACCTGCCTCCCGACGGATCACGGTGACGAGGTTCCCTGAGCGGAAGACCGACCCTTCCAGCACCGGCTTTCCGTCGGAGACCTCGAGCCTGAGATCGATCGAGATCCTGGAAACGGGCGGACAGGCCTCGGGGCCGCCGCCTGCCAGGCGTGCCCTGCGGGTGATGAAGAGCCTTGCCCCGGGTTGCACGTTGCCTGTCGCTTCCTTCCCGGACTTCAGCCAGAGCAGGCCCGAATCGATGACCGGCTCCTGCCGCAGGACCATCCCCCGGTCTTTCCCCTCGTCGCCTGGCACCCGGAAGACGAGCCCGTCCCCCTTCTCCGGGAGGATATGGCCGGAGAGCCGCACGGCCATGGACCCGGTCCGTGGATCCGCGGATTCCACGACCCCGACGAGGATGCCGCGGTGGTCGGGGGCGTCCCTCCCCATGATGGCGTCCGGGCCCTCGCAGAGGCAGCCGCCGGTGAACCCCCTGCTGAAGGTGAGGGCGAGGGCCTCCTCGTCGGCAGGGGAGGGGGACCAGCCCCCCGCACCAGAGGGGCCCCTGCCCCCCTGGTCGATCCCTGCTCCTTTCGGGACCCGGGATCCCGCAGCGATCGCGTCGAGCGCCCGCCGGTAGATCCCTGTCACCGTGGCCACGTACTCGGGGGACCGCATCCTCCCCTCGATCTTCAGCGCGGCAACGGGCGCCGCCGCCACCCGGTCGAGGAACGGGTAGAGGGAGAGGTCCTTCGTGGAGAGGAGGTACCGGCCGGCCAGCGGCACGGGGGCGGCCCGCAGGGGACGGCCGTACGGGTCGGCGTCGCCCCGCACGAGCTCGTAGGGCTTCCGGCAGGGCTGGGCGCACCGGCCCCGGTTCCCGCTCCGGCCCCCGATGGCCGAGGAGAGGAGGCACTGCCCCGAGTAGGAGTAGCAGAGGGCGCCGTGGAGGAAGACCTCGAGGCCGATCCCGAGCCGGCGCGCGGCATCCCCCAGGGCCTCCACCCCGGCGAGGGAGAGCTCGCGGGCGAGGACGGCCCGCCTCATCCCGAGGGAGGCGGCCCATTCCAGCCCCGCCCGGTTGTGGATGGTCATCTGGGTCGAGGCATGGAGGGGCAGGGAGGGGACGAGCTCCCGGGCAAGGGTAGCGAGGCCGGGGTCCTGGACGAGGACGGCGTCCGCCCCGATCTCGTGGAGCCGGAGGAGGTACGCGGCCGCTTCCGGGAGCTCCCGGTCATGGAGGAGGGTGTTCACCGCGACGTAGACCCTGACGCCCCTCGCATGGGCGAAGTCCACGGCCCCGGCGATCCCGCGGTCGTCGAAGTTCCCCGCGTACTGCCGTGCCGAGAACCTCTTTCCCCCGAGGTACACCGCGTCCGCTCCGCAGGAGACGGCGGCCCTGAGCGCCTCCATCGTCCCCGCGGGGGCGAGGAGCTCGGGGAGAACGGCGGGCGGACCCTCCATCACTATCCCTACAGAGTACCGCCCTCCCCCGTTCATCTCCCTTGCGATGGCCTCCCTCCCGATGGCCCCGCCCGGTCCGGTGGTTTATCTCCCCGCCCCCCCCATGGTGAGGAGAGGAAGAATGAGGCTCATCTTCGAGCTCTCGGGGGAGCACCCGACCCTCCCCGTTGCCGAGCTGGAGTGCGTGGGGGAGGTCCTCGAGGCAAGGCCCCAGGTGGCGGTCGCCGAGGTCGCGGACCCGGGGGCGACCGCGCGCCTTTCCCTCACCCACACCGTCCTCGAATACCTCGGCTCGACCGGTCCCTCGGCAGACGAGCTCGCCCGCCTCCTCCGCGGCCTGTCCCTCTCGGCGGACCGGCCCTTCGCGGCGAGGGCGAAGAGGATGGCCGGCTCCGTTGCAGGGGAACCGGTGCCCGCGGTGCCCGCCATCGAGAGGCTCATGGGGACCCTCATCGACGGCCCCATCGACCTGTCCCGCCCGGAGATCGAGTTCCGCGCTCTCCTCTCCGGAGATCGGGCCTACCTTGGCCGGGTCCTTCACCGGATCGACCGCGGCGGCTACGACGCGCGGAGGCCCTCCACCCGCCCCTTCTTCCACCCGGGGGTGATGCTGCCGCGGACCGCGAGGGCGATCGTGAACCTCTCCCTGGTGCGGGCAGGGGAGACCCTCCTCGACCCCTTCTGCGGGACGGGCGGGCTCCTCGCCGAGGCGGAGCTCCTCGGGGCCTCGCCCTTGGGGAGCGACGCGGACCCCGCCATGGTCGCGGGGTGCCGGACGAACCTCCCCGCCGTGCCCCTTCTCCTCGCCGACGCAGGCGACCTCCCCCTGAGACCGGGCTCCGTCGACACCGTCGTGACCGACCTCCCCTACGGCCAGTCGTCCTGGATCGGGAGCCCGGGCCTCGACGAGCTCTACCCCTCGGCACTCGGCGAGATGCACCGGGTGCTGCGCAGGGGGCGGAGGGCCGTGGTGGTGACCCACCGCGAGATCGGCGAGGTCGCCGGTTCGCTGTTCACCGTGCTCCAGGTGCACCGGCAGCGGGTCCACAAGTCCCTGACGAGGCGGATCACGGTCCTTCAGAAGTCCTGATCTGAGAGAGTGACCGTGCGGCGGGGGGATACCCCCGGACGGCGGCCGCGGAGGATATCCGCTGGATATATCAGGCTGTCGGGGGAACCTGTACCAAGCGAGGGTGAGGCCCGGTGCCGATCATCAAGCTGAACTACCAGTACCTGGAGGAGCTCGTCGGGGCCGACCGCGAGGCCATGCTCGCGAGGCTCCCCATGATCGGGTGCGAGATCGAGCGGATGGAGGAGGACCATGCGGACGCCGAGTTCTTCCCCGACCGGCCCGACCTCTTCTCGACGGAGGGGGTCGCCCATGCCCTCCGCGGCTTCCTCTCCCTCGAGACCGGCCTCCGCGACTACCCGGTCACCCCCTCGGGGATGTCCTTCTCGGTGGACCCCCGTCTCGCGGCCATCCGGCCCTGCCTCGGCACGGCGGTCATCCGGGGCCTGGACTTCAGCGAGGCGGCCATCGAGAGCCTGATGGGGCTCCAGGAGGCGCTCCACTGGGCCGTGGGCCGCGGGCGGGGGAAGGTGGCCATCGGGGTCCATGACCTGGACCGGGTGGTGCCGCCGTTCCGGTACCTCGCCTCCGAGCGCTCCCGCTCCTTCGTGCCCCTCGACTACGACCGGCCGATGACCATGGAGGAGATCCTCACGGAGCACCCGAAGGGGAGGGACTACGCCCACCTCGTGCAGGACCTCCCCCGGTTCCCGCTCATCGTCGATTCCCGGGACGAGGTCCTCTCGTTCCCCCCGATCATCAACGGGGAGCTCACCCGGGTGACGGCGGAGACAAGGAACGTCCTCCTCGACACGACGGGCACCGACCTGAGGGCGGTCATGACCGCGGTCCGGATCCTCTGCACGGCGCTCGCCGAGACCGGGGCCCGGATCGAGAGCGTCTCCATCGACGGCGTCCCCTGCCCGGACCTCTCCCCCGTAGAGCGTGTCGTCTCCGCCTCGGCATGCTCGCGGCTCATCGGCATCCCGGTCACGCCGGCCTCCATGGCGGAGCTCCTCGGGAAGATGCGGTTCGGGGCGAAGCCGCTCGACGACGACCGCGTGCTGGTCCGGGTGCCCTGCTACCGCTCGGACATCATGCACGACTGGGACGTCTACGAGGACGTGGCGATCGCCTACGGGTACGACCGGTTCGCCCCCGCGCTCCCCCGGGTCGCGACCATCGGGGCGAAGCACCCGGTCACCGCCCTTGGAGAAGCCGTCCGCGCCTTCTTCACGGGAATGGGATACCTGGAGGTGATCCCGTTCACCCTGACGAACGAGCGGGTCCTCTTCACCCGGATGCAGCGGGAGCCCCGGGCGTCAGCCCTCAGGGTGAAGTACCCCATAAGCGAGGAGCACACGGTCATCCGGACCGACATCCTCCCTCTCCTCCTCGAGACCCTTCAGGCGAACCGGCACCGCGAACTCCCGCAGCGGGTCTTTGCCATCGGCGATGTCGTGGAGGGCGGGGATACCTTCCAGAAGGTGGCAGCGGCCTCG
>DATIYO010000028.1:0-27873 GCA_035517575.1 Methanomicrobiales archaeon
GTGAAGGGCATGTCCTCCTGCGGGGCGATGAGGCCGATGACCCCCTTCTGCCCGTGGCGCGAGGCGAACTTGTCCCCGACCTCGGGCACCCGCAGGTCACGGGTACGCACCTTCACCAGGCGGGCGCTGTTCTCCCCCTCAGTGATGATGACGGTGTCGATGATCCCCCGCTCGTTCGACCGCATCGTGACCGAGGTGTCCCGCCGCTTCTCGACGGCGATGAGCTCGCCCGATGGCTCCTCCAGGAACCTCGGCGGGGAGGTCTTCCCGATGAGCACGTCCTTCTCGTAGACGATGGTCTCGGGGTTGATGATCCCGTCGGCGTCCAGGTGCTGGTAGAACTCGGCCCCGTGGGCGCCCGTGACCTCCTCGTCGGGGATCTGGATCTTGTCCACCTGCCCGCCCGGGTACCGCCGCTCCTCGCCCTCGTAGGTCCGGAAGAAGTGGGACCGGCCCAGGCCCCGGTCTATGGCCGCCTTGTTGAAGATGAGGGCGTCCTCGATGTTGTACCCCTCGTACGAGAGGATGGCCACGACGAAGTTCTGCCCTGCGGGCCGGTCGTCGGACCCGATGGAGTCCGAGGTGCTCGTGTGGACGATGGGCCGCTCGGCATAGTGGAGCAGGTGGCCGCGGGTGTCGGGCCGGAGCTTCATGTTCGAGGCCGCGAAGCCGAGGGCCTGCTTGACCATCCCCGCGCCCATGGTGACCCGCGGGCTCGCGTTGTGCTCGGGGAAGGGGACGTGGGCCGCGGCGATCCCGAGGATGAGGGAGGGGTCGATCTCGAGGTGCGTGTGATCGGGGGTGATGTCCTTCTCGTGGATCGCGATGTAGAGGTCCTCCTCCTCCTCGGCGTCGATGAACTCGATGAGGCCGCGCTTCACGAGGTCCTCGAAGGGGATGAGCCCGTCGGCGAGCCTCGCGGTGTCCTCGGCGGTGATGAGGGGCTTCCCCTTCTCGAGGACGATGAGGGGCCTCCTCGCCCGGCCCCGGTCGGTGTGGATGATGACGTCGCCGTTGTACTCCTTGAAGGAGACGTTGATCTCGGTCGGGATCTCGCCCTTCCGGCGCATCCGGCGGAGGTTCCCCACGAGATCCCTCGGGTTCTCGACGAGGCCGATGAGGGCCCCGTCGACAAAGACCCGTGACTTCTTCATGCGGTCTCCCTCCGGATCTGCTCGACGCCCAGGGTGTAGAGGAGCTTCGGGACCTCGGAGTCGTCGTCGACCCCGCGGCTGATCTCGACCATCTGGGCGAAGTTCTTCACGAGGCCGCAGTTCGGCCCCTCGGGGGTCTCGGAGGGGCAGATCCGGCCCCACTGGGTCGGGTGCAGGTCGCGGGCCTCGAAGTGGGGCTGGGAACGGGAGAGCGGCGAGATGACCCGGCGGAGGTGGGAGAGGACCGACATGTGGTCGACGCGGTCCAGGAGCTGGGAGACCCCCGTCCTCCCGCCGACCCAGTTGCCCGTCGCGAGCGGGTGGAGGAGGCGCTCGGTGAGGACGTCGGCCCGCACGGCGGTCGCGATGGAGAGGTCGCGGTGGCGCATCGACGCCCGCTCGAGCTGGTACTTGATGTCCCTCGTGAGCCGGTTCAGGGAGATCCGGAAGAGGTCCTCCATCAGGTCGCCGGCGAGCTTGAGCCGCTTGTTCGCGTAGTGGTCCTTGTCGTCGATCCGGCGCCGGTTCAGGACGAGGTCGAAGCAGGACTCGGCCATCCGGCCGAGGAAGTGGGCCTTTGCGAGGCGCACGGAGTCGACCGCGGCCCGGTAGCCGGTGTCGGTCTCCTTCAGGTTCGCGGGCATCAGGTAGTTCAGGTGCGGGAGGAGGTAGTTGTCGAGGACGAACTCGGCCCGCTTCTTCTGGTAGTCCCGGGTCTGGTTCGGGGCGAGCTTCTTGCCCACGTACATGATCCCGCTCTCGACGGAGTCGCACTCGGTCTCCTCGAGGTTCTGCATCATGAAGGTGAGGATCTCCTCGTCGGTCGAGACCGCCTCGACGATGTCATGGTCAGAGGCGAGGCCGAGGGCCTTCATCAGGTCCACGAACCGGAGGTGGCCCGCGACCGAGGGGAAGGAGACCTCGAGGAGGTTCTTCCGGTTCCGCTCGACGACGACGAGGGCGCGGTACCCGCGGAACTGGGAGAAGACCTTCGCGACGTAGATCCGCTCGTTGTACCGCTCGGTGAACTCGGTCATGATCTTGTTGCTCGCGAGGTCCTCGAGGGTCATGAGGACCCGCTCGGTCCCGTTGATGATGAAGTAGCCGCCCGGGTCCAGGGGGTCCTCCCCGTGGGCGACCCGCTCCTCGTCGGAGAGCCCGAAGAGGTTGCACTTCCGGGACCCGACCATGACGGGGAGCTGCCCGATGTTCGCGACCACCGGGTCCTGCCTGGTGTCCCCGTGCATGAGGGTCATGGTGAGGTAGATGGGAGCGGCGTAGGTCAGGTTCCGGAGCCTCGCTTCCGAGGGGAAGAGGCTCCCCTGGGACCCGTCCGCCTCCCGCACCACCGGTTTCTCGATGGTGATGGTCCCGAGCTCGACCCAGACGGGGAGCCGGCTCTTCCCCCTTGAATCGATGTCGGTCTGGATGATCTTCTGCTCGTTCACCACCTTCTGGAGATTGTGCTCGAGGAAGTTGTTGAAGGAGTCGAGCTGGTGGCGCGATACATGCTCCTTCGAGAAATAGACTCTGGAGAGTACACCCCGTTCGATCAAAGTGATCCAAGCCCCCTACTTCTTCGGCCGCCTGATGACGAGACGGTAGGACTCGGCCTTCCCCGCCGTCTGGCTCTCGCGCACGATCCCGATGACGTCGCCGAGCTTGGCCTTCACGGCCTTCACCGCCGGGTCGTCATGGTAGATCTTGGGCAGCTGTTCCAGCGTGAGATGATACCTGGAGAGGAGCGCCTTGATCTCCTCCCCCTCCATAATACGATGTTCCGGGACCATCATGTGTTCGAGAACATTGAATGTGGTCAAGAGACCCTCCCGGGAGAGGAGTCGACTTCCTCCCCCGAAACGAGATGAGTTTCAGTCAGATCCATCACCGCTTCATCCACAGACGCACCTGTGGGAGCGGGCTCGGGGGGATTTGAACCCCCGGCCACCTGGTTAAAAGCCAGGCGCTCTACCTAGCTGAGCTACGAGCCCCCGCACCCTCGCCCCTCTTGGCATTATTACAACGTGAGGAGACTATATAAACGTTTCACCTGAAGGCGGGATCCGGAATCGGTGGTCCGGGGCGGAGCCGTGGAGGGCGCCAGAGGCAGGGGGGCCGGGGCGGAGCCGTGGAGGGCGCCAGAGGCAGAGGGGCCGGGGTGGAGCCGTGGAGGGCACCAGAGGCAGGGACATCCATTTTATACCATCGGGGCGCAATGTGTTCAGGGGAAAAGGATGGCAGCCACGGGTCCCATCGAGTCCATGACGGGTTTCATCTCGATCCTCACGAAGCTCATCTACTTCATCACGGCGGTGATCCTCTCCCTCCTCGCCCTCGTCTCCTTCGTCGTCGCCGCCGTCCAGTTCCCCGCCCTCTTCGGTCCCGACCCCACGGCGAGCCTCCTCAATATCCTCCACGCCATCCTGCTCACCATCATCATCGTGGAGATCCTCGAGACGGTGACCGCCTACTTCAAGACGAGCCGGGTCCTCGTCCGGCCCATCCTCGTTGCCGGCCTCACGGCGACGGTCCGTCAGGTCATCATCGCGGGTGTCGGGACCATCAACCCGACTGATACCCTGGTCATCGTCGCCGTGATCGCGGTCCTCACCGCGGCCGTGGTCCTCGTGGGCAAGGAGGAGTTCCACGAGGACAAGCCCTGCTGACGGCAGGGCCACGGGGAAGTCGCGGGAAAGGTCCTCGAAAAAAAGGCAGTTCTCTTATTTCTCGTTCAGGACCCGGTCGAGCTCGGACCGGATCTGGGTGAGACGGCCTTCCTGGTTCTTGATGCTCTCGGACATGCTCTTCATGGCCTGGGAGATCTTCGAGGAGACCTGCTGGTTCGAGTCGTAGATGTTGTAGGTCGTCTCGAGGATCTTGAGGAGCCGGTTGTTCACGTCCACGCTCTTTGCGAGGCGCGAGTACTCGTCGATGATCCCCTGGTCGAAGCCGGCCTTCTTCGCCTCCTCGACGTCGAGCTTGATGGTGTTCCGGCGCTTGAGGACGTGCTCGATGGTGTCGTACAGCTCACGGTGGGTGATGGGCTTGAGGACGTAGTCCTCGATGTACATCCCGTAGGTCTGGGCTTCCTCGGGGGAGAGCTGCTTTGCGGTGAGCATGAGGACCGGGATGTCCTTCGTCTCGGGGTTCCGCTTGATCTGCTCGAGGGTCTCCCAGCCGTCGATCGGCTCCATCATGATGTCGAGGAGGATCAGGTCGGGCTTGATGTTCTTCAGGATGTCCAGGCACTCGAGCCCGCTGTAGGCGGCGATGGCCCGGTATCCGCCCCGCTCGAGCATCGTCACGAAGACATCGACGATGAACGGGCTGTCGTCAACCACGAGTATGGTATACATTCAGGTCTCCCCGGCCCCCGCCATCCCCGAAAACGACGGCCCGGCGTGCGTGAAGCACGGGCCGCTGGATACGGCGGATCTGGATAAAACAGTCACCCTGGTCACCATGGTTATCTGGTTTCTGCTGAACATGCACTACCGTTGCTACCCCGGGATTCCACGCGGGAGCCAGCGGCTCTCGGGTGGGGCTGCAGTGTTTCCCTTAATTTAATGATAACTGTTTCGTTTGGTAATAAACTTATTCTTTTCCCCCCCTTCGTCTCCCATGGTATCTGCAACGGGTGGATTCTCTTTTCGGCCCCGCATATACCCCATCTTCTGTTTTCGAAATGATTAAGATATCAGAGACGCACAAGACCGGGGGTCAGGGACGGGCTCCCGCCGGCCACCGGGGGAACGGGCGGGGAGATCTACCAGATTATCCGCTTGATCGGGCCGCAAAGGTGGAAAACAGTGTCAACCGCACGGGGCAGGAACAATAACATTATTTAAGTTCGCACACCAGCTATTTACAATGCAGCTTCCCCGGGGGAAATTTCGCTCTGTTATCAAAGGGGTGGCCCTGAATTCCCTCATCCAGGAGCTTGCAGAGGTCAGGTACACGGGCGACGTCACCGTCTCCCGGGGCCGCGAGGTGATCACCCTCGTGATCCAGAAGGGCCGGTACATCCTCGCGGAGTACGGGCCGCTCAGGGGCGGGCCCGCCTGGGAGGCGATCAATGCCCTCGGGGAGGCGAACATCGATGCCATCCTCGCGGATTTCACGGACGCCGAGCTGAAGCTCGCCGTCGAGTTCAACGGGGAGGCACTCCTCTCGTCGCCGATCATCACGAGGGTCTTCCGGCCCCCGAGGGAGAAGGCGAGGGAGGCCGCCCCCCGGCCGAGGCCCGCAGAGCCGCGGCCCGCGGCGGCGGTCCCGCCTCCACCGGCGACGCCGACCGCCCCGAAGGAGGAGGAACCGGCGCCCGTCCTCGCGGTGCCCCTTCCGTCGCCCGAGGCCTGGTCGAGGCCTGACCTCGGGCAGGCCATCGCCGAGGTCCCGGCGACGGGCGGAGGGGAGGGCCCGTCGGACGACGGGTACGACGAGCTCGCCCTCCTCCACATGGAGATGTCGGCCCTGGACGACGTCGATGTCGAGCACATCGCGACGAAGATCCGGAAGAACGCGAAGGGGATCGTGAAGAAACTCCACCTGGGGCATCTCATGACCGAGAAGGAGGAATGAGGGGGATCTGACATGACAGCCGAGTTCGAGGGGATCGCGGAGCTGCTCCTCGTCGTCCTTGCGATCATCTGCGCCGTGCAGGCGCTCTTTGCGGGGCTGCTCCTCTGGTACGTGAAGAGGATGGCCGAGAGCCTCGGGGTACCGGGGGCTATCAGCCCCCCTCCGGCCTCTCCCGCTCCTCCGCTCCCGGCCGTCCCTCCCGCGCCGGTCGCGGGGGAGGTCTCCGAACCGGCCGCGACGGGCGAGGCCGCTGCGCCGGCCGAGGCGGCCCCGACGGCCCCGATGGCCTCCGTGCCCGGGGTTCCCGCGGGTGAGGCGCCCTTGCCGGCCGCCGTGGCCCCTCCCCGGGGGGTGGACATCCTCGAGGGGAGCCCGGATATCCAGGCGAGCATCCGGCGGTTGTGCGAGAAGTACGAGCTCTCGGACTTCATCATCGCGACCCTCGACGGCCTCGTCGTGGTCTCGCTCCTCCCGGGGTCCTCGGAGGAGGCGGCCCGGTTCTCTGACCTGTACCGGCGGAAGAAGAAGCCCGACACCCCCGGCGTGAGGTTCCTCGAGATCGCCCACCAGGGGGAGCCGATGCTCTGCGTAACAAAGAGCGGCCGGCCCCTCAGCCCGGGACAGGCGAAGGGAATCGCCGAGGACGCCCGGAGAATTCTGAATTGGTGGCTTTAATGACAGAGAACTATATAAGAATTTCACGCCAACATAGCAGCGAAGAGAGCCTCGAATGATCAGGGCCTACACCATCGCATCGGGGAAGGGGGGTACGGGGAAGACCACCTGCACCATCAACCTCGGGGCCTCCCTCGCGAAGCTCGGCCTCGAGACCTTCATCATGGACGCCGATATCGGGATGGCGAACATCGGCCTCCTCCTCGGCCTCGAGGACGCCCCCATCACGATCCACGAGGTCCTCGCGGGGAAGGCGAAGCTCGAGGAGGCCATCTACGACGGGCCGAACGGGGTGAAGGTCCTCCCCTCGGGGATCTCCCTCCAGGGGTTCCAGCTCGCGAACCCCGACCGGTTCCGGGAGATCATGAAGGAGCTCGTGAACCGCTGCGACTACCTCCTCATCGACGCCCCCGCCGGCATCAGCCGGGACGGGGTGATCCCGCTCGCCATCGCCGACGAGGTCATCCTCGTGGTGAACCCCGAGGTCTCCTCCATCGTGGACGCCCTGAAGACCAAGGTCCTCACCGAGGTCGTGGGCGGCCACGTCGCCTGTGCCATCCTGAACCGGGCCGGCTCCGAGCACACCGAGCTCATCCAGAACAAGCTCGAGAAGACCCTCGGCGTGAAGCTCATCGGGATCATCCCCGAGGACCCGAACGTCCGGGTGGCGGCCGTGTACAAGACCCCCGTGGTGATGAAGTTCCCGGGGAGCGATGCCTCGCGGGCTTTCCGGAGGATCGCCGCCCACATCGCCGGTATCGCGCCAGAAGAGGGCGTCGAGGCCGCGACCGACGGGTTCGTCACCCGGTTCGTGAAGATCCTCTTCAAGGGGGCGAAATGACCACCGAAGAGCTCTATACCCTCTTCATCCTCCTCCTCGGAGTCGTCATCCTCTTCCAGGTCTTCTTCATGTACCTGATGAAGGTGCGGATGCACCAGCTGCAGTTCGAGATCGAGCAGGGATCCTCGCGGGTCGACCTCTCGGATATCGAGCTCGAGGCCCTCACCAGGAACGTGGAGGCCTTCAAGAGGCTGAAGATCTGAGCGTCGGGGGCCAAGGACAAGGTACATAAGGGATCGGCTCCCATGAGAGTGGAGGGGCCATAGGGTAGCCTGGTTATCCTAGGAGACTGGGGGTCTTCTGACCTGCGTTCGAATCGCAGTGGCCCCATCCACGCCGTGTTTTTCAGGGGAGGTCCCGATGAAGATCCATGACCGGTGCTACGACTGCCTCCTCGACCGGATCGCCTACGAGTGCCGGCTCTCGACCTCCGACGAGGGGAGGATCGCCCGGGTCCTCGCCGAGAGTAAGGCCCTCCTCGACGACCTCCGCCGGAGCCCCCGGCCGGCGGCAGAGGTCGCCTCGGCCGCCCACGGCCGGGCCTACGAGGTCCTCGGCGACCCGGACCCGTACCGGCGGATCAAGGAGGTGAGCACGGCGGAGGCGGTGAAGGCCTGCCGGGCCGTCCGGCCGACCCTCTCGGGCTTCCGCGATTTTGCCCTCGCGAGCGTCATCGCGAACACCTTCGACTACGGCGTCACCTCGCACCGGGTCACCGGCGACTTCCGGGCCTTCTTCCGGCAGGAGTTCGCGAGGGGCTTCCTCCTCGACGACACGGCGAGGATGGAGGACCTCGCCCGGGAGGTGGTCTACCTCACCGACAACGCGGGGGAGATCGTCTTCGACCGGCTCTTCGTCGAGTACCTCGCGGGTCACGGGTCGCGGGTCACCGTGGCGGTGAAGGGAGCCCCGATCCTGAACGACGCCACCCTCGGTGATGCGGAGAACGCCGGGCTCCACCGGTTTGCCCGGGTGACGACCACGGGGAGCGGCGACATCGGCGTGAACCTCGGGAAGATCCCGTACGAATTGCGGGAGGCCCTCGACCGGTGCACGCTCGTCATCGCGAAGGGGATGGCGAACTACGAGGCCCTGACCGAGTACGACGGCCTCCCTCCCGTCGCCTACCTGATGGCGGTGAAGTGCCCCACCATCGCCGAGGAGGTCGGGGTCCCGGAGGGTTCCCTCGTCGCGATGATCGAAGAATGATCTACGTCTTCTTCATGCAGACTTCTTCGAGTTCCCGGACCCGCGGGTTCGCCGGGTCGATACCCCTGGCCTTCCGGTAGAAGGCCGCGGCGTCCGCTTTCCGGCCCGACCGCACGAGCCGGTTCACGAGCTCGACGATGATGTCCAGGTTCGAGGAGTCGATCCGGTACCCGCGGAGGAGGAGCCGGAGCGCCTGGTCGTCGTCTGACTCGGAGAGGGCGAGGTAATAGTAGAGGGCGGGCTGGCTCGGCTTGAACCGCATCGCGTTCTTCAGGGCCTCGGCCGCCTCGCCCTTCCTCCCCAGGGAGAAGAGGGAGATCCCGAGGCCGAGCCAGACCTCGCCGTCGTACTCGTTCATGGCATGGAGCTTCCGGAAGACCTCGAGGGCGTCCCCGAACCGCTCGAGCTTCAGCTCGGTGACCCCGACCTGGAGCCATGCCTTGTAGTTCTCGGGGTCCTGGGCGACGGCCTTCCGGTAGTGGACGAGGGCGCCGGCGTACTCCCCCATGGCGAAGAGGACGTCGCCCTTCCCGACGAGGAAGTCGGGGTGGTCGGGGATGGCCGAGAGGGCCTTGTCAAAGAAGGCCATCGCCTCCTCGTACTCCTGGATGGAGAGGTGCGTGACCCCCTCGTGGTACCAGCCGAGGGCGTAGCGCTTGCTCCTGGGGACCTCCTTCATCTGACCCCGCCCGCGTCCCGCAAGGTTCCTGCTCCTATTTTAACCATGGGCCCATGATATATCTAATTCTTTGGATTTTCTCGTAAGCCCGGGGATGCACGTTTCCGACCGTCAGGAACCGGCGAGCAGCCCCCCTGCCGCCTTCGAGATGGCCGGTATCGCCTGCACGATGAGGGGGATCGTGACGATCAGGATCAGGATGGCCACCATGACGAGGCTCACGGCGAGCACGATCCGGTCCGTGAGCTCGGGCCTCCCGAGCCTCCCCGCGAGCCCCGCAACCCCCTCCTTCATGATGAAGCCCCCGTCGAAGGGGACGAGGGGGAGGGCGTTGAAGGTCCCGACCATGAAGTTGAACCACCCGCACCAGAAGAGGAAGTGGACGACCCCCCAGTAGAGGGGGAAGGGGACCCGGAAGAAGGACTCGTCGGGCACGTAGGTGAGGAGCAGGTGGAGCGGGGGGAACTGGTTGTAGAGGATGTCGATGGGGAGGACCGTGAGGAGGAGGAGCCCCTGCCCGGTCCCGATGCGGTGGAGCACCGAGGCGACCTGGTCGGTGGCATAGTAACTCACGCCCATGAACCCGTACGACCGGTCCGGTGCCGAGGTCAGGTTGAAGGAGTAGGTCGTCCCCCCCGGGACCGGCGCGTGGGCCGGGAGGTCCCGCACCGTCCCGGCAGGGATCACCGTGAGGTTCACGGGGTCGCCGGGCTTCGTGCGGGCGAGGATCGCCGCGACGTCCCCGACGGCGCTCACCTGCTGCCCGTCCACCGCCAGGATCACCGAGCCGAGGGGGACGCTCGCGTTGAACGCCGGCGAGCCCTCCTGGACCCCGTAGATGATCGGCCCGGGGACCGGGCTCACCGCCCCGAGGAGGAGGATGAGGGCCCCGAAGCAGATGAAACCGAGGACCAGGTTGTTCGCGATCCCCGCGCCGAACATCCTCGCCTTCGGGACGGGGGGCGTCCGCCCGAGCTCCTCCTCGTCGGGCTCGACGAAGAAACCGATGGGGATGACGAAGAGGAGGACCCCCATGCCCTTCACGACGATCCCCTCGACCCGGCAGAGGATCCCGTGGCCGAACTCGTGGATGGCGATGGTGATCACGATGCCGAGGATGACCGGGAGGGTGAAGGGGATGAACTGGTTCACCCCGGGGATGACGAACCAGTTCACGGGGCTGTAGATCCCCTCGGCTGGCGGCGGCTGGGCGACCTCCTGCGGGAACCGGAGGAAGATCAGGACGGTCATGATCACCGAGACGATGGCGACCATGGCGATGCCGATGGAGCCGTAGATCCGGAGTGCCGTCGCTATGGACCGGAACCTGTCGAAGAACCCGATCCTTCGGGTCTTGATCGCCATGATGGGGCCGTAGAAGGTGATGATGTCCTCGCGGATCCGGTTCTTCCGGATGTACCACGCGGCGGCGAGATAGGCGAGGACGAGGGCGAGGACGATGACGGGGATCCAGTCCACATACCAGCTCTGTCCTCGTCCCAGATAAGGGTGAGCCCGCCGGAGGGGGCTAGAAATCGGCTATCCGGGTCTGCTGGAGCTCTCCGACGAGAGCCCGGGTGGTCGCCCAGCTCGACCGGGCAAAGGGCGGGGGCGCCCGCCGGCTCCTGAGGTATTCCCGCAGGTACGCGACCGTGACGGGATCGGAGGGGTACCCGCTCCCGATCTCCCCGTGCCGGGCGGCGAGGTCGGCGATGGCCCGGTCCCGGACGACCTTTGCCACGATGCTCGCCGCCCCGACGACGGGATGGTTCCGGTCCGCCCCGTGCTCGGAGACGAGCCTCACCTTCTCGGTGAGGAACCCCGCGACGACCCGCCGGTACCGCTTCTCGTCCACGTCGCAGGCATCGAGGATCGCGAGCCCGGGCCGGAGCTCGGAGACGACCGCGGCATGGGCCCTCGCGATGCAGGTGTTTAAGGAGAGCCTCGGCCGGGCATCGATGGCCTCGGGCGGGATGACCCGGGTCGCGACCCGGAACCGGGCGAGGATCTCGGGGTAGATCTCCTCCCGCCTCTGCGGCGAGAGGGCCTTTGAGTCCCTCGCCCCGACCGCCCGCGCCTCCTCCTCGCTCCCGCAGGCGACCGCCGCGACGACGAGAGGGCCGAGGACGGCCCCCTTCCCCGCCTCGTCCACGCCGCAGATCACAAGGAGGTATTGGCGGGCGGCCTATTTCAGGATGGTGGCGGGGACCGGAAAAAGGGGTTACCCGGGGGTCACCCGGGGATGTTCAGGGAGTCGTGGAGGCCCTTCAGCTCGAGGAGGAGCCTGGGGTTGTGGCTGATGAGCTCCTTCACCAGGTTGAAGACCGAGAACTCCGCGAGGTTCATCCGGGACATCGAGTGGACGATGGCGTTCAGTTTCTCGTCGGAGAGGGTGATGAAGTACTCCTTGATCCGCCAGTTGCGCTCGAGGGTCTTCCCGAGCTTCGCGTGCCGCCAGGCCTGGTCATAGGCCATGAGGGCGGCCGAGGAGCAGTTCCCGTCGGAGATGCTCTCGGACGCGACCCCCGCGGCGAGCCTCCCCGTGTGCATGGCATTGAAGATCCCGCCGCCGGTCATCGGGTCGGCCACCCGGGCCGCGTCCCCGACGACCATGAGCCCGTCGGCGACGGTGCAGGGGAGGGGCCGGCAGACGGACACGCCGCCGACGATGTACTCGATGGTCTTCCCCGCCGGGAAGCGGGCCGCGACGAACCGGTCCAGGTAGTCCCGTGCCCGGTTCCCGTCGCGGGACCTCCGGGACGAGATCCCGACGCCGACGTTCGCCGCCCGGTCCCCCTTGGGGAAGACCCAGGCGTACCCCTCGGGGGCGACCTTGTTCCCGAGGTAGAACACGGTCCTCGCGGGGTCGATGTCGATGTCGGTGAGGACGTACTGGGCGCAGCTCATGAGCTCCCGGAGGGGGACGGCGGTCTCGAGGCCGCACCAGCGGGCGAACTTGGACTCGACCCCGTCAGCCGCGATGACCACGTCCGCCCTGACCTCGTGGACCTCGCCGCAGGCCTCGAGGACCGCCCCCTTCACCGCGCCGTCCTCGACGATGGGGCCCGTCGCCCGGGTCTTCACGTGGACCTCGGCCCCCTTTTCCGCGGCCTGCCAGATCAGCTCCCGGTCGAAGATCTTCCGGTCCAGGACATAGCCCACCTTGGAGCCGGCCATCTCCTGCTCGAGCACCATGCCCGTCCCGTCGGGGGCGACGATCCCGGCGGTCCGGATCTCGGCGGAGATCCACCGCTCGTCGGGCTCGATGAAGTCCCTGAGCGCGTCCTTCCCGATCCCCTCGGCGCAGCGGACCGGGGCCCCGATGGCCGGGCGCTTCTCCACGAGGCAGACCGAGTGGCCCTTCCCGGCGAGGTCGCCCGCCGCGACGGCGCCCCCGGGCCCGCCGCCGATGACGAGGACGTCATACCGGCTCTTCATCCGTCACCTCCAGGGCCCCGACGGGGCAGGCCTTCGTGCAGATCCCGCACCCGCGGCAGGAGTCCTCGACGGTGAGGTAGGCGTCGACGAGCTCGAGGGCCCCCTCGGGGCAGACCGAGACGCATGCCCCGCAGTACCCGCAGCACTCGCGGTGTATCACAAGCATGCTGATCACATTGTCCGGTGAGTTCCATTAATCTTTACCCTTGGCGGGATGACGGGGGGCTGACCGCACCGGGGTGGATGAATGGCAGGAAAGGGCGGACGGGAGGGGGTACGGACGTGTGCCCCGGGGCTTACCGGAAGTACCCGTTGTGGTCGTTCTTCTTCAGGAACTCGCGGATCTTCTCGGACTCGATCCAGCCGCGGTCGAGCTGGGTGATGATGGTATCGATGATCCGGGCCTGCTGGATGATGCTCGCCGAGGTCGGGCCGCCGTCGAGGTCCGCGATCCCGACGATCACCGCGAGGGGGTTCCTGATGTGGTCCCCGAGGATGGCGAGCTGCTCGATGTTCTTCTCGATCTGGAGGAAGGCCTTTGCCTCCACCTCCTCCATCATCTTCGTCGCGGTGACGTCCCTCCCGACCGACTGGAACTCGGCGATGGCGCCGTTCCCGCCGAAGATCGCCCGGTCGGTCCACTGCATCCACCGGATCTCGCCGCTCGGGAGGATCACCCGGTGCTCGATGGTCCCGACCGGGTTCTCGCGGGAGAGGGAGGCGAAGTGCTTCTTCACGAGGGCGATGTCGGGGTCGGGGATGGGGGGGATGAACCGCCGGCCGATGAGCTCGCGCCGGTCCTTCCCGAAGAACCGGAGGTACGCCTCGTTCGCGAAGACATGGGTGCCGTCGGGCAGGAACCGGCTGATCATCTCGGTCTGGACCTCGACCACCGCCCGGTAGAGGGCCTCGCTCTTCTCGAGGGCCTCCCGGCTCAGGATCCGGGCGATGTTCACGCCGACCTGGTGGGCGACCGTCTCGAGGCCGCTCTTCGTGACCGAGGGGAACTCGTCCAGGCTCCGGGAGCACCCGACGAGGACCGCGAGCACCTTCCCCTCGGCGAGGATGGGGAGGAGGGCCATCGCCCGGATCCCCTCCGGGGCGAACACGTCCGCGATCCGGGGGTCGGCCGTCCCGGCATTGAGGAAGATCGCCTTCCCCAGGGGGAGCTCGCGCTCGAGCCACGGCGGCATGTTGCAGGTGAGCCTCGGGGGGTTCGAGAGGGAGAAGCCCTGGAGGTGGACGGGGTGGAACCCCTGCTCGCCGCCCTCGATGATGCAGGCGAAGGTCGCGTCGATCCCCTCGATCCGGACCAGGGCGTCGGTCGCGATCCGGAAGGCCTCGCTCCGGTTCGTCACCTGGGTGAGCCGCTCCGAGAGCTTGTGCTGGATCCGGCCGAGGTCCTCGGTCTGCTTCCTGACCGTGATGTCCCGCACCACCGCGATGAGCCGGTCCTCCCCGCCGATGTTCGCCTGCCGCACGCTCACCTCCACCCAGAAGATCCGGCCCGTGCTGTCCTTCGCCCTCCACTCGAAGCCCGGGAGGTCGCCCCGGAGGGACCGGCGGAAGACGTCCTCCCCGGCGGCGAGGGAGTAGCCGTGCTCGGCGTCCGAGAGGTCGTCCACGCCGAGGAGCCGGAGGGCCTCGACCGGCCTCGCGTACATCTCGCAGGCCTTCTCGTTCGCGTCGAGGATCCGGCCGGTCCCGGGGTCGATGATGAAGATCCCCTCGCTCACCGCCGAGAAGATGGCCCGGTAGTTCGCCTCCGAGGCCCGGAGGGCGTCCTCGGTGAGCTTCCGGGCGGTGATGTCCCGGACCACGGCGAGGACCCGGGGCTCACCCCAGATGGAGGCGATCCGGAGGTTGAGCTCCACCCAGAAGGTCCGGCCCGACCGGTCCTTCGCCATCCACTCGAGGAGCTTGGGGGTGCCCATGACGACGTCGGGGGTGAGGTCGTTGATCTTCCGCAGGGCGTCCTCGCGGGTGTACGGCGGGACGCCGGAGGTCATGTCCTCGAAGCTGAGCGAGGTGAACTCCTCGGGCGAGTACCCGAACATCTCCGAGGCCTTCTGGTTCACCTCGGAGAACCGGCGGGTCTCCAGGTCGTAGATGGCGATGGCGTCGTTCGCCCCGTTGAAGACGGTCCGGTAGTTCGCCTCGGACTCGCGCAGGACCTCCTCGGCCATCCGGCGCTCGGTGATGTCCCGGACCGTCTCGATGGCTCCGACGATCCTCCCGTCCCGGTCGAGGAGCGGGGAGGCCTTCACCCAGAGGTGGGCGCCGAGGCCGCCCCGCATCTTCGGGATGAAGACCTCGCCGTAGAGGATGGACCCCTCCCGCCGGACCCAGTCGTAGTGGGACTCGACCTCGGGGCTCTCCTCGAAGATGAGGTCGACGAGGATGGGGCGCGCCTCGCCGTAGAAGGGCACCGCGTACGCGTACCCGCCCTTCCCGAGGATGCCGGCCTTGGGGATGCCGGTCATCGTCTCGACGGCCCGGTTCCAGGCGATGACCTTCTTCTCCCGGTCGATGACGAAGGTCGCGTCGGGGAGGAACTCGATGATGTCCAGGAGCTCCTGCCGCTCCCGCTCGACGGCCTTCGCCGCCTCGATCCGGTCGGTGATGTCCGAGATCGAGCAGGCGATCTTCCCGTCGGGGAGGAGGCCGGCCGAGAGGATCACGTCCTTCACCCCCCCGTCCCTCCCCACGATCCGGCCCTCGAGGCCCGCGACCGCCGCCCCTCCCGCCATCCGGCTCCGGAAGGCCTCGAGGGTGGCCGGGTCCTGCCAGAGGGCGGAGAAGGGCATCCCCCTGAGCTCGGCGGGCGAGGAGCCGGTCAGGCGTGCCGCCATCGGGTTTGCGTCGAGGATGAGCTCCCGGTCGGGGGAGACGAGGAAGACCCCGTCCTGGGCATGGTCGAAGATCCCGTGGTACTTCCGCTCCTCCTCCTGCATCCGGCGGGAGAGGAGGGTGACGACCACGCCGATGGCGACGAGGAAGAAGAACCGGGCGGTGGCCCCGGAGAGGACGTCGACCCTCGGGTACGCGAAGGCATAGACGAGCGCGAGGTAGATCCCGCCGAGGATGACGGAGCCGTAGATCCCCTTCCGGGGATAGGCATAGGCGATGAGGACGATGGGGATGTAGAAGAGGTGGGGGAAGATGTCGAAGACCCCGCGGGAGAGGCAGTAGACGGAGATGATGATGGGGATGGCAGAGGAGGCCACTATGAAGTAGGCGGGAAGGTAGATCCTGCTAACCGGATGTTCCTCTGGCGACGCGGGAGAGACCATAGATGGATTTATGATAAATCTATTTCTCTCTATATATACTCTTCTCTTTTAATTTCTATCGGAATCTGGGGCAAGAAAATTATATTCAAATTAATCCGGGTTCTTTGCCAAAACAACCCCTAATCATCGTCGCCCTGCCGTTCGGAAATGGGCCGGCCGGTTCCTCCTCAACGGCTCCGGTTCTCTCCCCCGCGGGACGGGGCGGCGGCGGGCGGGCCAATCCTTTAAGTGCGACGAGAACCCAAGTCTGGTAAGGGACTGGAGATACCATGGCTGACGATATTCCTGCGCCTGACGGGAAGGTGGCGAAGCGGACCCTTCACTTTTTCTGGCTCACTGACTACTCCGCGTCCATGGGCGGGAAGAAGATCGCGACCCTGAACCAGGCGATCCGCGAGGCCCTCCCCCTCATCCAGAAGGCCGTCGCGGCCCACCCCCAGGTCCAGGTGATGATGCGGGCCATCCGGTTCTCGGACGAGGCCGCCTGGCACGTCGGGCCGGCCCCCGTGCCCGTCGAGCAGTTCTTCTGGCCCGAGCTCGAGGCCGACGGCCTCACGGCGACGGCAAAGGCCATCCGGCTCCTCATCCCCGAGCTCTCCGTCGAGAAGATGCCGAGGAGGGGCCTCCCGCCGGTCTGCATCCTCGTCTCGGACGGGTACTGCACCGACCCCGAGGGGGAGTACGACAGGGCGATCGCCGAGCTGGACCGGACCCCCTGGGGCATGAAGGCCATCCGGCTCGCCATCGCCATCGGCGACGAGTCCGACTACAACGAGCCCGAGCTCCTCAAGTTCTCGAACCAGGAGCAGGTGGGGGTCCTCAAGGCCCACACCCCCGAGCAGCTCCTGAACTTCATCAAGTGGGCCTCCACCGAGGCGACCCTCGGCTCGTCCCGGTCGAAGTCCCAGGACCTCGCAGGCGGGACCGGGAACGTCTCCCTCTCGCCCCCGCCCCCGCCCCCGCCCACCATCACGTCGAGCACCGAGCCCTTCTAGGAGCGGCCGATGGAGGAGACCCGGGGGACCGCGCCGGTGGGCATCCCGGCCATCGGCTGGGCCTGCGGCTGCACGAGGAGGGGGAGCTCCCACCTCCGGGACGGCCGGCCCTGCCAGGACGCCCATGCCATCTGGTCCTCCTCCTTCATGGGCGAGCCGCTCCTCGCGGTCGCGGTCGCCGACGGCCACGGGGGGGAGCGGCACGACCGGTCCCACTGCGGCTCGGCCCTCGCCGTCCAGGCGGCGGTGGACGAGGTGGTCGCGTCCCTCCCCGACCCGGGGAACGAGGGGGGCTGGCGGCCGGTCCCGTCGGAGGGGCAAGCGGGGTTCCCTGACCGGGTGACCGCGAGGTGGAAGGAGTACGCCGAGGGGGACGCGGGGCGGCGGGAGGACGCATCCCGGGCGGGCGCCGCAGGCCAGGAGCTCTTCACCCGGTACGGGAGCACCCTCCTCGTCGCCCTCGTCGACCGGTCCGAGTGCTGGGTGGGCCAGATCGGGGACGGCGACATCCTCGTGGTACGGCCCGGCGGGGAGGTCGAGGCGCCCCTCCCGAGGGACGAGGGGCTCCTCGGGACGGTCACCTACTCCCTCTCCTCCCGCGACGCCCCCGCCCTCTGGAGGACCGGGCGGTTCCCCGTCGGGGACGGGGGGCTCCTCGTCCTCGCGACCGACGGCCTCTCCGACTCCTTCGAGAACCCCGACGGGGACCTCCGGGCCTTCGCCCGCTCCCTCGCCGAGAGGGTGCGGGGCTATGGCATCGAGCGGGTCGGGTCCGCCCTCGCCGGTTGGCTGGACGGCTACTCCGAGAACGGGAGCGGGGACGACATGACCATCGCCCTCGTCATGCTGAACCCGGCGGCCGAGGCCGGAGGAGAGGAGGCGAAGAGCGGGCCTGCAGGAGCCGGGGAAGGCACCGGCCCGGAGCCGGGGCAGGAGGGAGGCGGGACCGATGCCTCTTGAGGCCGGCCAGAAGGTAAAGGCCGAGGTGGCGAAGATCACCCTCACCGTCAGGAAGAAGCTCGGCGAGGGGACCCAGGGCGAGGTGTACCTGGTCGAGGGCCCCCACGGCCGGCAGGCCCTGAAGTGGTACAAGCCTGCCCAGGCCACCCTGGACCAGATGACCGCCATCCGGGCACTCGTCCAGGCAGGGCCCCCGAGGGGGGCGGCGGGCGCCCGGTTCATCTGGCCTCTCGATCTCGTCACGGCGCCCGGCCTCCCCCAGTTCGGGTACCTGATGCGCCTCATCGACACCTCCCGGTTCGCCGAGCTCGGGGAGGTCCAGGCGCACCTGAAGCCCGTCCCCGGCTTCCGCGCCCTCGCCCGCATCTCGTACCAGCTCGCGAACAGCTACCGGGCCCTCCACCTCTCGGGCCTCTGCTACCGGGACATCTCCGACGGGAACCTGATGTTCGACCCGGTCGCGGGGGAGATCCTCATCTGCGACAATGACAACGTCGGGGTGAACCGCCAGTCCCGGAGCCAGGTCTGGGGAACGATGGAGTTCATGGCCCCCGAGCTCATCAGGGGCGGGGCCGACCCCTCGACCGAGACCGACCTCCACTCCCTCGCCGTCCTCCTCTTCAGCCTCTGGTGCTGGCACCATCCGTTCCACGGGAAGATGGAGTACGAGCTCCGGGTCTGGGACATCCCCGCGAAGAGGAAGGTGTACGGGGACCCTGTCTTCATCTTCGACCCGAAGGACCGGCGGAATGCCCTCCCCGGGGATCCCGAGTACGCGACCGCGGGCGAGCGGTGGGGGTTCTGCCCCGCCTCCCTCCGGGAGCTCTTCACCCGGGCCTTCACGGTCGGGGTGAAGGACCCGCGCCGGCGGGTCACCGAGGGGGAGTGGCAGGGGCTCTTCCTCCAGCTCTCCGACGGGGTCGTCGCCTGCCCGAAGTGCCGGGCCGAGAACCTGTGGGAGCCCGGTGCCGCGGGCCTCCCGTGCTGGAACTGCCGCACAGCCATCCCCCTCCCGCCCAAGCTCCTCGTCCGGACGAGCGCCGGCAGCCACCACGTCCTCCTCACCGACGGCGCGGTAATCTCCCGCGAGGCCGTCGGGCAGGCGGGCGCCGGCGACGGCGACATCTCCCCGCTCGGGAGGGTGGTGAGGAACCCCGCCGACCCGTCCATCTGGGGGATCCGCAACCTCTCCCGGGTCGGCTGGAAGGTCACCTTCCCCGACGGCAGGGCGGCCGAGGTCCCGCCCGACCGCTCGGTCCCCCTCAACCCGGGGACGAGGATCGACCTGGGCGGCGTCCTCGCGGAGATCGAGCCCTGAGGGGGACCATGGCGGCGACGGACCGACCGAGGGAGGAACTCGCCCGGATGATCTCCCGGTACGGGCGGGAGATCGCGGCCGACCAGAGGAGGACCGAGGGGCTGCTCCGGGACACCTGCGGGTCGTGCGACCGGGAGATCTTCCTCCTCGCGAGCGTCCACCGGAAGCACGTCCCCGAGGAGCTCCTCTCCCTCGCCTCCTCGGTGCCTGGCGAGATCCTCGTCCGCCGGCTCACGGGGAGGATCGTCCAGGAGCTCGGGATCGCCGAGGAGCACGCCCTCTGGGCCGTCGTCTCCTGGGCCCTCGCCCTCTCGGTCATCACGCCCGAGGACGCGAGGTTCATCGAGAAGAGGCGGAGGCGGCGGGGCGAGGGTGCCGGCCCCCCTGCGACCCAGGCCGCCTTCCCCCCCGAGACCCTCATCGTCTCCGCGTCGGGCGGGGGGGATTTCCGCACGATCACCGAGGCCCTGGCAAAGGCACCGGCCGGTGCCCGCGTCTTCATCCGGCCCGGGACGTACCGCGAGGCCCTCACCGTGGAAAAACCCGTCGAGGTCATCGGGGAGGGCGAGGCGGCGGCCATCGTCCTGGAAGGGGCCGGGAAGGCCGCCGTCCAGTCGAAGGCCGACACCTTCTCCCTTCACGGCGTCACGGTCAGGGGGTCACAAGGCGAAGGAGCGGGGTCTCCGCTGATCGACATCATCCGCGGGAACGCCCTCATCGAGGACTGCACCGTCTCGGGGGGGAATACCGGGATCTCGATATCGGGTTCCCGGGCGAAGGGGGTCCTCAGGAGGCTCGACCTCCACGGTTTCCGGACCGGGGCAGTCGTCGTCACAGGAAAGGCCTCGGCCCGGCTCGACCGGGTCAGGGTCGCGTCGAGCCGGACCGGTATCGCGCTGGATGGGGGAGCCGAGGCCGCGATCCGGGGATGCCATATCGACGGGGGACACCACGGTCTGGTGTTCGGGCCGCGGTCCGGAGGGACGGTCGAAGGCACCGAGATCACGAAGTACGCGTACGCGGGTATCCTCGTCCGGGACGGGGCCGATCCCGCGGTGGAGCGCTGCACGGTCCACCACGGCAACTTCGGGATCGAGGTGAGCGACCGGGGGAAGGGGGTCTTCTCCGACTGCGACATCGCGGCGAACGCCCGCGGGCTCTTCATCACCCGCTCGGCGAACCCCCTCGTCCGGCGCTGCACCATCCGCGACGGGCAGTTCGGGGTCGGGGCGAGCGAGAAGGGGAAGGGAGTCTTCGAGGAGTGCCGGATCACCGGGAACCTGTACGCGGGGGTCTCTGCCCGGGGAGGCGCCCACCCCCGGCTCTTCGGGTGCCAGGTGACGGGGAACCGCGACGTCGGGGTCTGGGTCTACGAGAAGGCGCAGGCCACCGTCGAGGGATGCGACCTCTCGGGGAACGCCCGCGGCCCGTTCACCATCGAGGCGGGTTCGCGGGTCACGAAGAAGGACACGAGGGAAGGATAGCCGGCCCTCACCCCTCGCAGAGGGACCGGACCCGTTCCGCGAGCGCCCGCACCGCCTGTTTCGCCGGGCTCCCGTCGGGGAGGGAGACGATGGGCCTTGCCTCGAGGTCGGCCTTCTCCACCCCGGGATCGTCGGGGACCGAGGCGAGGATGCGCGACAGATCGAGGTAGGGTTCATCCGACCCGCCTCCGGCACCCGTTCCCGGCCTCGCCCCACCCGCCACCCCCGCCGCCGTGGCCCGCAGAGCTTTCTCAGGAGTGACGCTCCCTGCGCGGTTGATCACGAAGAAGATCTTCTCTTTCGGGATACCCAGCGTGACAGCGAGGTCATGGATCCGGCGGGCGGTCCGGATCCCCCGTGCGCCCGGATCGGAGACGACGAGGAGGAGGTCGGGGGTCCCGATGGTCCCCCTCGAGAAGTGCTCCATCCCGGCCTCCATGTCCATCACGACGAACCGGTAGTGGCGGGTCAGGAGGTCCATCGCCTCGGAGAGGAGGCGGTTCGCGAAGCAGTAGCAGCCGGTCCCCTCGGGCCTCCCCATGGCGAGGAGGTCGACCCCGTCGGACTCGACGAGGACCTGCTGGAACCGGTACTCGATGTACCCCGTGCGGGACATCCCGGGCGGGATGGCCTTCGTGAAGGCGTCCTCGCGCATGGACCCGAGGGTCTCGGCGAGGGGGAGGCCGAGGGCCTCGTTCAGGTTCGCGTTCGGGTCGGCGTCCACGGCGAGGACGGGGACACCGCCCATCCCGACGAGGGCCTGGATGAGGAGGGAGGAGATGGTGGTCTTCCCCGTCCCGCCCTTCCCCGAGAGGGCAATGCGGCACGGCCCTTTCATGTCCCCTCCCCGCGGACCCTTACCGAGATCGCCGCCGCGGCCTCCATGATCGCGACCGCCTCGGCATCGGTCCCGAGCTGGATACCGCAGCTCGGGGTGATCAGGGACCCGGCGTCGAAGACCTTCGGGTCCACGTACTCGGTGACGGTCTTCCTGATGTCGAGGTACCGGTCGGCGAGGGAGGAGACGGTCTCGCGGGAGAAGACCTTCGGGTCAGAGGGGACGATCCCCCAGGCGACAACGCCCCCTGCCTCCAGGAACCCAGCCACCTCGTCCAGGTAGAGGAGGAACTCCCTCGCGTTTCCGTACGCATCGAAGGAGATGACCGACGGCCCGAGGGAGACGAGGAAGGCCCAGTCGGTGTTCGTGCAGCAGTGGACCCCGAGCCCGCCGTCGACGGTCCCGGAGATGTCCTTCCAGCCGGCGACCACCGAGTCCCGGTCGATGGGGACGACCGAGGAGCCGAGCGATGCGAGGTACGGCTCGTTCAGGATCACGAGGGTCCCCGCGACGCCCGTCCGGCGCCGGATCTCCTCCTCGCACCACCGGGCCCGGAGCGCCATGAGCTTCCCCAGGACGTCGGCGAACTGGGGGTCGTAGTAGATGGGTCGCTTCGCCGCGTCCACCACCTGCATCCCGAAGGTGACCGGCCCCGTCACCTGGCACTTCAGGAGGAGCGCCCCCGAGAGGTCGCGGGTCATCATCTCGAAGAACCCCGAGCTGTACTCGGGGGTCGCGGCGTACGGTGCGGTGTTCCGCTCCAGGAAGTCGAGGTAGATCTTCTCCATGTCCTCCGCGAGGTCCCGCGAGTCGTCGATGGTGAGCCGGCCGTCGCGGACGGTCCGGCCGGGGAGCATCGCCGAGTCCGAGAAGACGATGCTCTCGAGGAAGCCGCGGTTCGGGAGGGTGGGGACGTACGGGAACCGGGGGAATATCCGGAGCACCTCGTCGACCGCTGCCTTCGGGTCGCGGTGGGGGAGGGCGCCCACGCCCGTCGCGTGGCTTCCCGGGGGCGGGATCGGGCGGGACAGGCGGTTCACCCCCGCTGGACCCGGCAGGAGTCCAGGATCTTCTGCACGCCGGGGAAGAGGGCGAGATCGGTGTGGGGGAGGAACGATGCCCGGGTGTACTCGTCCATGAAGGCAGGCTCGGCGTTCAGCTCGATGTAGGCCACGGTCCTCGCGATCTCGTCGAGGCGCTTCCGCATCTTCCGGTTGATGAGGGCGATGTTCGCCCCCTCGACCGCCCCGTTCCCGATGTTCCTGATCCGCTCCACGGGCACCTCGGGGACGAGCCCGACGAGGATGGCGTTCTCCTTGTTGAGGTAGTTCCCGAAGGCGCCCGAGAAGTAGATGTTCTTCACCCCCTCCCGCCCGATCCCCGCCTGGTTCATCAGGATGTAGCAGGCGGCAAGGACCGAGGCCTTGGACATGATCAGGCTTTTCACGTCGTTCTCGGTGATGACGATGTCCTTCCCGATGCCGGTCTCCTCCTTCCAGGCGATCACGAACTCGGGGTGGTGCGCTCCCGTGCGGACCCGGTCGTTTTTGATGCCCGTGTCGATCCTCCCGGTGCGGTCGATGACGCAGGCGCGGAGGAGCTCGGCGAGGAGGTCGATGAGCCCCGAGCCGCAGATCCCCTTCGGCTTCACCCGGTTGATGGTCTGGTATTTCGGCTTCAGGGTATCCGGGTCGAGCGTGATCCGCTCGATCGCGCCCGGGTTCGCCCTCATCCCGAACAGGACCTCGCCGCCCTCGAGGGCCGGCCCCGCCGCCCCGGCGCAGGCGAACATCCACTCCCTGTTCCCGAGGACGACCTCGAAGTTCGTCCCGATGTCGACCATGAGGGAGACCTCGTCGGCATCCGCCATGCCGCAGGCGAGGATGTCGGCCACGATGTCCCCGCCGATGAAGTCGCTCACCGCGGGGAAGATGAAGAGGCCCGCGTTCCCGTTCACCGCGATCCCGAGCCTTGGTGCCGAGGCGGTGAGGTACCTTCTCACGACGGGGACGTAGGGCTCCTCGATCATGTAGGCGGGGTCCATGCCCATCAGGATGTGGGTCATGATGGTGTTCCCCGAGACGACCACCTCGTACACGTCGTCGAGGTCGATCCCCGCCGAGTTCGCGGCCGCCCGGAGCGCGAGGTTGATGCTCTCGGCGGCGAGGGACTGGAGCCTCCCGAGGCCCCCCTTCCGGGCATAGTTCACCCGCGAGAGGATGTCCTCGCCGCAGCTGATCTGCCGGTTGTAGTTCGAGGCGACCCCGAGCACCTTCCCGTCGACCAGGGAGCGGAGGTAGGCGACGATGGTCGTGGTCCCGAGGTCCACCGCCGCCCCGTAGAGCTGTCCCGTCGTGTCGCCCTTCTCCACGTTGATGAGCCGGTACCCCCCGGGGACGAGGGCGACCGTCCCCGTCACCCGCCAGCCGCTCTCCCGCAGGATGCGGGGGATCAGGTGGAGGACCTCGAGGGGGGCGTAGATCTTCTCGACCACGGGCCCGCCCTTCTTCTGGATCCCCTCGAGGAGCCGGGTCAGGTCGGGCGAGGGGTCGTCGAGGGTCGGGGGCTGGAGCTCGAGGGCGTACTTCCAGACCGCGGGGGAGAGGGCCGTCTCGATCCCGAGGGACTCGATCAGGATCTTCTGCTCCTGGATGATGGTGCTCTCGGGGATCAGGACCTGCAGGTCGCCCCCGATCTCGGCCTGGCAGCTCAGGCAGGCCCCGCCCGCGAGCTCCTCGTCGGTGAAGAACCGGCCGAACTTCTCCCGGTCGAAGGCGGCCTCGCCTGCCTTCACGAAGACGACGCACTTCCCGCACTTGCCCTGCCCGCCGCAGACGACGTTCATCTGGAACCCCGCCTGCCGGGCGGCGTCGAGGATGGTGGTCCCGGTCTCGACGGTGATCTTCCGGTAGCTCGGGAGGAAGGTCACGACGGGCATCTAGCAGCGCCTCCCTTCGCCGGATCGGGCGGGTCCGTCCGTCTCCATGGTACAGATCTTGGAGAAAGGGGCCTGATATACATATGCCGGCCCCGAAGGCCCGGCCGACAGGGGAATGGGCGGGGCTACGGGATGGCCCGGCCCCTCGGGCAAACCTCGTCGGTCCGCCCTCAAGGGCCGGCCCTGATGGCCCGGCCCTTTTCCACCCACTCCTTTTCGAGGAACTCGCCGATGTCGGCCGCGTCCCTCGGCCCGACGAGGACCTTCCAGCCCGTGACCTCCTCGATCCGGCCCGAGAGGGGGGCCGCGTAGCCCGGGATGACCAGGCTCCGGTGGTTCACCTGGCCGGCCACCTGGAACCGGTCGAGGGAGTCCTTCACGAGCCGCTCGGAGAACTTCCCCGCCGCGACCGCCGTGAGGACCGAGAAGCCCTCGGTGTCGACGATCAGGAGGTGGCAGGGGATCCGCGAGGCCTCCAGGTACCCGAGGAGGGTGAAGTAGGTGAGGGAGAAGTTCACCGTGGCGAGCACGGGCGAGTCGGGCCCGGGCTCGCCGACCCGGTAGAGGCCCGGGGTCATCTGGATGGGCTTCTGGGGGTCGGTGTAGATGTTCTGGCGAAGGGTGAGGGCCATCTTCGCGGTCCCCTGCGGGAGCACGGAGGTGACGATGATCCCCGCGTACTTGAGGATGCCCGTCACGATGGCGGCCTCCTCGGGCGCGAAGCCGGTCGCGTCGAGATAGACCGGGTGCCCGAGGTCCGGGTCGCTCCGGTCGATGGCCCTCCGCCGGATCTCGGTGGAGCTCGCGAGGAACTCCCCGAGGGTGGACGCCCCGGGGTCGAGGACGAGGTCCCGGACCCCGAGGTCGGCGCAGGCCTTCGCGAGGCCGGCGAGCTCCGCGAGGCCGCCGGCACGCACGACGAGGGAGCACCCGAACCGCTTCGCGAGGGGGGCGATCTGGGCATGGTTCGCGGTGGTCGCGGCATGGATGACCGGCCGGTAGTTGCCGCACCGGGCGAGGCCGGCCTCGAGGGCCCCGGCCGAGGCCGAGACGAGGACCTCGGGGAACTCGGCCACCTCCTCCACCACCCCGACGGCCTTCCCGAAGGCCTCCGCGCTCCCGCTGTCGTTCCTCACGGCGAGGCCGTTGAACCGGAGGTTCTCCCCGACCCTCGGGAAGGTCTCGGTCATCACCCGCTCGGCGGCGGCGACGATCCGGTCCCGGTCCCAGAGGTCGGAGACCGAGAAGAGGATGGCGGGCGGGTGGTAGAAGGCCTTCTCGTGCCGGAAGAGGACGATCTCGTCCCCGACGGGGACCTGCCGCTCGCCCACGCCGAGCTTCACGAGCTGGATGGGCGGGCGGGTCGCGCCATGGAGGAGGGCCTTCGTGGCGTCGTCGAGGTAAGGGCAGGCGTCGGCGTCGGCCTTCCCTGCCGCGAGCTTCATGGCAAAGGTGAGGCAGGTGGGGAAGCCGCACTCCTTGCAGTTCTTCTTCGGGAGCATCTTGTAGATGTCGAGGGCCTTAAGCGCCACCCTGCCCACCTCCCGCCGGCCGGGATCCGCCCCGAAGGCCGCGGAACGCCTCCTTCAGGAGCGCGACCGTGTCCGGGTGCCGCACCGAGACGATGTCCGCCCCCGCGACGGCGGCCGAGAGGGCGAACCCGAACTCCCACCGCACGGCGATCTCCCGCTGCCCTTCGGGAGGCGCCTCCCTGACCTCCTTCACCGTCAGGCTGTCGGGCGCCTGGCTGATCATCGGCATGGCAAGGTCGCGGTCTCCCTTCAGCGCCGCGTCGCGGATCCGCTCCATGACCGAGTAGGAGTACTCGAAGCCGTAGCCGAGCGCCCCCGTGTACGGGTCGATGACGATCCGGTCGTGGGGCATCCCGATCTCCCTGAGGAGGATGTTCAGCTGCTTCGCGAGGTTGATGTCGATGGGCGACTGGGCGACCACCGAGTGACCGTACGCGAGCGCCGCGGCCGCGACCGACCGGTACCGGTCGGCCTCGGCGGTCCCGAGGAGGAGCCGCTCCCCCGCACCCGCCTCGCCGCAGCGCTGGAAGACCTCGCGGTCGAGATCGGGCTCGCTCGACCCCTCGACGATGAGCGGGAGCGAGGTCGCCGAGAGGACCGCGTCCACGGTCTTTGCCACCGCGGGGAAGTCGGAGAAGGACCGGTCCCGCGTCGAGGTGAGGACGAGCCGGACCAGGTCTGCCGAGAACCTCTTCTCGGCCTCCCGGGCCCAGGCCGCGGGGTCTCTCGCGAGGTCCCCGAGGTCCCGGGTCACGGCCGCCGGCCAGATCCGCGGGTCGTCGCAGACCTCGAGGGCGACGAGGGGCGACCGGACGCCCGTCGGGCAGTCGCCGAGGAACGGGAGGGCGCTCCACCCGCCGATCCGGTAGGAGACCGACCGGGTCCCGCCCTCCTTCGCCGTCGCCCCGAGGGTGACGAGGTCGATGGCGCCCGCGGCTCCCGATCCCTGTGCTGCCTGGGGAGGTGCGTCGGTCATGGTGGCTCCCTCAGATGAGCGGCCGCATCGAGAGCGCGGGATGGCCGGCCTTCGCGAGGAACTCCTGGAGCTCCTCGATGGTCTTCGCCTGCTCCTCGGTCGCGATCTTCCCGAGGAGGCCGGCCTTCCCCGCGGCCTCGAGGCGCTTCACGAGCCGGGGCCCGAGCTCCTCCTTGAGCATCGCGGGGAGCCAGACGAGCCGGTCGATCCCGCCCTCGGCCTGGAGGAAGCGCTCGGAGAGGATGAAGCCCTTCGAGATGCCGGCAAAGCCCGGGGTCTGTGCCCCCCCGCCGATGGTCCCCGCGAGGGTCGAGAAGGACATCCCGCAGGGGGTCTCGCCCGTGAACTCGCGGTTCACGACCATCACGCCGTTCACCTCGGGGAGGACGACCGCGATGCACTCGAAGCAGCCGCAGCAGGTCATGGGGAACTCCATGAGCCCGTACAGGGAGCACCGGTCCACCTCGCCGTGGGAGGCCTTCTTCACGAACTCGTTCACCCCCTCGAACTCGCCCCGCTGGGCGTCGATGAGCCGGCCCTTCTTCACGGGCTGGTTCGCCCCCGCGGGGGAGATCTCGTACGCCGTCCTCCCGTCGAGCCAGGTGATGGCCCCGCAGAGGGCCGGCCGCTGGGGGGTGATGATGCAGACATGGTTCGGCGCGAAGGTCTGGCAGAGGGTGCAGGAGTAATAGGTGTCGACCTCGTCGTCCTTCATCCCGAGGACGCGCCGGTCCCGCTCCTCGTAGACCCTCTCCGCCTCCCGCAGGAGCTCCACGACCTTCTTCCCATCGGTGACCAGGGTCACCTGCACTGCGTCGAGAAGCTCGGGGAAGTCCATCTTGAACTTCGCCGCGATGAGCTTGCCCACGTGCTCCACCTTCACGCCCTTTGCCACGACCTCCTTCGAGAGCCTGACCCAGATCAGGTTCCTCTGGGCGACGTGCCAGGAGCCCTCGCCGTAG